>JAETON010000106.1 GCA_021771695.1 Lachnospiraceae bacterium | reverse complement strand
TAAATCATCACCATTAGTGGCAATAACTTTTTTGTACCAATAGAATGAATCTTTACGATAACGATCTAAAGTTTTTAAATCAAATTCTTCACGGTCTACATAAATAAATCCATAACGTTTGACCATACCTTCATGTGTTGAAATCAAGTCTACTGCTGACCATGGACAGTATCCCATCATTTCACAACCGTCTGTGATTGCTAATTGTACCTGTTCAAGATGTTTTCTTAAATATTCAATTCGATATTGATCATGTACTTTACCGTCTTCTGTTAATTTATCATATGCTCCTAGTCCATTTTCAGTAACGATCATTGGCAGACGATAACGTGAGTACATTTCACGGATTGTTGCCCGGAATCCCATTGGATCAATTTCCCATCCAAATTCAGTAGTTGGTAAATTAGGATTTTTAAATCCACGATAGAATCCGGCTTCACCACGAGCAGTTTGCTGATCAGCTCCAGGATCCATTGTTTCAGTTCCATCACTAGCTTCACAAGTAGCAGTATTGTAATAGTTGAAACCAATAAAATCAGGATGTCCATTTTTCAATGCTTCAGCATCTCCAGGTGCAAATGTTGGGCAGGCATCATGTTCTTCTAAGTAAGCCCAAACTAAATTATTATATACACCGTAAACCGCCATATCCAAATATAACCAGTTTCTTATAGCATTATAGTTTTGTGCTGCTAGAACATCTTCAGGTTTGCAAGAAGCAGGATAAACTAATGAAATATTTGGTGCAGGTCCGATTTTTGCTCCAGGAATCATTTCGTGGCATAATGCCATTGCTTTAGCTTGTGCTACCAGCATATGATGGTTTTGCTGATAGATTTCTTTGATTTCGTTTGTGCATCCTTCCGGCAAGTGTAATGTACCAATTACCGGTCCAACTAAAGTCAGCATATTTTGTTCGTTGATCGTTAGCCAATATTTAACACGATCACCATAATTTTCATACATAACTTTTGCAAAGTTTACAAACCAGTCAACCGATTCTGGATTACCCCAGCTTCCTCTTTCATCTAAAGCAGCCGGCATATCAAAATGGAACATTGTTACCAATGGTTCAATACCGTATTTTAAACATTCATTAATAACATTATTATAATATTCAATTCCTTTTGGATTGACTTCACCAGTTCCATTAGGTAAAATTCTTGTCCAAGCGATAGAGAAACGATAAGTCTTGAATCCCATTTCTGCCATCAATGCAATATCTTCTTTATAACGATGATATTGATCAGCACACACATCAAGTTCTGAAGTTCCTTCAGGTACTTTTTTGACATCCTGACAAGATGGTCCTTTTCCATCGATTAAGTTAGCTCCTTCTACTTGATAAGCAGATGTTGAAGCTCCCCATAAAAAATCACTTGGGAATGGTTTTAGTTTTTTGTGTAACATTTTATTTCCTCCTT
>JAETON010000043.1 GCA_021771695.1 Lachnospiraceae bacterium | reverse complement strand
TTTATGGTATTTTGGATTAGTAGTCATATCTAATTATACCATGAAAGGCAGATTCTCCGGAATCTGCCTTTTGACATTTCGTAAAAAAGAAAGGCGTTGCATTTTGCAACGCCCCCCCTACTACGAAAAACGCCCTAACCATGGGCGTTTTCGCATACTCATAAAACGATAGCCGATTGTATCAATTTGATTACGCAATATGGTGTGAGAGGTCAGGAAAATTTATTTAATTTTCCCTCCTATTCGATTGAAAAATATATTTTAGAACTTTATTCCCCGGATATTTCCATAATCTGACGTTTTCTTGCGCTTTCATCATTTTCCAAATATTCATCGTAAGTACATTCTTTATCAATTAAACCGTTTTCGGTAATTTCCATAATGCGGTTGGCTGTGGTCTGTACAAATTGATGATCTTGAGAAGTAAATAACAAGGCACCGCTGAAATCTTTTAAGGCTTCGTTTAAAGCAGTGATAGATTCCATATCTAAATGGTTGGTTGGTTCATCCAAAAGCAGGATGTTGGCACCACTGATCATTAATTTGGAAAGCATACAGCGTACTTTTTCTCCGCCAGATAACACTTTGACATTTTTCAGGGCATCCTCTCCAGAAAACAGCATACGTCCAAGGAAGCCGCGGACAAATGTAGCATCCTTTTCTTCAGAGTATTGCGTCAGCCATTCTACAATAGACAAATCATCACTGAAATCTTTGGTGTTATCTTTTGGGAAATATGACTGGGTGGTTGTTACTCCCCATTTATAAGTTCCCTCATCTGGTTCCATTTCTCCAGCAAGAATTTTAAATAAAGTGGTTGCTGCCTGTGTATTTGGACCCACAAAAGCAATTTTGTCGGCAGGCCTCATCAAGAAAGAAATATTGTCTAAAACTTTTACTCCATCGATGGTTTTAGAAAGATTTTCAACCAAAAGAGCATCATTTCCAATTTCACGATTTGGTTTAAAGTTGATATAGGGATATTTTCGGCTGGAAGGTTTTAATTCATCCAGTTGGATTTTATCCAGAGCTTTCTTTCTGGAAGTTGCCTGCTTGGATTTGGAAGCATTGGCACTGAAGCGTGCAATAAAATCTTGAAGTTCTTTGATTTTTTCCTCTTTCTTTTTGTTAGCTTCCTTCATCTGTTTCGTCAATAACTGGCTGGATTCGTACCAAAAATCATAGTTTCCAGAGAATAACTGGATTTTTGCATAGTCGATATCTGCAATGTGTGTACATACTTTATTTAGAAAATAGCGGTCATGGGACACAACAATGACAGTGTTATCAAAGTTGATTAGAAATTCTTCCAGCCAATAAATAGCATCTAAATCCAAATGGTTGGTCGGCTCGTCTAAAAGCAGAATATCTGGATTTCCAAACAAAGCCTGTGCAAGTAGAACTTTGACTTTTTCGGAACCATTTAAATCTGCCATTTTCATATAATGCAATTCATTGGAAATTCCCAGCCCATTTAATAAAGCAGCTGCATCGGATTCTGCTTCCCATCCGTTCATATCTGCAAATTCACCTTCTAATTCACTGGCACGAATACCATCTTCATCTGTGAAATCTTCTTTTGCATAGATCGCTTCTTTTTCTTTCATGATTTCATAAAGACGCTGATTACCCATCATAACGGTATCCAGAACAATGTATTCATCATATTGATAATGATTCTGTTTCAATATGGAGAGACGTTGTCCGGATGTAATGGACACATCTCCTTTCGAAGGTTCGATTTCACCGGAAAGGACTTTTAAAAAAGTAGATTTTCCAGCACCGTTGGCACCAATTAATCCATAACAGTTTCCCTCGGTAAATTTGATATTTACATCTTCAAACAAAGCACGCTTACCTAAACGCAGTGTTACATTATTTGCCTGTATCATAGTATAACCTTTCTTCTTTTTCTAATATTATAGTGTCGTTCTTTTTCATTTTACAGAAAAGTGGGAGTTTTTCAAGTAAAAAATAGATTGTGCAAGTAAAAATACTTGACAAAGATATGTAAATCCGTTAAACTAGCACATGGTAAAGGAAAAATGCTTTACAGGAGTAACAGATGGAACGAATCGTAAAACAGAATTTATTATATGACTTTTATGGTGAATTGCTGACCGAGCATCAGAAGGAGATTTACAGGGAACATATTGAGAATGATATGACACCTAGTGAAATTGCTGCTGATTATGGGATTACAAGGCAGGCTGCCTATGATATGATTCGCAGATGTAATAAAATCTTGGAAGATTATGAACAGCGTCTTCATCTGGTGCGGAAGTTTTTGATGACCAAGGACAAGGTAAAGGAAATTCATACTTTATCTCAAAGACTCCTAGACGAAGATAAGGAGCAGATGAGAGAAGATATCAGACAAATAGAATTTGTTTCCAATAAGATTTTGGAAGATTTGTAAATGAGGTGTGATCTATGGCATTTGAGAGTTTATCCGAGAAGCTTCAAAATGTATTTAAGAATTTAAGAAGTAAAGGGCGTTTAACAGAAGACGATGTAAAAGCTGCTATGAAAGAAGTGAAAAGAGCTTTATTAGAAGCTGATGTTAATTTCAAAGTGGTAAAAACATTCATTAAGTCTGTACAGGAAAGAGCCATTGGGCAGGACGTGTTAAATGGACTGAATCCGGGTCAGATGGTTATCAAAATAGTAAAAGAAGAGATGGAAGCTTTGATGGGTTCCACTTTGACAGAGATTGCTCTGCGTCCGGGCAATGAAATCACCATCATTTTGATGGCAGGTCTGCAAGGTGCCGGTAAGACAACGACGTGTGCAAAACTGGCAGGTCAGTATAAAAAGAAAGGGAAAAGACCTCTGTTAGTAGCATGTGATGTATATCGTCCGGCAGCGATTAAACAGCTTCAAGTAAATGGAGAAAAAGTTGGCGTTCCAGTCTTTACCATGGGGGATAAGCAGAGTCCGGTAGATATTGCCAAAGCGTCTGTTGAACATGCCCAGAAAAATGGAAATAATATAGTTATCTTAGATACAGCAGGACGTCTTCATATTGATGAAAATATGATGTCTGAGCTGGCAGCCATCAAAGAAAATGTGGATGTCTATCAGAGTATTTTGGTCGTAGATGCTATGACAGGACAGGATGCAGTCAACGTAGCAAAAGAATTTAACGAAAAGGTTGAAATCGATGGAATTATTATTACAAAAATGGATGGTGATACCAGAGGCGGTGCTGCACTTTCTATTCGATCTGTCACAGGAAAGCCGATTTTGTATGTAGGTATGGGCGAAAAGCTGGAAGATTTGCAGAAATTTCATCCAGACCGCATGACTAGCAGAATTCTTGGAATGGGAGATGTCCTTTCCTTAATAGAAAAAGCAGAATCAGCCATTGATGAGGAACAGGCATTGAAGATGACTCAAAAAATGAAAAAGGCTGAGTTTGATTTCAATGATTTTCTAGAGCAAATGGAACAGATGAAGAAAATGGGCGGATTGTCCAGTATGCTTTCCATGATTCCCGGAATGGGAAATAAACTTCAGGGATTGGATATTGATGACAGCATGATGGATAAGACAGCAGCGATTATTTATTCCATGACAAAAGAGGAAAGAGCAAATCCAAAATTGATTAATGCTTCCAGAAAGAAAAGAATTGCAGCAGGAGCAGGAGTACCGATTGTAGAGGTAAATCGTTTATGCAAGCAGGTTCAGAACCAGAAACAAATGATGAAGCAGATGTCAGGTATGCTTGGAGGCAAAGGTGGAAGAAAAGGTGGTTTCCGTTTACCATTTTAGGTTTTGGTAATAACGCAGAAAGCGTTATAGATAAATAAGATATTAATTTTTAATGGAGGTGAAAGTAAAATGGCAGTAAAGATGAGATTAAAGAGAATGGGACAGAAAAAAGCTCCTTTTTATAGAGTTGTTGTTGCAGATTCAAGATCTCCTAGAGATGGAAAATTCATCGAAGAAATCGGAACATATGATCCTAATCAGGACCCTAGTGTGATCAAATTCGATGAAGAAGCAGCAAAAAAATGGTTATCTACTGGTGCTCAGCCAACAGATACAGTAGCTAAGTTACTGAAAGCTGCAGGAATCGAAAAATAGTTAGGAGGCAAACGCATGAAACATTTGTTAGAAGTGATTGCAAAAGCCCTCGTTGATCAGCCGGACAAGGTGACAGTTACAGAAAAAGAAACAGCAGATGCTGTAATTTTGGAACTCCATGTAGCGGAAGGCGATATGGGGAAAGTCATTGGAAAACAAGGACGTATTGCAAAGGCAATTCGTACCGTGGTAAAGGCTTCGGTTGACAAAGGTGACAAGAAAATTGTCGTAGACATTCAATAAAAGAAAATATCCCATAAATGGCGGAAATACGTCACTTATGGGATTTCTTTTTGTTTTATGGTACTATTTTGGTACTAAGAATTTAATTCTTCGAGTTTTGTTACAATTTCATTTTGCTTGTTTGGGTATAGATGGCTGTAGGTATTGAGGGTAGTTTCTATGTTCTCGTGCCCAAGACGTTCTGCAATGAGCAGTGGCGAGAAACCGCACTCAATCAATAAACTGGCATGTGAGTGCCGAAGTCATGAAACATAATATTTAATTTATATTGCACTATTTCGTTGAATTTTGAAATAATTTAAGGAAAAGTGCTTTTCTTATTTCAATATTGATGATATACTAAAAATATATTTTTTATTGAGGTATATAAGATGTTGTTCTATACAGGAGAGTATATTGAACATATTGACAATACTAAAAACAATTTTAAATATTACACATTTACCCCTCGTCCTCTTACGCATGGAGATTTGTATAAAATGGATGATGAACTATCCGCATTACTAATTGAGGCACATCGGAATATTGGTTTTCTGGAGGGGCTCCTTAAATATGCTCCTAATAAAGATGCATTCAGTGAATTGATGCTATTAAAAGAGTGCGCATATTCTCTAATGATTGATTATGATAGCCCTACTTTCCAAGAGGTACTTGTCAATCGTGGGAGTGGCAGAGAGGATATTGTACCAATTACTAATCTCGCTTTGGCGTATAAGACAGGGAGAAATATGAAGATTTCTGCTCCGAGTCTAAGTAAACTATGTGGAATTGCATTGTATGGTGATAATGTTGACAAGACGATTGATGTCAGAAATCGACAGACCTTTTTATATAATGTTAGAACGAATATCAAATCCTATAATCCTACTGCACCTACTGAAATTTTATCAGCATTGACTGATATTTTTGCCTATTTATATAATGATCAAGATACGGATCCCTTAATTAAAACGGCACTAGTGCATTATCAGTTTGAGATAATTCATCCGTTTGAACAATACAACGGCATCGTTGGGCGAATAATAATTCTGATGATATTGCATGATGTTATCGGCGAAACATTTCCACCGATATACTTATCAGAATATTTATATCAAAATAAAAACGAATATTTCGACTTGCTCAGGACAACGCAATATAGCGGTGGATATATTCGGTGGATTAAGTTTTTAGTAAAAGCTATAGGAGAAACTGCGAAACAATCTGCAGAAACATTGATTCAATATGAACATACAACAGCAAAGGATGAAGAACTATTAATAAATAGAGGCAAGATATCCCGAAGTACTTCCATAGTATATGAGTATTTTAAGCGATTTCCAATAACAAACATTCCCTATGCTTCAAAAGGAACAGGACTTTCTTTTAATTCAACAGCAAAAGCGATAGATTTACTACAAGAGCAAGGTATTCTTGTCCAAATGAATTCAAAAGAAAGAAATCGTATTTGGGAATATATGTCACTCAAAAATTGCATTGTGTTGGAAGTGTAATAATGCTTGTTAGTAGTATGCTCCAGAATTTACAATATTTACCGAGTACAAATGTATTGGGGGAGAGAACAATGAATATCAAACCAAGAGGAAAACAGGAAGAGGTTATGGCACTTCCTGCAAAAGGACATATTGTTGTTTTGGGAACGGCAGGAAGCGGAAAAACGACCGTTGCTTTGTTACGAGCTCATCATCTTGCCAACATTCCTAATGGTGGCAAGGTGCTAATTGTTACATTTAATAGGGCATTGGTCAAATATATGCGTGGTCTAAGCGATTGTCAAACTCAAAAACTTGTAGTCGAAAATTATCATACATTTGCTCGTGGCTATTTGAATAGCCGCGGGAAAATGCCACATCGAAACGGAATTGCAGGTCCAGATGAAAAAGCATCTTACATAGAACAGGCTGTGGATTATTTTAAAAAGAAATATCCGGCAGAAACAACTTTTAAGCGTTCCATAGAATTTTTTATTGAGGAAATTACATTTATAGAAAGATTTGGGTTTTCTAGTTTTGCAGAGTATAAAGAAGCGGAACGTATTGGGCGCGCATCTGCAAATATTAAACGTGAAAATAGAAAATGGATTTTTGAAGTATATGAAAAATATAGAGAGTTGCGTGAAGTAGACGGTAAAAAATATGATTGGGATGACTTGGCACTATATGTCTTTAATGAATTGCAAAATGACGATAGTGAACGGAGATATACACACATTATTGTAGATGAGGGGCAAGATTTTTCGCCAATGATGATTAAGTCATTGGTAGGGTCTGTAGCTGATAATGGCTCTTTTACATTTTTTGGAGATGTTGCACAACAAATCTATGGCAGTCGCCTGTCATGGCGTGATTCAGGTATAGATATAAATAAAATATGGCGCTTTGACGTAAATTATCGCAATCCTGCGACAATTACGGCATTTGCAAAGGCTATAACTCAAATTAAATACTGGCGACAAGATGGAGATATGGTAGAAG
This sequence comes from Lachnospiraceae bacterium, assembly GCA_021771695.1. Taxonomy (GTDB): domain Bacteria; phylum Bacillota; class Clostridia; order Lachnospirales; family Lachnospiraceae; genus Anaerostipes. The sequence goes on along the minus strand of JAETON010000043.1, from coordinate 6,354 downwards.
CTGCTTCTCAGATTGCGGAAGGACCAAAGCCAATATTGATAGAGTTTTCCCATAAGCAACATGAAGTCAATTGGATTGTGGATCGTGCAATAGCGATAGGAAAAACATCGTCTACCGTTATTGTTTGCAGAAATAGAGCTGATGTTGATATCTTCTTATCTTTGTTAAGAGATAGAGGTTGTGAAGCAATAGAAATCAATAAAGAAACCCCTGGTTTTGCCCATTTAAAAAAAGTATATCTTACAACTTTTCATGCTGCAAAAGGTCTGGAATTTGACAATGTATTTATTCCATATCTAATTGAAGATAAGTTCCCAGATCCTGATATGATTTCGAAGGCTGTTTCTATTGAGGAAACGTATGCAGATGAAATAAAACTTCTTTATGTTGCAGCAACCCGATCTAAATATGGTCTTTATATGACCTACTGCGGAAATTTGTCGGCTTTATTTCCACGAGATTCGGATACTTACGATTTCTACTATGAGGAGGATTTGTCATGAGTGCATACGATATTTTGACAACACGCGGCGTTACTCGACTATGTCATTTTACAAAATTTCAAAACCTGACACATATTATCACTTCTGCAGATGGTGTTTTGGCTAGCAGTTCAATACGCCAAGATACGAAAAATGTAAATGATACCGCACGTTATGACGGGGAATTGGATTTTGTATGCTGTTCTGTACAGTACCCAAATTCGTGGTTCTTAAAAAGAGCTATGCAGAATAATTCGGATAAAATTTTTAGAGAGTGGGTTGTTTTATATATTGATTTGAGCATAATAAAGTATAAAAATACAAAATTTTGTCCTTGCAATGCAAGTAAGGCAAATGGAGCTTATATAAGCAAAAACATGGATAATATAGATTATATTTTTGCCTCTACTGTTTCTACTTTTGCTTATCCAAGAACATCAAAAATGCTTTCTTGCTGTCCAACAGACGGACAAGCCGAGATATTGATAGAAAATAGTATTCCGCGAAAATATATCAAGGGCATTGCCGTTGGTAACGAGGATGTTGCAGGACGCGTTTATTCAATTTTAAAAATGTATGATCAGAAGCATATAAGCATATATATTGCTCCAGATGTATTGACTACGAAATGGAGCAATATGATTAAAGAGGGTTGTTCACCAAATGAAATTCGGTGTGAATGGTCAGAGGAGGATTAAATTATGTCTACGAAAATACCGACTCAAATGGAAAAATGTAAAGGTGCAATGTTAGCTACTGCTATCGGTGATGCATTAGGATGGCCTAATGAGCCGCGTTCTAAAAACAGAGCAAAAAAGCCAAGAGTCATGGATAATTTTGTTGGATGGATTCGTAGCTCTAATAATCCGCGATGGCATGATGAGAAGATTTTGCCCGGCGAGTACAGTGATGATACGCAACTGACACTGGCTGTGGCACGAAGCATTATTGCTGGTGACTGGGAAACATTTTTTGCAGAAAAAGAACTTCCTTTCTGGCTAAATTATGAACGTGGAGGGGGAGGCGCTTTGCTAAAGGCTGCGAAATCCTGCGAAAAGGGAATTTTGTTATGGCAATCCCAATATACTCGCAACTATTATAATGCTGGCGGCAATGGTGCTGTAATGCGTATTTTACCCCATGTTATTGCATCTGCAAAAACGCCCAATACGGCTAAACTAATAGTGGATGTTATGAAGGATACTCTTATAACTCACGGTCATCCTCGTGCGTTTTTAGGTGCAACATGTTATGCCTATGCACTTGAGTATCTTTTGAAGAAAGAAAACATTTTAGAATATGGCGAACTTGTTGCTGCTGTAACAGATGGTCAGAATGTTTGGGGGGCAATTCCGGATTCGGATATTTTTAAAGAATGGCTTAATATTGCCCAGCAAAATCTTGAATACGACTTTTTGATAGAATGGAAAAACGTTCGTACTCGCATGGTAAAACAACTTAAATTTATAGAAACTTCGCTAAAAAAAGGATTAATTCTTGATGATACAAAAGTACTGACTGAGTTGGAATGCTTCGATAAATCAAATGGTGCCGGAGATGTCGCTATATTAGCTGCCATCTATTTAACTTCAAGATATGCAAATAACCCTTCTCTTGGAATAAAAATCCCTGCGTTCTCATTTGGCGCTGATACCGATACTATTGCATCTATTACAGGTGGATTATTAGGAATGCTTAGCGGAACAGATTGGATCCCAACAGAATGGAGAGAAGTCCAAGATTATAACTGTCTCGTTCAAATGACGGAATTATTAATGGCAGATAATAAAAAGGAAGCTACCAAGAAAGAAGTCGCAGAAGCAAAAGCTCAAAATGGTCAATGGAATGATACACCTATTGGCAAAATGCGATTTATTGAATCAAGTAGTGTTTCAAATGGAAAAAATGGTATTGTAATAATCAATAAGTGGCAGACTGTACTTGGACAAACTATATACACAAAGACTTTTCAGTCTAAAAATATATCTATACAATCTCATCAATCAAAAGAAACGGTATCAACATCTCAACAAGCTATGACTAAAGAATCAAAAAAATTCGTGCTGAATTTGATGGACATATCAGAATTACTTGGAAATCCAGATTTTAAAACGAATATTACTATAGGCAAAGTTTTGAAAATTATTAAAGATTTGATCGATGACAAAGAAACAAGCAAAAATCTTTCTAAAAAGTATAAAGTTGATCAATTATTTGTAGAACAAATAGGAAACTATGTAACAGATATGAAAGATCGTAACGGGCTATAATAGTGTTATTAATTTGCTATTTGTTTTAATAGAGGAGAGAATATGCCACAGTCAAACATACTTATGTATACTACAGAAGATGGAGTCACAAAAATAGAAGTAACATTTGATCAAGATACGGTTTGGCTTTCCATAGATCAGATGGCTGAATTATTTCAACGAGATAAAAGTGTAATTGGAAAACATGTAAGAAATATTTTTAAAGAAGGAGAATTGGAAAAAGAGACAGTTTGGGCAAAATTTGCCTACACTGCTTCTGACGGCAAGACTTATCAGGTAGATTTTTATAATTTAGATGTTATTATTTCCGTTGGCTATCGGGTAAAATCCCTGAGAGGGACACAATTTAGAATATGGGCAACTTCAATTTTGAAAGAATATATGAAAAAAGGGTTCGCATTAGATGATGATCGTCTTAAGAATCTTGGAGGCGGGAACTATTTTGATGAATTATTGGATCGTATCCGTGATATTCGTTCTTCTGAAAAAGTATTTTGGAGGAAAGTTCTGGAAATATATGCAACCAGCATTGATTATGACCCGAAGGCCGAGAACTCGATTTTATTCTTTAAACAGGTACAGAATAAAATGCATTGGGCGGCTCACAAACACACGGCAGCGGAAATAATCTATCAGCGGGCAGATGCGGATAAGAATAATATGGGATTAACAACGTGGGCTGGAAAAGAAATCAAACGTTCTGATGTAGAAGTTGCAAAGAATTATTTAAATGAAGAAGAGATAGATGCATTAAATAAAATCGTTACGGCATATTTGGATATTGCGGAAGTCCATGCCCTAAATCAAGAGCCGATGTATATGAAGGACTGGTTGGAAACAGTTGATGACTATCTAAAAATGACAAGAAGGGATATTTTAACTACGAAAGGAAGGGTTACTCATAAACAAGCTCTTGAGAAAGCGCATGGAGAATATGAGAAATATCGGAAAAAGCAGGAAGATTCCCTTTCTCCTGTAGAGTATCATTTTCTTGAAAGCATAAAAAAGTTACATAGGTTGGAAGAAAAGAATTAATTTTTTTGTCTTGGACTTGACATACGGGTGCCTAAGGTCATGAAGTCTTATTTTTCTGATTCCTGTTTCTTGGCAACCGACTTTCATCCATTTTTCAATAGCCCATTTGTTAGACTGGATAATTCTATCATCGTTGTGTAACCCATATATGCGATTCATGTAATTCTGAAATAGTGCAGTAAGGAAATTAGGAATGGCTATAACACGGTTTCCTTTTTTAGTTTTGGGTGGGTTGATAATATCTTGCTTATTCCGTCTATAATAGGTCTTGGTAATAGACATTGTTCCATCTTCAAAATCAATATCATTAGGTGTAAGAGCCAATAATTCCCCGATTCTGGCTCCTGTGTAATATAGGGTGGTAAATACTAGCCTAGGTTCTAAATCGTCTTTAAAATAAGCAATAAATTGTTTAAATTCGTCCAGTGTCCAGAAGTCAATCGTTTCTCTGCGGTGTTTTCCTATACTGCCAGCTTTTACACATGGGTTAAAAGCTAAATCATAGTATTTGACTGCATAATTCATAATGTTAACCATCTGGTCGTTTACTGCCTTTAGATAGGTTTGTGAAAATGGTTTTCCATCTTCGGAACGGTATGAAGTCAATTCATTCTGCCATGTTCTAATCTGTGGTACTGTAATGTCACTGACTGGAATATCACCGAAATATGGCAGGATACGGTTTTCTACAATGGCTTTTCTGGTCACTATGGTAGAAGTCCGCAATCTGTTTTCCATATCCTCAAAATATAATTCTGTAAAACTGGCAAAAGTCATATTTAGGTCAGCAGATTGCTTTTCAAGAAAATGCTGCTCCCACTCTTTGGCATCTTTCTTCCTGGCAAATCCCATTTTCTTCTTTTGTTTATTGTTCCCTTGCCAATCTTTGTAATAGAATTTGCAATACCATTTTCCAGTTTTTTCATCTTTGTATACTGGCATATTATCATTCCTTTCATTCAAAACCGTGGCAGGTGCATGAATGAATAAATGATATTTTTCCTTGAATAATGTTGATAATTCCAAGAATCTTGATTATAATATACTTAACAAGACAACCGAGGTAGATAGATGAAGCCTATCCGCTTCGGGAAACAGTATGAGTAGTCACCCGTTCCGCCAAGAAGCAGGGTGACTATTTTTTATGTGTATATGTAAGGATGGCTACTATCAATAGTGCCGTGTTTATGATAATCATAAATTCCTCGTATGTACTCATAAGCACCACCCCTTTCGCAAGACTCCGAAACGGATGGAATCACCCTACCCAGTTGTCTAGGTAAGCATATTATATTGTCAAGGTTCTAAGGGGTGATGGATTGACACCCCTGCCATAGTGCGGAGTCATAAATTAGGACTCTCCATTTTTGGATTGTGTCCCGCTCAATTTGAGCGGTAGTCTCCTCAATTTTAAGGGGTACGAAAATTTTAGGTGCCGAAAATTCGGCGTCATTCTTTGGTGCCTTTTCTGTGACTCGTCCTAAAGGACGAAAGCCTATTCTTTGGTGTCTTTTCTATATTCTGGTATTTTGGAAATAAGATTTACTTGTTTTCTAACTTCTCTTTTTCCATCTAAATTCAATTGATCTAAAGTGCTATTTACATCTATTGCAATCTGATATTCTTCAGAACCGAAATCATACACAGCACTGTTTTTCCCTGGCAGGTTGTACCGATTTGAAAAACTTTCTAAATCTGTAACAGATATGCCCATTAGGTCCGCTATCCGTACATCAAGAGCAGTCGACAATTTTTCAATGGCGTCAATTGATGGTGTACGCTGCCCTTTTTCCCAGTAATTAATAGAAGCTTGTGACACATTGGCAATTTCCGCAAGTTTCTTTTGTGAAAGTTTTTTTTCTTTTCTTATTCTATATAGATTTTCTGAAAAACTCATTTTATCACCTCAAAACAATAATAACATGATGAGAGAAAAAAACAAACACTTTTGTTATTGATATTTTAACACAATAGTGATAATATTCAAGATGTAAACACAATAATGATTAAGAAAGAAGGTGATGACATGAATAACAAAATGCGACTTAGTAGAGAAAAAATTGACATTTATTTAGCGAATAATCTCATGAATGTTGAGAGGTTGGCAGCAGCCTACGGATGCAGTCGGGCAAGAATGAATGTTATTTTAAACAGTAGAGAAGTAACTCCAATGTGTGCGGGCAGATTAGCGAAAGCCCTTCATACAGACGTAACCAAAATTATTGAATAAAACCACCGTGGCAGGTGCATGAGTGAATAAGAAAGGAGCTGACGTTATGTACACCTATAAAGTTGTAAAAGAAAACCCGGATGGCAGCAGGGGCAAGCGTACAAGAATCATTGACCGCAATAGATTGATCTGGTCAATCTTTTTTGTAACATTAACACTGAAAAAATGAACGTTATGACATCCTCTTCTCAAATGGTGTCAGATACCCATTCGATGAATCAGGACGCAGATGATTATAGTAACCATATACATAATCAATCGTTTGGCTATTTAATTCCTCATCAGTATCAAATTTATGCTGTCTGATAAATTCATCTTTCAATGTGCCATAAAAGCT
>JAETON010000008.1 GCA_021771695.1 Lachnospiraceae bacterium | reverse complement strand
GAAAGTTGAAATGAGATGCCTTGTAAAAAGGAGAAATTTATGCTGATTCCATTGAATGCAATTATTTGTTTTGATTGTTAAAAAACTCAAAAAGTAAAAGTATGGAAATCCACATGTTTCTCGGAACGCTTCCCTCGCTGACGCTCAGTCCAGATGTGTCCGAGTACACATGTGGGATTTTATAACAAGAAAGCTGAAACGAGATGCCTTGTAAAAAACAAGTATCTCGTTTTTTACATTTGTATAAGTGAAAAAATTTACACATTTTTTATAAAAAAGGGGGTTGCATTTTTTTTCTTCGGTGTTATACTAAGAAACATAGAGTTAGCACTCAATGAAAGTGAGTGCTAACAATAAAAGATAAAAAATGACAATTTACTAAAAATTTTTTGGAGGTAATACGATTATGAAATTAACACCATTAGGAGACAGAGTTGTTTTAAAACAGCTTGAAGCAGAAACAACTACAAAATCTGGTATTGTTTTAACAACAGCATCTCAGGAAAAACCACAGGAAGCAGAAGTTGTTGCAGTGGGACCTGGAACAGAAGAAGTTAAAATGGAAGTTTCTGTAGGTCAGAAAGTTATCTATTCTAAATATGCAGGTACAGAAGTAAAATTAGGTGATGATGAATTTATTATCGTAAAACAGAATGACATCTTAGCAGTAGTAGAATAATTAATTTGGAGGTAGTTAAATCATGGCAAAGGAAATCAAATATGGAATTGATGCTAGAAAAGCATTGGAAGCTGGTGTGAATCAGTTAGCAGATACAGTAAAAGTAACAATTGGACCAAAAGGACGCAACGTAGTTCTTGATAAATCTTTTGGAACACCATTAATTACAAACGATGGTGTGACAATTGCAAAGGAAATCGAATTAGAAGATGCTTTTGAAAATATGGGTGCACAGGTAGTAAAAGAAGTTGCTACAAAGACAAACGATGTTGCCGGAGATGGTACAACAACAGCAACTGTATTGGCACAGGCAATGATTAATGAAGGAATGAAGAACTTAGCAGCAGGAGCTAATCCAATCATCCTTCGTAAAGGAATGAAAAAAGCAACAGAAGCAGCAGTGGATGCAATTGCTGAAATGAGCAGCAAAGTAACAGGAAGAGATCAGATTGCGAAAGTAGCAGCAATTTCAGCATCTGATGAAGCGGTTGGAGAATTGGTAGCAGATGCTATGGAAAAAGTATCCAATGACGGAGTTATTACAATCGAAGAATCTAAGACAATGAAAACAGAATTAGATTTAGTAGAAGGTATGCAGTTTGATCGTGGATATTTATCTGCTTATTTCTCAACAGATATGGAAAAAATGGTTGCAGAATTGGAAGATCCATATATCTTAATTACAGATAAGAAGATTTCTAATATTCAGGATATTCTTCCACTATTAGAGCAGATTGTACAGAGCGGAAAGAAATTACTGATTATTGCAGAAGATATTGAAGGGGAAGCTCTGACAACATTAATCGTAAATAAATTACGTGGAACATTCTCTGTGTGTGCAGTAAAAGCACCTGGATATGGTGATAGAAGAAAAGCAATGTTAGAAGATATTGCAATCTTAACAGGCGGAACAGTTATTTCTGAAGAAGTTGGAATGGACTTAAAAGAAGCAACATTAGATCAGTTAGGACGTGCAAAATCTGTCAAAGTCGAAAAAGAAAATACAGTTATCGTTGATGGTGAAGGCGATAAAGACGCAATCCAGGCACGTATTGGACAGATCAAAGGGCAGATTGAAGAAACAACATCTGAATTTGACAAAGAAAAATTACAGGAAAGACTTGCAAAATTATCCGGAGGAGTTGCAGTTATCCGCGTAGGTGCAGCAACAGAAACAGAAATGAAAGAAAGCAAACTTCGTTTGGAAGATGCTTTAGCAGCAACAAAAGCAGCAGTAGAAGAAGGAATCATCTTCGGTGGAGGATCTGCTTACATTCATGCTTCTAAGAAAGTTGCAGAAGCAACAAAAGATTTAGAAGGAGATGAAAAAACAGGTGCAAACATTATTTTAAAAGCTTTAGAAGCGCCATTATTCCAGATCGCAGTCAATGGCGGATTAGAAGGAGCAGTTATTGTAAATAAAGTAAAAGAACAGGAAGTTGGAGTTGGATTTGACGCACTGAACGAAGAATATGGAAACATGATTGACAAAGGAATCATTGATCCGGCCAAAGTAACAAGAAGTGCATTACAGAACGCAACATCTGTAGCATCTACACTGTTAACAACAGAATCCGTAGTAGCAAACATCAAAGAAGACGAACCAGCAATGCCAGCAGGCGGAGCTCCAGGAATGGGAATGATGTAGACCTAGAACACTTATATGAGAACAAGTGTAAACGCAGTTCGAATTTAGTGTGAAGGTCGTTGGGAGGAACTTACTGAATTCAAATCGAAGGCGAAAGATAAGCGGTGAGAGCAGATAAAAGATATTTAGGAGCTGATGAAAGTCAGCTCCTTTTTGATGGAAAAATAGTATAAGGGGTGAATGTAGTTGGATATAAAGAAAATAGATGAATGTTTTTCAATATGCAAGGTAAAGGACTTTTCTTTGGTTGATCTGGAAGATGAATATTGTTTTATTGGAAAATATGCTAGAGTGGTTCAATCTGCATTTGAACTTCAATTATATTTTCCATTTCATCGGCAGTTTCGTATTCATTAATATAACCAAATTCTATTGGGTCTGATATGCTCTTTAAAGAATGTTCCTTGGCATAAAGGAACATTCTTTTAACCCATTGTTTGGTGTTATCGTAACTTCCGGAGTAAATGACAGAGAGATAATCGCCGGCAGGGAGAGTGTAGTTGCTTTCATACATTGGGTTTGGAGAATAGAAAAATACGTTTTTTGTCCGCAGCAGATTTGATTTTGGGTTGCTGTTTTCTACATCCAATGTATAACAATCACAGGCACCTATAGTATGGATGCCTTGATGGTGATTTTTGATGTATTGTGAAACTGCATAATCCACATAATCATCTGGAAGATTTGTGTCACTAATCATAACACAATTTCTTTTCGATAAATGAAGAATACGAATTTGATCTAGAAATTCAGTTTTTGTCAATGCATTTTGAATATTTGACAGACGATTTTGGATACTGTTTTTAGTTTGAACTAATTTTTCAATAGATTTATCAATGATATTCAACTCTTTTTCCAGCAGTCCAATGGAATTTTTAATGGTACGGTGATCATCAAACGCTTTGATTTGTTCCAGAGAAAAATTTAAAGATAGAAGTTCACGGATCATTGTGAGTTTTCGTATATCATCCAAAGAATATAAACGGTAATTGTTATTTGCATCCCGCTTTGGATTTAAAAGACCGGCTTCCTCGTAATAACGAATGGAGTCTACGCCAATATTGTAAAGTTTGGAAAGTTCCCCGATTTTATAATAATTTCTTCTGTCCATAAGATTCTCTTTCTATTGATTTTGCAGGTAGTTGTTTCAGTTTTATTTTCACTGAATATATTATCATATGATTATAACAAAAATTCAAGAAAAAGTTATTGACTCTAGTATAATACTAGACTATATAATGCAAATAACGAAAGAAACAGGGCAAAGGAGCACTGAAGTTGTGAGAACAACATCAGTACTCCTTTTTTATTTTATTAGGAGGGAAACAGCAATGTCAGATGCACGTATTGATTTTTTGTACTTAAATGAACAGGACATGATAAAAGCAGGTGTGTTAGATGCAGGAAAATGTGTCGATGTCATGGAAGAAGTTATTTCACTAATGGGAAAAGGAGACTACTTGATGGGAGGGCCGGATCATAATGCCCATGGATTGATGCTGGAATTTCCAAAGGAATCTGAAATTGATGATTTCCCGTTAGAAGATTCCAGAGACCGAAGATTTATTGCTATGCCGGCATATCTTGGAGGGAGATTTCATGTAGCAGGGCAGAAGTGGTATGGTTCTAATGGAAGAAATAGAGCCAAAGGGTATCCAAGATCCATTTTAATGGCAACACTAAATGATGTAGAAACAGGAGCACCCATCAGTTATATGTCAGCAAATTTATTAAGTTCTATGAGAACGGGAGCGATGCCTGGGTTAGTGGCAAAATACTTTGCAAAGAAAGATGCGAAAACGGTTGGAATCATTGGACCGGGTGTTATCAATCGTTCTTCTATGAGAGCGTTTACAGCAAAATTCCCAACCATTGATACCGTACAGATGGTTGGAAGCAGTCCAAATTCTAAAACAGCATTAAAGATGAAATCATTTATTCAGGAACATTTTCCACAGGTGGAAAAAATTAAAATCTGTGCGACGGTAGAGGAAGCAGTCAAAGATGCAGATATTGTGTGCGAAGCTGCTTCTGTAACATATCCAAACTGGCCGGAATTAAAATATGAATGGTTAAAACCTGGTGCAGTTGTTGTTTCAACCAATGGATTAAATATTTCATGGGAAGATGAGAAGAAATTCAGCAAAGTCGTAGACAACTGGGGAATGTATGAAGAATATGCCGAAGAAGATGGAGATGACTTCTATCCAGATGGAACTAGAAAAAATGCAGGAACCATTGGAGAAGATTTTGTATATATGGTAAAAGATAAGATGATTCAGAGAGAAGATGTGAAAAATTTGGCAGATGTTGTCAATGGAGAATGTAAAGGAAGAGAAAGTGAAGATGAAATTTTCTTAGTATCCATTGAAGGAATGCCAATTCAGGACGTGGCATGGTCCTATGAATGTTATCATCAGGCAAGAAAAAAAGGTGTTGGAATACTGTTGAATCTATGGGATGAGCCAGCGGCATTTTAAGAGAAATATAAAGGAGGGAAAATCATGGGAAGAATTGCAGAACATCCAATTTTAGGAAAAGCTCCCGAAAAAGATACCGTAACATTTATCTTTGACGGAAAAGAAATGGAAGGAAAAGAAGGAGAGCCGATTGCAGCTGCATTAAAAGCTGCAGGAGTTATGGTTCATCGTTATACAAAGAAAAAACATGAACCGAGAGGAATCTTTTGTGCTATTGGACGTTGTACAGACTGTGTTATGATTGTCGATGGACAGCCAAATGTGAGAACTTGTATTACTCCGTTAAAAGAAGGCATGAAAGTACAAACGCAGTATGGAGTTACAGCAAAGGAAGAAGGAAAGGGGGCTGGCCTATAATGAAAAGATACGATTTAATTGTAATAGGTGCAGGACCGGCAGGATTATCTGCTGCGATTGAAGCTGCAAAATGTGGTATGAAACCGGTCGTTTTTGATGAAAATGCGAAACCGGGCGGACAGTTATTTAAGCAGATACATAAGTTTTTTGGATCCAAGGAACATCGAGCAAAGATTCGTGGATTTAAAATAGGAGATGACCTGTTAAAAGAAGCAGAAGAATATGGTGTAGAAGTTGTTTTAAATGCGACAGTCATCGGACTTTATCCAGAAAAGGAAGTCACTGTAAAAATTGGTGATGAAGTAAAGCATTTTAAAGGAGATGCAATTTTAGCAGCAACGGGAGCCAGTGAAAATATGGTAACCTTCAAAGGATGGACGAAACCGGGAGTTATTGGTGCAGGAGCAGCACAGACCATGATGAATCTTCATCATGTAATGCCGGGACAGAGGGTGTTAATGCTTGGAACAGGAAATGTAGGGTTGGTTGTCAGCTATCAGCTTTTGCAGGCAGGTTGTGAAGTTGCTGCGCTGGTGGATGCAGCACCAAGAGTGGGAGGATATGGAGTTCATGCCTCTAAAGTATCCCGATGCGGGGTTCCATTCTATTTATCTCATACCATTATGGAAGCAGAAGGAGATGAATATGTTACAGGAGTTACTATCGCGGAAGTTGATGATAAATTCCAGTTTATTCCTGGAACAGAAAAACACTTTGATGTTGATACCATTTGTGTAGCTGTTGGATTGTCTCCAATGTCACAATTACTGGCACAGGCAGGATGTAAAATGCTGGATACTCCCGGCGGATATATTCCAGAATGTGACGAATTCGGTCAGACTTCCATTGATGGCATTTTTGCTGCAGGAGATGTCTCTAGTATTGAAGAAGCAAGTTCTGCGATGATCGAAGGAAGAATTGCAGGAGTTTCTATTGCAGCGGCAGCAGGATATTTAACAGAAGAGGAACGAAAGGAGCAGTGTGGTGCTTTAGAATCAGCTTTGGGAAGTCTTAGAAAAGGAATGTTTGCTCCGGAAAATAGAGGTAAAATTTTAAAAGAAACAGAAGAAGGAATTGAAATTTCAACCAATCTGCTGGCAAAAGGATATGTAGCAGAGGATGAAATTACAAGATATCCTGGATTTGTGAAAAAGGCAGGAGTACATCCGGTGATGGAATGTACACAAAATATTCCATGTAATCCATGTCAGGATGCATGTCCAAAGGGATGTATTACCATCGGTGAAAATATTACATCTTTACCAGTAGTAGATGTGGAAAAAGATTGTATTGGATGTGGAATGTGTGTTGCTTCATGTTCTGGTCAGGCAATTTTCTTGATTGACGAAGAATATGAAGAGGGATATGCCAGTGTAACGATGCCATATGAATTTCTTCCATTACCAGAAAAAGGAGATACCGGAACGGCATTGGATCGAAGTGGGAAAGAAGTATGTTTGGCAGAAGTTGTAAGTGTAAAAAGTGCAAAAGCATTCGATCATACAAATCTGTTAACTATCAAAGTACCAAAAGATATGGCAGACAAAGCCAGATTCTTTCAAAGATAGGAGGATGTCAGGATGATTAGTGTAGATGATAAATTAAAGGAAATTGGAAAATATATACCACAGCCAGATGATGATATGTTAGTTTGCCGCTGTGAAGAAGTAACCAAAGGGGAAATCAGACAGGCAGTTCATGCTGGGATGTTTACCATTGAAGAAATCCGGCGTTTCCTGCGTTGTGGAATGGGACTTTGTCAAGGACAGACCTGTGGCAAATTAGTCAAAGGAATCGTTGCCAGAGAATTGAAAGTATCTCCGGCCGAATTAGAACCAGCAGTGTCCAGAGCACCAATGCGTCCAATGGAAATGGAGATTCTTGGAAGAGATGGAGGTGACAAATAATGAAAAAAGCAGCAGATGTCATTATTATCGGCGGTGGAATTAATGGATGTGCCGCAGCTTATTATCTTGCAAAACGTGGAGTCAAAGACGTTATTGTTCTAGAAGCAGCGAAAAGTATTGGGCATGGTGGCTCCAGCAGAAACGGCGGAGGTGTCCGGCAGTCCGGGCGTGATCCGAGAGAGCTGCCATATGCAATGTATGCGGTAAAACATATGTGGCCTACATTATCTGAAGAATTAGGGGTAGATGTGGAGTATTGTCAGGCGGGAAATCTTCGTCTGGGAAAAACTGAAGCACATTTGGAAAAATTAAATCGTTTGGCACAGAATGCAAGAAATGCAGGTGTAGATGTGCGAATGATTGATGCGAAAGAAGTAAAAGAAATCAATCCATATTTATCGGATGAAATTATTGGTGCAAGCTGGTGTCCAACGGACGGTCATGCCAATCCGATGTTGACAACTTTAGCTTATTATAAGAGAGCTGTGGAACTAGGGGTTTCTTTTGTAAAAGATGCACCAGTCAAAGCAATCCAGAAAGTTAAAGGGAAAGCAAGAAAAGTAATCACAGCAGATGGAACTGTTTTTGAAGGGGAAACAATGATTCTTGCAGCAGGTTATGAAAGCCGGGAAATTGCAAGAACTGTTGGGATTGATATTCCGATGACAAGATATTTTGAAGAAGCATTGGTAACAGAAATGCAGCCGCCAATGTTTGATCAAATGCTAGGAACGGCAGATGCTGACTTTTACGGACATCAGGCAAAACATGGTTCTTTTGTTTTTGGTTCGGAGTGTGGATTAGAAGAGGCAGCGGATATGCCGCTAACAGATACAAGAACTTCTTCCCTAACAATGTCTGCCGGATGCCGTGCAATTATGGGATATATCCCGGCATTGAAAGATGCAAAAATAGTAAGAAGCTGGGGAGGATGGCTGGATATGTGTATTGACGAAGTACCGGTCATCAGTCCAGTAGAAGAAGTACCAGGTTTAATTCTTGCCTGTGCATTTACAGGACACGGGTTTGGGACAGCACCATCCGTAGGATTGATGTTATCTCAGATGGTGGTTGGAGAAGAAACAGTTGTTGACATTAGCGCATTAAGATATAATCGTTTTAAAGCAGATCGGTAAAATACAGAAACGGCGCAGTATTTTAATGAAATATTGCGCTTTTTTGAATATGATGAAACAACGAAAAAGGAGGATAAAAGAATATGGAGAACAGTAAAAATATTTTAAAACGCATCATACATTATATGAATCCAAAACAGATAGAACCAAAGATGGTAAAGTTATGGATATTTTTTTTAGGACTTAATATCATATTTTTCTTTCTGCCAAAAAGTATGATTGAAGGAAGTATTTTAATTTTGACGCCGATTGTTGGCCTGTTTGTATATGCACTGACAACAAAGGATGTAATGAGCAGTTTGTTTTTGGGAACTTTTTCATCTTTTGTATTGTGGTATAAAACAAACTGTATTGGAGCATTTTTTGATGCGGTTATGGTCGTTAGTCAGGACGAAGAAAATATTCAAATGTACATGTCATTTTTCTTATGCGGCGGAATTATCATTGCCATGAAGAGGGGAGGAGCGACCAAAGCATTTGCTGACTTTATTATTGAAAAATTTGGCCGGAATGAAAAAATGATTTTGGCTGCTTCCGGAGTATATGCAGGAGCAACATCCATTGATGATTATGTATCTGCACTGACAGCCGGTGCATCTTTTTCGCCATTGATGGATGCTATAAAAAAACCGAAGCTGGCATTAGCCTATGTAGTTAGAACTTTAAGCATTAATATATCGGAAATGCTGCCGTTTGGTGCATGGGGTTATTTTGTGATTTACCAGATTGCAGATGCTAAAAATGTGTCAAGCCGTGCAGAAGCAGCACATATTTTTATGCAGACGATTCCATTTATGTTTTATTGTATTGTTGCTTGTGTTATAGCGATGCTATTTGCTGTTGGTATTTTTCCGAAAATCGGACCGATGAAAAAAGCATACCAGATGATGGAGGAAGAAGGAATTCAAATGGGAGCCATCGGAGACGGTGAGGAAGAAGATGATGATGACGATTTTGATGAAAAGAATCCGAGAATAAAAAATGTAAGTGTGCTGAATTTGATTTTGCCAATTATCGTCATAGTTGTGTCTTTGATTGCAACAGATTTGAATTGTTATCTGGCATTTGGAATTGCAGCTATTTTTACTGGTGTATTATATGTACTGCAAGGATTAATGACCGTCAGTGATTATGTTCAATGCATCGTGGATGGATTTTTAGATATGATGGATATGGTTATGATTTTGATGGTTGGATATGCGATGCAGGAAGCAATGTATGCCATGGGAATGGAAACTTTTGTAGAGGGTGTCTGCAATGCAATTCCAATACCAAGTTTGATACCATTTTTGATTTTTGTATTCTTCTGTTGTGAAGAATATTTGTTTAGTTTGAATTATACTTTATTTCAGATTGCCATTCCAGTATTTATGGTGGTACTGACGAACGTAGGAGCAAATGTTCCATTATGTTTGGGAGCTTTAATTTCTGCAAGTTTGTTTGGAGCAAATGCATGTGTCGTATCTGACCTTGGAGTTGTGTCAGCACGTTCCTGCGGAGTAAAAATTTACGAGCAGTATATTGCATGTCAGCCGTATTTTATTATTTCGGCTCTGATTTCCGGAGTAATGTTCTTAGCTGCAGGATTTGTATTGTAAAGGAGGAAACCAATGATGGAACCGTTTGATTTTTACATGCCGACCAAAATTATATTTGAGCGGGGCGCTGTCAAGAGAGCAGCAGAAGAAGCAGAAAAATTAGGGGCAAAAACATTGATTGTAACAGACAAACCAATGCTTAGCACAGGTTTACTGGATCCCATTTTTGAAGGATTCAAAGAAAAAGAAATGGACTATGTTTTATGGTCTGACATCGTGCCAAATCCAAGAGATGTAGATATTGAAAGAGGTGCAGTATTTGCAAAAGAACAAGGAATTGATTCTATGGTAGCTGTTGGCGGCGGTTCTGCCATTGATACTGCAAAAGCAATGGGTGCAATTTTAGAAAATGGCGGGAAATGTGAAGACTGGCGGGAAGGAAATCTAAAGCATCCCATTACGCCTTTGATTTGTATCCCAACAACTTGTGGAACTGGAAGTGAAGTCACGCACGAATCCATTGTAAATAATACAACAACGATGGAAAAAGATTGTATCTGGGGAGATGAGGTTAGTGCCAAAGTTGCCATTTTAGATCCAGATGTATTAATCAATCTGCCGAAAAAACTTCTGGCATCTACAGGAATGGATGCATTAACCCATGCAGTGGAAGCCTATGTATGTAAAGCTGCTAATCCATTTACAGACGCATTGGCAGAAACTGCGATTCGGCTGATTGGGAAAAGTCTTACAAAGGCAGTGGAAGAAAACAGTGAAGAAGCTTATGTGAATATGATGGCAGCAAGCTGTATGGCCGGTGCAGCTTTTGGAAATTCCGACGTGGCATCGGTTCATTCTATTTCCGAAGCATTAGGCGGATATTATGATATTCCTCATGGAACAGCCAATGCTATGATGCTGGCAGAGGTCAGTCGTTTAAGTGTGCCGGGAGCACCGGAAAAATATGCGGATGTGGCAAAATTTCTTGGAGTAGATATCAAAGGATTATCTGCAGAAGAAGCAGCCTATGCAGGTGTTGATTATATGGAAAAATTGGCAGGAAGATTAAATATTCCTAGATTTTGTGAATTGGATGTGGTGGATCCGAAAGATTTCAAACGTCTTGCTCATACAGCAGCCAATGCAGAGGAAACTTTTGATAATCCGGTCATATTTACAGAAGAAGATTTTGCAGCATTATTTGAAAGACTTTATAATAAAAATAAGTAAAGTTAAAAATGCAATGTTGAAGGAGGACCTATGCAGAATTTTTATTATGATATACCTACAAAAGTTGCCTTTGGAAAAGGTGAGATTCAAAAACTTCCAGAGTTTGTAAAAGAGTTTGGCACAAAAGTTTTGATTGTATATGGCGGCGGAAGCATTAAGAGAACGGGGCTGTATGACACGGTTGTGAACCTTTTCGATGAAAATGGAATTTCACATGTAGAGTTATCTGGAGTCGAACCGAATCCAAGAGTTACAACGGTAAAAAAAGGCGTGGATCTGTGCAAGGAACATGACGTACAGGTAATTCTTCCAATTGGAGGAGGCAGCACCATTGACTGTGCGAAAGTGATTGCAGCAGCTTATTATTATGATGGAGAGCCTTGGGATTTGGTCTGTGATTTTAGTCAGGCGAAGGAGACTTTACCATTAATTTCTGTACTGACACTTGCAGCAACTGGTTCAGAAATGGATTTGTTTGCAGTGATTTCCAATGAGGAAACGAAAGATAAAATAGGAATCGGCAGTTCTTTGGTATATCCGAAATATTCCATTTTAGACCCGGAATATACATATTCTGTGCCAAGATATCAGACGGCAGCAGGTACAGCAGATATTATGGCACATATTTTTGAAGTGTATTTCTGTGGGATTACGGGAACATTTATGCAGGACCGTATCATGGAAGCACTGTTAAAAACCTGCGTCCATTATGGTCCGATTGCCTGCGAGGAACCAGAAAATTATGATGCAAGAGCCAATCTTATGTGGACATCCAGCTGGGCAATCAATGGAATGATTTCTTGCGGAAAATCTGCAGCGTGGCCGATTCATGCTATGGAACATCAGTTAAGTGCCTATTATGATGTAACCCATGGACACGGCCTGGCAATTTTGATTCCAGTGTGGATGAAACATATTTTAAATGATGAAACGGTAGATATTTTTGTAAATTATGGAATCAATGTGTTTGGAATTGACCAGACATTGGATAAAATGGAAATTGCACAGCAGGCAATCACAAAAACCAAAGGAGTTTTTGATGCGATGGGACTTACAGATACTTTGCGTTCCATCGGAATTGAAAATCAGGATAACTTTGAAGTTATGGCAGAAAAAGCATTGGGTGACGGGCTGGATGATTATATCGTTCCACTGACAAAAGAAGATATTATATCTATTTATAAGGAATGTTTCTAAAAATGAAAATGTTATTTTAGTAAATGAAAAAGAATCTTTTGGTTGAATTTACAACTGGAAGATTCTTTTTTGCTGCCGTATAATCATTTTATGGAGGTATCAGAATGGCGGCAGGGATTTTTGGAACAATTATATTTGCAGGAATATGTGGATTTATGGGATTGATATTATTGGTTTTTGGAATTATTGGAACAGCAATCTGGAAAAAAGTAATATTTAAATTTCTGATTGGAATGGGGATTTTATGTCTGATCGTTCCAATTGGATTTGGGAGTTTGACGGGATGGTCGGTATATAAAAGTATCCAGGAAGAGAAGAAAGACGAAAAAGAAGAAGCAGTTTATCGGAAAAAATATCCGATACATGCCAAGTTTCAAGATGAATGTAAGTATGGAACTAATTATAAACAATTAGAAAAATTAGTTCAAGAAGCAGGGATTCATATAAATGCAGCAGATGACAGTGGGTATACGATTTTAGACCAATTAATTACAGAAGATTGGTACGATGAAAAAAATTTAAAAATATTATTGGATGCGGGAGCAGAACGTTCTTTAAAGTCTATAAAAAAGGATGGAGGGAGTTTATTTATTGTTGCTGCGTATCAGATAACACGAGAAGATGATGAACTAAGAACAGAAGAGGAACAGTATAAATGTCTAAAGATGCTGCTTGATTTAGGAGAAAATGTAAATCGAAGAGAACCTAATTTTCAAAATGCCACTCCATTAATGGCAGCCAGTGGATATTTCGACAAAGAACAGGAAAAAGATATAAGAGAGTGGCAGAAAGAGAAAATGGCATATCGTCCTTCGGATAAAATCATAAAATTGTTAAAAGACGCAGGTGCAGATGAAAAATTGAAAGATGATTCTGGGAGAACAGCAGCAGATTACTATGAAATTATGATCCATCCATAAAAAAACAAAAAATGCTTTCCTATTGAACTTTTAACATGTATAATGTAGAAAGATATATTTTAGAAAGAGGTGTAAGTGGTGTATAAAATCGTAAAAAAGACAAAACTCAATAATCTTGTTGAGTTGATGGAGATCCAGGCTCCTTACGTAGCAAGAAAATGCGAACCTGGACAATTTATCATCATTCGAGTGGATGAAGATGGAGAAAGAATTCCATTGACCATTGCTGATTATGACCGTGAAAATGAGACCGTAACTATTATTTATCAGGTTGTGGGATATTCTACAGAATTGTTAAGCAAAAAAGAAGAAGGTGATTATGTACAGGATTTCGTAGGTCCTTTAGGACAGCCGTCTCCTTTACATAAATGTGATCGTGTATTAGGAGTTGCGGGAGGTGTTGGAGCAGCACCTTTATATCCACAGCTGCGCAAACTGTCTCAGATGGGAGTCCCTGTGGACGTGATCATCGGCGGTAAAAGTGCAGAATTTGTTATTTTGAAAGAATTATTTGAAGAGTTCTGTGACAATGTATATATTGCAACCGATGATGGAAGCCTTGGAACGAAAGGATTTGTTACCAATGTATTAGAAGACCAGATTAAGGCCGGAGTAAAATATGACGAAGTCATTGCAATCGGACCATTGATCATGATGAAGAACGTTGTAAAAATTACGAAAGAATACGATATTCCGACAGCTGTATCCTTAAATCCAATTATGATTGATGGAACCGGTATGTGCGGTGGATGCCGTGTTACTGTTGGCGGAGAGACGAAATTTGCATGTGTAGACGGACCGGATTTTGATGGATTTAAAGTAGACTTTGATGAATGTATGCAGCGTCAGGGAATGTTCAGAGAAGAAGAACATCAGTGTAAGATTGGAAGGGGGATGTAAACCATGGCAAATATGAGCCTTAAAAAAACAGCGATGCCGGAACAGGATCCAAATGTACGAAATAAGAATTTTGAGGAAGTTGCACTTGGCTATACAGCAGAAATGGCTATGGAAGAAGCAACCCGCTGCTTGAATTGTAAAAATAAACCTTGCGTGAATGGATGTCCGGTCAATGTACCAATTCCTGCATTCATTGAAAAAGTTGCAGCAGGAGATTTTGAGGGAGCATATGAAGTAATTACCAGTGAAAATGCACTCCCTGCCATCTGCGGGCGTGTCTGTCCTCAGGAAAACCAGTGTGAAGGAAAATGTGTCCGCGGTATCAAAGGAGAACCTGTCGGTATCGGACGTATGGAACGTTTTGTTGCAGACTGGCATATGGAAAATGCAAAACCTGTTGAAGTGAAAATTGAAAAAAATGGAAAGAAGGTCGCTGTTGTAGGCTGCGGTCCTGCTGGTATTACATGTGCAGGAGAATTAATCAAGAAAGGTTATGAAGTCACTGTATTTGAAGCACTTCATAAAGCCGGCGGAGTATTAAGCTATGGTATTCCAGAATTCCGTCTGCCAAAAGATTTGGTTGCTAAGGAAATCGAAACTGTTGAAAAATTAGGTGTAGATATTAAGACAAATGTTATCGTAGGACGTTCTGTTACCATTGATGAATTAATGGAAGACGGATATGAAGCAGTTTTCGTAGGAAGCGGAGCAGGACTGCCGAGATTCTTAAATATTCCTGGGGAAAATCATTTGGGAGTATATTCTGCCAATGAATTCCTGACACGTGTTAACTTAATGAAAGGCTACAAATTCCCGGATTGCCCGACTCCTGTAAAGGTTGGAAAGAAAGTAGCAGTTGTAGGTGCCGGTAACGTGGCAATGGATGCTGCAAGAACGGCAAAACGTCTAGGGGCAGAAGAAGTTTATATTGTATACCGCCGAAGTGAAGAAGAAGCACCGGCACGTCTGGAAGAACTTCATCATGCAAAAGAAGAAGGAATTATTTTTAAATTCTTAAACAACCCTGCAGCAATCAAAGCAGATGAAAACGGATGGGTAAATAAAATGGAGATCATCAAACAGGAACTGGGAGAACCGGACGCATCCGGAAGACGTTCTCCTAAACCAATTGAAGGTTCCAACTATGATTTGGATGTAGATACTGTCATTATTGCAATCGGACAGAGTCCAAACCCATTGATCCGTCAGACAACCCCTGGTCTGGATGTCCAGAGATGGGGAGGAATCATTGTAGATGAAGATACAATGAAGACAAGCAAAGACGGCGTATATGCCGGAGGAGATACCGTAACAGGAGCAGCAACGGTTATTCTTGCTATGGGAGCAGGAAAGAAAGCGGCAGCAGCAATTGATAAACAATTACAAGGAAAATAGAAGGCAAAGAAAAGGAGGATTCTACATGAGTAAAGCAATATTTCAGACTGAAATCATTGAATTAGGCGATCAGGTAGAGGCATTTTTTGAAGAAGGGATGTTTGTACTTTTTGGAGAAAATGTACCAGATACACTAAAAGATTTCTGTCATTTTATTGATGTAAAAAAAGTGGATGGAACGATAAAACAAGGTGATAAACTGGTGATAGATAAGAGTGAATTTTTAATCACTGCAGTTGGAGATATTGCCCAGTCAAATCTGGAAACTCTGGGGCATTTGACTGTTGTATTCAGTGGTGCAAAAGAAGCAGGACTTCCGGGAAGCATTTGTGTAGAAGCAAAACCAATGCCGAAATTGATTGTTGGAAGTAAAATTGCAATCGTAGAAGATTAGAAGAGATACGAGGGTATCGTAATTATAAAAAAAGGGGTTACTGTGATGCAGTAATTCCTTTTTTGAAAATATAATGAACTTTATATTGACATTCAAAAAAACATTTGTTAACATATTTTACTATATAATTCAAGATAATATACAAGAAAGTGAGGAAAAACATGGGTAAGTTAATTGGTGAAGGAATTACATTTGATGATGTACTTTTAGTTCCTGCATATTCAGAAGTAATTGCGAATGACGTAGATACACGTACACGTCTGACAAACAAGATTCAGTTAAATATTCCGTTGATGAGTGCCAGCATGGATACAGTGACAGAACATCGTATGGCGATTGCTATGGCAAGACAGGGTGGAATCGGTATTATTCATAAAAATATGAGTATTGAACAGCAGGCGGAAGAAGTTGATAAAGTAAAACGTTCTGAGAATGGAGTTATTACAGATCCATTTTCATTATCACCAGAACATACCATTCAGGATGCAGATGATTTGATGGCGAAATTCCGTATTTCCGGTGTGCCGATTACAGAAGGTACAAAACTGGTTGGAATTATTACAAACCGTGATTTAAAATTTGAAACAGATTTTACAAAAAAAATTAAAGAATCTATGACTTCTGAAGGATTAGTAACGGCAAAAGAAGGAATTACTTTAGAAGAAGCAAAACAGATTCTTGGAAAAGCAAGAAAAGAAAAACTTCCAATTGTTGATGATGATTTCAACTTAAAAGGATTAATTACAATTAAAGATATCGAAAAACAGATTAAATATCCGAATGCAGCAAAAGACGATCAAGGAAGATTATTATGTGGAGCAGGTGTAGGAATTACAGCAGATGTTCTTGACCGTGTTCAGGCATTGGTAGATGTACATGTCGATGTTGTAGTTGTGGATTCAGCACATGGACATTCAGCAAATGTATTAAGAGTTGTAAAAATGGTAAAAGAAAAATTCCCGGATCTTCAGGTGATTGCAGGAAATGTAGCAACAGGAGCAGGAGCGAAGGCTTTAATTGAAGCAGGAGCTGACTGTGTGAAGATTGGGATTGGTCCAGGTTCTATTTGTACAACACGTGTCGTTGCAGGAATTGGCGTACCTCAGGTAACTGCGATTATGAATGCTTATGAAGAGGCTAAGAAAGCAGGAATTCCGATTATTGCTGACGGCGGTATCAAATATTCTGGAGAAATCACAAAAGCAATTGCAGCAGGTGCAGATGTATGTATGCTTGGAAGTATGCTTGCCGGCTGTGATGAAAGTCCTGGAGATTTTGAATTATATCAAGGAAGAAAATATAAAGTTTATCGTGGAATGGGATCTTTGGCAGCTATGGAAAATGGAAGTAAAGATCGTTATTTCCAGACAAATGCGAAGAAATTAGTTCCAGAAGGAGTTGAAGGACGTGTAGCTTATAAAGGAACTGTAGAAGATACGATCTTCCAGTTATTAGGCGGTTTACGTTCTGGAATGGGATATTGTGGAGCGAAAGATGTGAAAACATTACAGGAGACAGGAGAGTTTGTAAAAATCAGTGCTGCATCCTTAAAAGAAAGTCATCCACATGACATTCATATTACAAAAGAGGCACCAAACTATAGTGTAGAATAGATAAGAATACAAAAAGAAGTTCCATTTGCATGGAGCTTCTTTTGCAGTTTAATGAAATATTTATTTAGCCTTATTCAGACGTTGTTCTACATAATCCCAGTTAATAATTGAAAACCAGTTATTAACATAATCCATGCGGCGGTTCTGATATTGCAGATAATATGCATGTTCCCATACATCTACGGGAAGCAGAGGGTACATGGAAGCTGTCAAAGGGACATCCTGATTCGGCATACCAATGATTTCCAGCATACCATCATGATTTACCAGCCAGCCGTAGCCGGAACCGAATACGGATAATGCGGTATCAGTTAATTGTTTTACAAAAGTATCAAAGGAACCAAAAGCGGTTTCAATCATTGTCATTAGCTGACCTTCTGGGGGAATAAAATCACTGGAAGGTTTCATACTGGCAAAGTAAATTTGATGATTGTAAACACCGCCTCCATTATTTTTAATTTCTGTTTTTACAGTTTCTGGAACCGTCAATGGTTCTGTAAGCAATTGTTCCAAAGTCATGTTATGAAGCTCTTTGTGAGGCTCCAGTGCCTTATTGAGTTTTTCTACATAAGTGGCAAGATGCTTGTCATGGTGGAATTTTAAAGTTTCTGCGCTGATGACTGGCTCCAATGCATGATACTCATATGGGAGCGGTTCTAAGGAAAAAGGGTAAGTTTCATTCATAATTCATATCTCCTTCTTTTTTCTTTTATTGTACGTGAAAACAGAGAAGATTATTCAATTGGTTGAAAATATTTGACTTCTATTTTTTTGTGAGATATAGTTGTGGTATCTTAAAATTAGGAAGACTAGAAAGGTGTTATAATATGATTTCAAAATTTAGTGTGAGAAAGCCATATACGGTAATTGTTGCAGTGGTTTTGGTGATTATTTTAGGAATTGTTTCTTTTACCAAAATGTCGACAGATCTTCTGCCAAGTATGGAACTTCCATATGCCATTGTTATGACAACGTATCAAGGAGCCTCACCGGAGCAGGTAGAAACAGCAGTTACAAAGCCGGTAGAACAATCGATGGCAACCATATCTAATATTAAAGAAGTAAATTCT
The DNA here is from genome assembly GCA_021771695.1 of Lachnospiraceae bacterium. Taxonomy (GTDB): domain Bacteria; phylum Bacillota; class Clostridia; order Lachnospirales; family Lachnospiraceae; genus Anaerostipes. The sequence continues at coordinate 85,085 of JAETON010000008.1, read as the reverse complement.
ATTTCCAGTGAAAATATGTCATTGGTAGTTTTAGAATTTGAAGGAGATACAGATATGAATGCAGTATCTTTGGATATGCGGGAAAAGTTAGATATGATAAAGGGTTATTGGCCGGATGAAGTCGGCAACCCTACGATTATGAAGCTGAATCCTGATATGATGCCTGTTATGGTAACAGCTATGGATTCAGACAAGATGGATACAGCAGAACTTTCAGAATTAATTGATAAAAAGATTTCTCCGGCGGTGGAAGCAGTCGAAGGCGTGGCTTCTGTCAGTACAACAGGATTGGTGGAAGAAAATATTAATGTCATTATTAATGAAGATAAGATTGATGAGTTAAATAAAAAAATTCAAAAAGCTTTAGATGGACAATTTAACGAAGCACAAAATAAAATCGATCAGGCGAAAGGAAAATTAGAAGCAGGGAAAAATACATTAAATCTGCAGCGTTCTAAAGCAAATGAGCAGCTTGCAAAAGCACAGACTGCATTATCTGATGGACAGATTTCCTTGGCACAAAAAGAAGTGCAGGTTACCAGTGCTTTGACAAATCTGCAGACACAAAAAGTAACGCTGCAGACAACTTTGGCACAGTTAAATCAGCAGATTAGCAAGATGGAAGTACAATTGAATGCAACACAGGACGATATGACGAAAGCAGCATTGGCAGCACAGATCAATGAATTGAAAAAGCAGAAAACAACGCTGGAGCAGTCCATCAAAACAATTGATCAAAATATTGCATCTCTTCAGAAGGCTTTGAAACAGATTCAAAAGGGAAAGAAAACAGTTAGTGCAAATCTTACAAAGTTTTCTATCCAATCAAGTGCAGCAACACAGCAGATGACCTCCGCGGAAATCGGCATTGCTCAGGGAGAAACACAGTTAAGTATTGGACAGCAGCAGTTAGATTCCGGTAAAGAGCAGGCAAAAGCCGCGGCCAATATAAAAGATAAGCTGACGGTAGATAATGTGAAAGCATTATTAACAGCACAGAATTTTGAAATGCCGGCTGGATATATCACCGAAGACAATGTACAGTATTTGGTACGTGTGGGAGATAAAGCGGAAAGTCAGGAAGATTTAGAAGACTTAGAACTGATGGATCTTGGAATCCAGGGAATTCCTCCGGTTACATTAAGTGATGTGGCAGATGTAGCAGTAGTTAATAATCAAGATGATATATACTGCCGTGTGAATGGTAATAATGGTGTTATTATGACAGTTCAGAAACAGAACAATTATTCTACAGCAGATGTTGCTGACCGAATCGCAAATAAATTAACAGATTTGAAAAAAGATCATAAAGGTTTTGAATATATTAACATCATGGATCAAGGGGTATATATTGATCTGGTGACTGGTTCTGTTATTGAAAACCTTTTAATGGGAGCAGTATTAGCAGTTATTATTTTGTTATTATTTTTAAGAGATATAAAACCAACCATTGTGATTGCATGTTCTATTCCGTTAAGTGTTATTTTTGCAGTAGTATTGATGTATTTTAGCGGAATTACATTAAATGTTATTTCTCTGTCGGGATTAGCACTGGGCGTTGGAATGCTGGTGGATAACTCGATTGTGGTTATTGAGAATATTTACCGTCTGCGGAAAGAAGGCGTACCGGTAAAAGAAGCAGCCATTGAAGGTGCCAAAGGAGTGGCAGGAGCTATTACTTCGTCTACCTTAACAACAATTTCTGTATTCGTACCGATTATTTTCACTACGGGTATTACAAAAGAATTGTTTACAGATATGGGATTGACAATCGGTTATTCTTTGGCAGCCAGTTTGATTGTGGCAGTTACTTTTGTACCGATGATGTCAGCAGGTGTTTTACATAAAGTAACAGCCAAAGAAAGTAAAATGATTGGCAGACTGCAAATCGCATATCAGGCATTTATGGATAAAGTACTGAATAAAAAACTTTTGGTTGTAATTTTAACACTTGTTTTATTTGGCGGAAGTATTTTTGGAGCAACAACGATTGGAAGTTCATTGATGCCAAGTATGGACAGTACTCAGATGACTTTAAGTATTCAGATGCCAAAAGGTTCTTCTATGGAAGATACCAAAGCAATGTCAGATACAGTATTAAAGAAAGTAAAAGATATTGATGATGTAGAAAGTGTGGCAGCAATGATGTCTACAGGTTCCTCCGGTATGATGGCATCTATGGGTGGTTCGAATACAGATCAATCCAGTATGTACATTTTATTGAAGGAAGATAAGAAAAAAACCAATAAGCAGATTAAAAGAGAAATTTTGCAAAAAACGAAGAAATTTGACTGTGAAATTGAAGTGCAGGAATCCAGTATGGATATGAGTGCTTTGGGAGGAAGCGGAGTTTCTGTGGAAATCAAAGGAAGCGATTTGAACAAGCTGCGAAAAGTATCTGGAGAAGTTGCGGATATTGTGAAAAGTGTAGATGGTGTTCAAAATGTAGAAGACGGCACAGAGGAGACAACACCGGATATTCATATTACAGTGGATAAAAGAAAGGCAGCAAAATACGGCTTGACAGTAGCAACGGTTTATCAGCAGTTAAGCCAGCAGCTAAGCGAAGCGTCTCAGGCAACAACCATTGATGTAAATGATAAGGAACTGGCTGTAAAAGTAGGAAACGGCGGAAATGATACCTTAACAAGAAGTGATTTAAAGAAAATAAAATTAAATGGCACATCCGGCGGTACAAGTAAGAAAGTTGCATTAAATAAAATTGCAGATTTTAAAAACAGCGACAGCTTATCTTCCATTAGCCGAAATCAACAGGAAAGAACTTTGACGGTAAGTGCAGAGCTGAAAGATGGATATAATATAGGGAAAGTTAGTCAGGAAGTAGAGAAGAAACTTGGAAAATATCATATTCCAAAAGGTTACTCTTATTCTATGACAGGTGAAATGGAATCTATGGCAGAAACTACACAGCAGATCGGATTGATGCTGCTTTTGGCAATTGCCTTTATGTATTTGATTATGGTAGCACAGTTCCAGTCTTTAAAATCACCGTTTATTATTCTATTTACGATTCCAATGGCATTTACCGGAGGATTTTTAGGACTGCTGATTGCAGGTAAGGATTTGAGTGCGATTGCCATGATTGGTTTTGTTATGCTTTCTGGAATTATTGTAAACAATGGTATCGTGTTAGTGGATACGATCAATCAATTAATGGAACAGGGATATGAACTAAAAGAGGCAATGATTACTGCCGGAACAATGCGTGTCCGCCCGATTTTAATGACGGCTCTTACAACCATTTTGGGACTTTCTACAATGGCTGTGGGATTTGGACAGGGAGCAGAAATGATGCAGCCAATGGCAATTGTAACAATCGGAGGATTGATTTATGGAACCTTGCTGACTTTGGTTGTTGTTCCTTGTATTTATGGATTGTTCCATAGAAAAAAGCGTAAAAAGTAAGTTACGAGAATCTTACAAAAATATTAAATATATGGGGTTTCCTTTACTTTTAAGTGCAATAAAGCTATAATATTACAAGAATCATGTTATGTAATGACATGATTCTTGTTTATATATAGAAGTAAAAAGGAGCAGATAATGAAAGAAAGACGAGATGATATTTTTGGAATTGTTCCAAAGTATGCTTTGATTCCATTAATCGCATCCTTTGCATGGAATATGCTGATTTACAGTGGAACGATGATGCTTTGTAAAGAGTTCTATCATCATGATTTTACAACATCTTTTGACAGAATGGTTCCTTTGATACCAGAGTTTACAAGTATTTACTTGATTTGTTATGTATTTTGGGCTGCGAATTATATTTTGATTGGCAGAATCGGGAAGGAACATATGTACCGTTTTCTCGTGGGCGATTTTCTCTCAAGAATGATATGTGGATTGTTCTTTGTATTTCTTCCGACAACTCTTGTAAGGCCTGAGATTACGGGAACAGGATTTTGGAATCAAGTATTGAGACTTGTATATACAGTTGATCAGTCTGCCAATCTGTTTCCATCGATTCATTGTCTGGTAAGCTGGTTTTGCTATATTGGTATTCGCGGGCAGAAGCAGATCCCAAAATGGTATCGGGCTTTTTCTATGATTTTTGCAATTCTTGTTTGTGTTTCCACACAGGTGACGAAACAGCATTATATCATTGATGTATGCGGCGGCATTGTGCTTGGGGAACTTTGTTATAGAATTGGACAGAAAACAGATTGGTATCAGAGACTATGGAAGGTTTTTACGAAGGTGAATCAATTCTTTGGACTGGAAAAATGTGAGGATGGTTTCAAAGGATTAACAGAAATCAAAGGGTAGGTAGGATGAAGAATAAGAAGAGCATAATCGGTAATGCTGTATTTTTTCTTGCTTTATTTGGATTGACAGCATATGCCGTATTAAGGGGGAAGGAACTGCCGGAATTGCTCAGAGTTATGCACTCTGTATCACCGGTTTATTACATTGCAGGATTTGTTTTTATTATTGTATTTGTTTGTTGTGAATCTTACATTATTTACAGGATGCTGAGAGTTCTGCGTTATGACCATGTACCGAAAAGAAACTGTGTAAAATATTCTTTTGTGGGATTTTTCTTCAGCTGTATTACACCGTCAGCAACAGGCGGGCAGCCGGCACAGCTTTATTATATGAATCGGGATCGGGTGGATGTATCAGTGGGAACGGTCATTTTGATGATTATTACGATTTTATATAAATTTGTACTGGTATTTTTAGGTGCGTTGATTTTTTTCTTCCGGCATTCGCTGATTACAGATTATATTTGGAATGTTGCATTTTTCTTTTATCTTGGGATGGCTCTCAATATTTTCTGTGTAACATTTATGTTGATTTTGGTGTTTGATCCTACGCTGGCTTCCAAATTGGTTTTGGGTTTGATGCATTTTTTGGAAAGATTTCGTATTCTGCGTAAAAAGAAAGAACGGATTGAAAAACTACAGGAATCAATGGTAGAATATCATAAGGCAGCTGCGATTATTCAAGAACATCGTATCTTAATATTCCGGATGTTTCTTGTGACGCTTTTGCAAAGGATGATTCATTTTTCCATTACATATTTGGTATACCGTGCTTTTGGATTATCTGAACTTGGATTTATCGATGTGGTGGCTCTGCAGTGTGTTATTTCCATTTCTGTGGATATGCTTCCGCTGCCAGGAGGAATGGGTATTAGTGAAGGTCTGTTTTTGAAAATTTTCCAGAAGATATTTACAGGCGGATTGTTATATCCGGCGATGTTATTAAGCCGTGGAATCAGCTACTACGCACTGGTTCTGATAAGTGCGGTTATGACTTGCGTAGCACATATTACGATAAAACGTAAAGAATAGAGGGTTTTTATGATAGGATTTTATAATGTATCAGTAATATTGACGTATTTAGGGGTTGTCAGTGCTGTGTTTGGTATGTCAGCAGCTTTTGATGGGAATTTTAAAATAGCGATGCTTTGTTTAATGCTTTCCGGTCTTACAGATATGTATGATGGAACCGTTGCAAAGATGATCAAAAGAAGTGATAATGCTAAGAAATTTGGAATAGAGATTGATTCACTGTGTGATTTAGTCTGTTTTGGAGTATTTCCGGTAGTTATGGGATATGCTTTAGGAATGGATGTATGGTATGCAAAGATTGCATATATGATGTATATTTTAGGTGCCGTAATCCGCTTGGCATATTTTAATGTGACAGAGGAATTAAGACAAAGCGAGACCAGCGAGCGGCGGAAGAATTATCAAGGACTGCCGGTCACATCCGTAGCTTTGATTTTACCGCTTGTTTATCAGTTAAGAAGATTTTTCCCAGAAGAATTTCCGTACATATATGTTGCTGCTATTTTTATCATTTCACTGTTATTTGTGATTGATTTTAAAGTTTTTAAACCAGGAAAGAAATGCATGTTTGCATTTGTTATTATAGGGGCTGTTGTTGCAATTAAAATGTTTTGTTTGTAGGAGAGAAAAATGAAGTATGCAGATAGAGACGGGCATATCTATGAAGAAGAAAATGCTCAAGATTGTTTTCTGAAGCTTTTATATTCTACATTTACTGGAAGATTCCATTTGAAAATATTAACCAGACCATGGGTATCAAAATTAGGGGGAGCTTTTTTAAGTTCTCCTTTTTCTAAATGTATGATTCAAAGCTTCATTAAAAAAAATAAAATTGATATGAACCAGTACGAATCCAAAAAATATTGTTCATATAATGATTTTTTTACGCGGAAAATAAAAAAAGGGATGCGTCCTCTGCCGGAAGATGAAAATATTTTATTTAGTCCCTGTGATTGTAAAGCCAGTGTGTATCCAATCAAAGAAAATACGTCTTTTGTTGTGAAAGATACAGAATATACGGTAGAATCTTTGTTGAGAAATCGAAAGATTGCTGCACATTTTCAAGGAGGGTATGCTGTAATTCTGCGTTTGACTGTAGATGATTACCACCGGTATTGTTATGTGGATGACGGAATCAAAAGTGAAAATTATTTTATTCCGGGAGTGTACCATACGGTAAACCCTGTGGCAAATGACTATGTACCGATTTATAAGGAAAATGCAAGAGAATTTTCTATGATGAAAACGAAGCATTTTGGCGATATGATTCAGATGGAAGTTGGAGCATTAATGGTAGGGAGGATTGTAAATCATCACGGCTATGGACCAATGAAACGTGGAGAAGAGAAGGGATATTTTGAGTTTGGCGGTTCTACGATTGTTCTTTTGCTGCAAAAAGATAAAGTAGAAATCCGGCAGGAACTGCTGGATCGTACCCAGCAGTTATGTGAAACGAAAATTCGTCAGGGAGATGCTTTAGGCAGGAGTATATAAAAGATGGAAAGGAACAATCGTGTAGTTTTTCATATTGATGTGAACTCTGCTTTTTTAAGCTGGGAGGCAGTTTACCGGCTTCGTGAATTAGGAGAAACGGAGGATTTAAGAGAAATACCATCTATCATCGGAGGAGATGAAAGCAGGCGGCATGGAATTGTACTTGCGGCTTCGCTGCCTGCGAAAAAATACGGTATTAAAACTGCAGAAACAGTGCGGGAAGCAGTGACAAAATGTCCGGATGTAAAGGTATGTCCATCACGCTATGCATTGTACAGTATGTATTCCCAAAAGTTTATCAAAGAAGCATTGGATTTTTCGCCGATGCTGGAACAATACAGTATTGATGAAGTGTTTCTTGACATGACAGAAACCATACATCATTATGACAGCCCAGTACAGGCTGCCTGCCAGTTAAAAAATCGAATTCGTGATAAACTGGGTTTTACTGTGAATATTGGTGTGGCCTCCAATAAACTGCTTGCAAAAATGGCGTCAGATTTTGAAAAACCAGATAAAGTACATACATTGTTTCCAGAAGAAATACCCAAAAAAATGTGGCCGCTTCCTGTACGGGATTTATTTTTAGTGGGAAAAGCAACCCAGAAAAAATTAGAACTGCTGGGGATTCGGACCATAGGAGAACTGGCAGCCATGGATTTGAAACTTTTGCAGGCTCATGTAGGAAATAAACATGGACAGACATTATACAATTACGCCAGAGGAATTGATCATTCTTTGGTGGAGCCGGAAGAAAGTTTAAATAAAGGATATGGAAACAGTATTACACTGGCAAAAGACATTTTAACACTGGAAGAGGCAGAACATGTACTGCTGTCATTATCTGAGATGGTAGCATTCAGACTGCGTGCAGATCATGTCCGCAGTTCCTGTATCTGCGTAGAAATGAAAGATACAGAGTTTCATCGCAGCACACATCAGAGAAAGCTGATAACCCCTACAGATATTACGGATGAAATTTCAAAGACAGCAAGAGAACTTTATCGAGAAGCTTATCAAGGAATTCCGGTAAGATTGTTAGGTGTCCGTGCTACGGATATAACCAGTGAAGAATATGTACAGATTGGATTGTTTGAACAGGAAAAAAGAGAAAAATTAAGAAAACTGGATGCTTCTATTGATAAAATTCGGGGAAAATACGGAAGAGATTCCATCCAGCGGGCAAGTTTTTTAAAAGGTGATATCGATCATATGACCGGAGGACATCGGAGTAAAAAAGATTTGGAATAAAGTTCATAGAAATTTAATATTTGAAATACTTGATTAACATAATGAATCTTGGTATAATCCCGAAAGAGAGAGGGAAATGTCGAATTACAGGTTTTGCCGGAGGTTTTTATGAGGATCTTACAAAAAACTGGAAAATATATCGCAGCAATTTGTGTGACAGTACTTATGACATCACAGACGGCAGGAGTTTTTGCAGCAGAGGATCAAAAGCAGTCAAAACAATTGAAAGTTGTATATTATAATCAGGCAGATTATCCGGGAGAAAAAATCGGAGGAAGTACAATTAAAGCGGCAGGCTGCGGACCAACCAGTGTGGCCGTTTGTTATAGCTCTTTAACAGGAAAAAAGGCAGATGTGCCGAAAATGTGTAAGCAGGCTTATAAAAAAGGATGGTATTATACCGGACAGGGATGTACCCATGATGTGGTACCGGGACTGTCCAAATTATATGGATTGAATTGCAAAGGCCTTGGATATAGTAAAAAGGCAGTAGAAAAAGCACTGCGTGCCGGACATCCGGTGGTAGCCTTGATGGGACCTGGTGATTTTACAAATAGCGGACATTTTGTTGTGCTAACAAGAATGACAGGAAAAGATCAGGTGAAAGTAGCAGATGTAGGAAGCCGTGCAAATACTTATAAAACATGGTCTTTAAAAAAAGTAGTCAGTCAGGGAAAAGAAGGGGCTGATGCAGGAGGACCATTCTGGGAGATTAGTAAAAAGGAAAAAAAGATTAATTATAAAGAGGAAGTTCGTAAGACACATGATCGAATTGATGCCCTTCCGACAGCAATAGAGAAATCGATCCAGTAGGAAATAGAAGCAGGTTTATATAAACCTGCTTTTTCTGCTTAAAAAATTAGGGGAAAAAGCAGAAAAGATAAAAATTTTTGTGAAAACTTCATAAAAATATTTCCAAATGGAAATGTTTTGTGTTACAATAGGACCAATGACATATGATATGACAACTAAAATTCAGGAGGTAGTGAAAAACATGTCAACAAAATGGGTTTACAAATTTAGTGAAGGTAATGCAGACATGCGTAATCTTCTTGGTGGAAAAGGTGCCAACCTGGCAGAGATGACAGGACTGGGACTTCCAATTCCTCAAGGTTTTACTGTTACAACAGAAGCTTGTACAAATTATTATGACTGCGGTGGACAGATCAGTGATGAAGTAGCTTCACAGGTATATGAAGCTATGGCAGCTCTGGAAGAAATTCAGGGAAAGAAATTCGGCGATTTGGAAGATCCGCTTTTAGTATCTGTACGTTCTGGAGCAAGAGTATCTATGCCGGGTATGATGGATACTATTTTGAACCTTGGATTGAACGATGAAGCAGTAGAAGGATTTGCAAAGAAAACAGGAAATCCTCGTTTTGCATACGATTCTTACCGCCGTTTCATTCAGATGTTCTCAGATGTTGTAAAAGAAGTGGACAAAGATAAATTTGAAGAAGTTCTGGATGACATCAAAGATGAAAAAGGTGCACAGTTTGATACTGACTTAGATGCAGATGATTTAAAAGAAGTTATTAAGAGATATAAGAGAATCTATAAGAGAGAACTGGGAGAAGAATTCCCACAGGATCCAAAAGATCAGTTATTTGAAGCAATCAAAGCTGTATTCCGTTCTTGGGACAACCCACGTGCTATTTACTATCGTCGAATGAACGATATTCCTGGTGACTGGGGAACAGCTGTTAACGTACAGACTATGGTATTTGGTAACATGGGAGATACATCTGGAACAGGTGTTGCATTTACAAGAAACCCATCTACTGGAGAAAAACAGATTTACGGTGAATATCTGATCAATGCTCAGGGTGAAGACGTAGTTGCTGGTGTTCGTACACCACAGCCAATTACCAAGTTAGCAGAAGATTTGCCAGAATGTTATGAACAGTTCATGAGCATTGCACATACATTGGAAGATCATTACCGTGATATGCAGGATATGGAATTTACAATTCAGGAAGGTAAATTATATTTCCTTCAGACAAGAAATGGTAAGAGAACAGCTCCTGCAGCACTTCGTATTGCTTGCGAATTAGTAGACGAAGGAATGATTACAAAAGAAGAAGCTGTATCCAGAATTGAAGCAAAAGCACTGGATCAGTTATTACATCCAAACTTTGATGCTGAAGCATTAAAAGCAGCAGTGCCGATCGGTTCCGCACTTCCTGCATCTCCTGGAGCAGCAGCAGGTAAAGTTTATTTTGATGCTGAGACAGCGAAGATTCATCATGAAGCCGGATTAAAAGTTATTCTTGTACGTTTGGAAACATCTCCAGAGGATATCGAAGGAATGCATGCAGCAGAAGGTATTCTGACAGCCCGTGGAGGTATGACATCCCATGCAGCTGTAGTAGCTCGTGGTATGGGTACAGCATGTGTAGCTGGATGTGGTGATATTAAATTCAGCGATGATGGAAAATCTTTTACATTAGGTGGAAAGACAATCAAAGAAGGAGATTACATTTCTCTGGATGGTTCTACAGGTAAGATTTATCTTGGAGAAATCCGCACAGTACCGGCAAGCATCAGCGGAAACTTTGACCGCATTATGACATGGGCAGATGAAATCCGTACATTACAGGTAAGAACAAATGCTGATACACCAGCAGATGCGTTAAATGCCGTAAAATTTGGTGCACAGGGTATTGGACTTTGCCGTACAGAGCATATGTTCTTTGATGCGGAAAGAATTCCAAAGATTCGCCGTATGATTCTTTCTACTACAAAGGAAGCAAGAGAAGTTGCTCTGAATCAGTTAATTCCTTATCAGAAGAAAGACTTTAAAGACTTATACGAGGTAATGGAAGGAAGACCGGTAACGATTCGTTTCTTAGATCCGCCTCTTCATGAGTTCCTGCCTACTACAGCAGAAGAAATCTCTGCATTAGCAAGCGACATGGGTGTAACAGTAGAAGAAATCAATATGAGACGTGCTGCACTGCATGAATTTAACCCAATGATGGGTCATCGTGGATGCCGTTTGGCTGTTACTTATCCTGAAATCGCTAAGATGCAGACAAGAGCCGTTATGGAAGCTGCTATCGAAGTAAAACAGGAAAAAGGATATGACATTGTTCCTGAAATTATGATTCCATTGGTTGGAGAAAAGAAAGAGCTTGCATTTGTAAAGAAAGTTGTTGTAGAGACAGCAGAAAAAGTAAAAGCTTATTATGAATCTGATATCCAGTACAAAGTTGGTACAATGATTGAGATTCCACGTGCAGCTTTACTTGCAGATGAAATTGCTGAAGAAGCTGAATTCTTCTCATTCGGAACAAACGACTTAACACAGATGACATTTGGATTCTCTCGTGATGATGCTGGTAAATTCTTAGAATCTTACTATGAAAATAAGATTTACGAATCTGATCCATTTGCAAGATTAGACCAGAATGGTGTTGGACAGTTAGTAGAAATGGCTGCGAAGAAAGGTAAAGCTGCTCGTCCGGACATTCATCTTGGAATCTGTGGAGAACATGGTGGAGATCCATCTACAGTAGAATTCTGCTACAGAGCTGGATTAGACTATGTATCATGCTCACCATTCCGTGTGCCTATTGCAAGACTGGCAGCAGCACAGGCAGTTTTAAATAATAAATAATATTTGAACAAGCGAAAGTTGTAAAAATACAAACACCTGTTATCGAAAGATAGCAGGTGTTTTTTTGAGAGAATATATAAATGTGTATTTGCGGTTAACATATATGTTGACAAAAATATTCGGGGGGGGTATAATCATTTTATGAAACTTTATTAAGACATTTAAAAATGGGGGAGGTACCTATGGAAAAGAAAAAGATAACTCAAAAAATTTGGGCTGCAATGCTCGCTTTTGTCATGATGTTCACAATGAGCAATATGGCAGTATTTGCAGATGGAGAAAACCAAACTTTACAGCAGAGGATTAATAGCGCTGGGAAGGGTGATACAGTCCAGTTAACGAGTAATGTAAAGGAAGACATTGAGATTGAAGCAGAAAAAGAAATTATTTTAGATTTAAACGGTTATACTTTGACCAATGTGGAAAATCATACAATCCACAATAAAGGAAAGTTAACAGTCATCGACAGCAGTAAACAGAAAACAGGGAAAGTGGACAATATAACACATGCAAGAGCTGCGTTGTATAATGACGGAGAAGCGGTATTAAATGGAGGATCATTCACTCGTAGTCAAGAAAAAGGTTCCGGTTCAACAGTTAGTGGAGGAAATAGTTATTATACGGTTTTGAATCATAACACGATGGAAATCCATGATGGTGTTACAGTTACACAAAGTGGACAATATTCCAGTTTATTGGAAAATGGATGGTATAATGGAAACGAAAACAAAGGGGGACAAAATTCTAAATTAACAATTTACGGCGGTACTTTTGATGGTGGATTAAATACAATTAAAAATGATGATTACGGTGAATTAGTAATTCAGGGAGGAAAGTTTGAAAATGTTTCTCAAGCAGCAGTTTTAAATTGGAATATGGCTGATATTAAGGGCGGAACATTTACCTCAGATAAAGCAGGAATCCTGAACGGGTATTTAAATGATAGTATGGATCAAGGTAAATTGTCTGTTACAGGGGGAAGCTTCACATGTGGAGAGAATAATAATATAATTGAAAGAATGGGTGGTTCTTCAAAAATAGGAGAAGTAGCAGTATCCGGCGGAGTATTTTCAAAAGCAATAGCTGCAGACTATATTGCAGCAAATATGACCTCCGTATCTCTCGAAACAGCAAGTGATACAAAATATTATATTGGTACGGCAGAGGATATTGCAAAGACAGTAATGGAGAAAGCATCCGAAGTAAATACAATTGTTGTACAGCAGGGAAATTTAAAGCTGGAATATGTAAAAGAAGGAATCAAAGTTCAAAATTCAGGAAACGGAGAGGTTGTTGTTAATAATGAAAAGATTGCTAATGGTGAAGTAACAACAAAACATCAGCATAAAGCAGTCAAAACGGAAGCAAAAGCTCCAACAGCGGCTCAGGCCGGAAACATTGAATACTGGTATTGTGCAGATTGTGGAAAATATTTCGCAGATGCAGAATTAACAAAAGAAATTAAAAAAGAAGATACAGTCATTGCAGCAACAGGAACAACAAAACCGACCCAGAAAAAGCCGACTTACAAGAAAACTTCTACAAGAAAAATCAAAGTGTCATGGAAGAAGAAATCAGGAGCAAAAGGATATGTTATCTATGCGAAAGCAGGAAATGGAAAATATAAAAAGATTAAGACTGTCGGCAAAGTAACTTCCAAGACTGTTACAGTAACATCAGGAGCTTCTTATAAATTTAAAGTAAAACCTTATAAGAATGTAAAGAAAAAAGGAAAAACAGTTAAGAAATATTATAAGGCATATAAGGCAAAAGGAAAAAATGGAAAGAAGACAGTAAAAGTTACCTACAAAAACATTTCTGGTTATGAAGGATATGTAGTTTATGTAAAAGTTGGAAAAGGTTCTTATAAAAAAGTAAAGACAACGAAGAAAGGCGGAACCATTACATACACAAATAAGAATGCTAAAGTTGGAAAATCTTATACGTTCAAGTTACAGGGTTATAAAACAGTCAAAGGCAAAAAAGTGTATACAACGATTAAAGTAATAAAATAAGATTTATGCAGGTCATTGCACGAGGTAAGATTCGTGCAATGATTTTTTTTGTGCTATAATATTGAAATACAATAGAGTAAGGACAAGGACATATTATGAAAAAGAAAATAAAAATTGTTGTTTTGATACTTTTGATCTATGTGATTTATTTTGTAGTTGGAATGCTGGCACCTTTTGTACATATGAAATCTGTCAGTCCAGAGCATAAAAAAGAAATTGACATTCAATCTTTTTATAATAATTCTGAGGGAAATGGACCAGACCGGGCAAAAATTATCGAAGATAATCAAGAAGCACTGAATCTACGGCTTTCGATGATAAGAAATGCCAAAAAAGAAATTATTTTATCAACATTTGATATTCGGGAGGGCAGCAGTACCACAGATATATTTTCTGCATTGACAGTGGCTGCAAAACGCGGGGTGAAAGTAAAGATTTTAGTAGATGGACTTTATGGAACTTTGCATATGAATGGAAAAGTTATATTTCAGGCAGCAGGAAGTGAACCAAACGTAGAAATACGATTTTATAACACGCCGAATTTGTTGAAGCCGTGGACGATTCATGGATGTCTGCATGATAAATATTTGATTACAGACAGCAAGTATCTTTTGATGGGCGGAAGAAATACGTTTGATTATTTTTTAAAAAATCGGGAAAACAGCAGTATGGGACTGGATCGGGAAATACTGATATATAATACCGGGAAAGAATCAGAGAGTGCTGTGGGGCAGGTAAAAACATATTTCCGAGAAGTTTGGAATTTAGATGTCTGCCAATCGAAGTTTGACAGATGGTCAAAAAAGAAGCGGTCTGGAGAAATTGAAAAACTTATAAAACATGAAAGACAGTTGAATGTTCCGGCATTTGATTATGAAAAGCAGACAGTTCCAACAAAAAAAACAACACTTGTTACAAATCCAACGCATATTTACGGAAAAGAACCATATGTGTGGGAAACGATGAAACAATTGATGCTGAATGCCGATAAGCGGGTGTTGATTCACACACCATATGCAGTATTTTCAGATGAAATGTATGAGGGGATGGAAGAAGTTCAAAAAAAGGTACCGGATACAAAAATGATTTTAAATTCGATTGCATCTGGAGATAATATTTGTGCGTCAGCAGATTATAAAAAAAATAAGCAGAAGATTGTGGATACAGGAGTTGAGATATATGAATATATGGGAAAACATTCAACCCATGGGAAATCTTTAGTGATTGATGATGATATTGCAGTAGTAGGTTCTTATAATTTTGACTGCCGCAGTACCTATGTGGATACAGAAACAATGTTGGTTGTCCATGGAAAAGAAATTACCAAGCAATTGGAGGATAAGTTAAATGATTTAAAAAACGGATCATTGGCAGTAGATGATAAAGGAGAATATCAGAAAAATCAAAAAGTAAGGGAAAGGGGATTGGTTTCCAAAAAAGGACGGTTCATTGGGATTTTATCTTATGTGATACAAGGATTTCGATATTTGGTATAAAGATGAAAAAAATTTTATTATCTTATGGTTAGTTGAAAATTTATATTATACTGGAAATTTCCTTTTAGAAGTAGTATAGTAGAAAATTGAGAATACTGAATACAATATAAAGGAGATGAAGTGTAGTGAAGACATTACAAAAAGTAAGTCAGTTATTGTCAAAAAGAACTTCTGTGTTTGTGATTTTAATTGCAGTGATTGCTTTTTTTATTCCGGGAGCATTTTCTTGGGTACAAGGGAATAATCAGTCCATGATTTTAGGTGTGATTATGTTCAGTATGGGGCTGACATTAACAAAAGAGGATTTTAAAATTCTTGCACAGCGTCCATTGGATATTTTTATTGGAGCTGCAGCACAATTTTTGATTATGCCGTTTTTGGCATATGGGTTGTCTATACTGTTGCGTCTGCCAAACGAAATTGCCATTGGTTTGATTTTGGTTGGTTCTTGTCCGGGAGGGGTTTCATCCAATATTATGTCTTATTTATGTCATGGGGATGTTCCATTTTCTGTTGGAATGACAACAGCATCCACATTATTGTCACCAATTATGACACCAATGCTGGTTTTGTTTTTAGCAGGAGCTAGAATTGAGGTACAGGCAGGAGCGATGTTTTTGTCCATCGTGAAATCCGTATTAGGACCAGTGCTAATTGGTTTTTTATTAAATGAATTTTTAGGAGAAAAGAAAACATTTAAAGAGGTTCAGCAGGTGATGCCGGGGGTATCAGTGATCGGGCTTGCATTAATTGTGGGCGGTGTCATTGCTTTGCAAGGTTCTCATTTCTTTACTTCAGGGGTTGTTATTTTTGCTGCAGTATTATTACATAACGGCTTAGGATATTTGCTAGGATATACTGTAGGACGTTTGACTGGAATGTCCACAGCCAAAAGACGTACCATTTCCATCGAGGTTGGAATGCAGAATGCAGGGCTTGCGACAAACCTTGCAACGGCACATTTTGCATCTGCACCGCAGGCAGCAATGATTAGTGCAGTATCTTGTGTATGGCATTCTATTTCAGGAACTTTATTGGCAGGATTCTTTTTGCATAAAGATAACAAAAAAGAAGAAAATACAAGCAGTAAAACGGTTGCTGCACAATAAGAAAAAATTGACAAAGAAGAATTTTGAGGATACAGTTTGGGCTGTATCCTCTTTTATATTAAATAAGCCTATGTTAAAATAAAAAACAGAAAAGAAATAGAAGAAGGTGATGATTTGAAATTTGTTCATATTGCAGATGTTCACTGGGGAGCAAGACCAGATAGAGATAAGCCATGGGGAGTTCTTCGGGAAAAGGAAATCAAGGAGACGTTTCAAAGAGTAATTGCCTATGTAAATGAACGGCAGATAGATTTGCTGCTTATTTCTGGAGACTTTTTTCATAAACCGCCTTCTTATCAGGATATCAAAGAAGTAGATTATATTTTATCCAAATTATCCAATGCCAGAGTAGTATGGATTGCTGGAAATCATGATTATTTAAAAAGAGGCTGCACATTGGAAGATTATGAATTTCAATCAAATACTATATTTTTAAAGAGTTCTGTCATGGACAAAGTCTTTTTTCAAGATTTGGATACAACGATCTATGGTTTTAGCTATTGGAATGATATGATTCAAGAATCTTTGTATGATGATGTAAAACCAACAGAAAAGGATGGTATTCAGATATTGCTTGCTCATGGAGGAGATGAAATGCATATCCCGATGAACAGAGAAGCGTTGAAATGGTCAGGATTTGATTATATTGCTTTGGGACATATTCATAAGCCAGAGGTTATATATGAAGATTTGATGGCGTATGCGGGTTCCTTGGAACCAATCGACTCAACGGAAACGGGAGCACATGGTTTCATCGAGGGAGAAATTACAGAGGAAAAACAAGTGATTTCGTTTCTTCCGTTTTCAAAACGAAAATATATGGAAACCGAAGTTTGCATCACGGAAGATATGAGCGGGGAAGAAATTCTGGATCGAATGGAGAATGAAATCAGGTATTGCGGGGAAGAAAATATTCATCATATTATTTTGTATGGAACAAAAGATGCTATGATTTCTCCGGATTTTGAAAGACTGGAGGAAAAGTATTATATTTCCGGAATTGAGTATCAAACAGAAAGTCAGTGGGACTATGCACGATTATCAAAAGAGGATGATTTATTGGTGCAAAATGTTGCAGAAATTTTGAAAGACCAGCCGCAGGCACTTTCCTATGCTATGGAGGCTTTATCTGCATCCAAGGAGAATTAAGATGAGGATTCAAGAAATATCGATCGATGGATTTGGAAAATTTCATAATTATCATACATATTTGTCAAATGGAATTCAGGTGATTTACGGAAAAAATGAAGCGGGAAAAACAACACTTCGGCAGTTTATGATTGCGATGCTGTTTGGCTTAGAAAAAGGGCGTGGTTTGGCAGCAAGAAATGATGTTTACAGCAGATATATTCCGATACACGGTGGAAAATACGGTGGAACGATGGTTTTATGTCATGATGGAGAAACATGGAGAATTCAAAGAGATTTTTTGGCAGGGCAGCAGGAAGTGCGTTTGTTTCGGGAAAAAACAATGGAAGAAATTCCTCTGTATAGTCAAACATTGGAGAATGTGTTGTTTCAAAGCTCCAAAGATGCATTTGAAAATACAGTATCTATGACGCAGATGGATATTCGTACAGGAAGGGAAATGCAGCAAATATTGAAGAACTCTATGGCAAATTTAAGCCGAAGCCAAGACGCGAAGCTGGATATTGGGAAGGCTGTGGAATATTTGAAACTCAAACGGAGACAGCGAAAAAAAGATCCAATTTTTACAAAGACTATTCAGCTGAGACAGCGTTTGCTGGAATTCTCATTTTCGTCAGAAGAATTAGAGAAATATCAGAGAGAAGAAGAAAGATTAGAGAAAAAGTTATCAGAAGAAAAAACTTATTCCATATTCCAGAGAATTCTATTATTTATTAAAAAAATGTTTGGGGTGGACGAAGAATCTATGCAAAGGAGAGAAATTCTTCATCAACTGGAAATTGTACAGTTAAATAAAAAACATTTACTGGAGAAAAGAGATCAGCAAGATCAGCTAAAACAGCAGTATCAGCAAAGTCTTAAGCAGAGAAAAGAAGCAGAACAGGAAATTTATGCTATGGAACAGGCAGTCAAAGCAATTGAAACTGCCGCAGAAAATATTCAGAAAACTTTTGGAGAAGAATTAAATGAAAAACTCTCGGAAATTTTTTTGACGATGACTGGCGGCAGTTATCAAAATGCAGTTATGGATGCTTCGATGAATTTTATGGTAAAAAAAGACTTTGATTATATTGATATGAAATATTTAAGCAATGGAACCATGGAACAGCTTTATTTTGCATTGCGTCTTTCAGCAGCAGAACTTTTATATGCGGAAGATGGATTTCCGTTGTTTTTAGATGATGTTTTTGGAAATTATGATGAGGAAAGAATTCAAAAAACATTATTATATTTGGATACAAAAAATACAAGACAGGTATTTTTATTTACCTGCCGTCAGGAAATGCTGAAAATTTTAGAGAAAGCAGACATTGATTATCATTTGATTTCTTTATAATGGAAAAGGAGAACTTATGGGAAAACAGAAAATGACAATGGCGGATATTGCAGAGTTATCTGGAGTTGGAAAAAGTACCGTTTCCCGTTATTTTAACGGTGGTTATGTGAAACAGACAACGAAAGAAAAAATACAAAAAGTGATTGAGGAATATAACTATGAGCCAAATGCATTTGCGAGATTAAAAGCAAAAAAAAGCAAGGTAATCGGAGTCGTTGTACCGACTTTGAATTCGAAGATTGCCAGTCGTGTCATGACCAGTATTGACCGATATTTAAGAGACCGGGATTATACAACTCTGATTAAGAATTCTGATCATGACATTGATCTGGAACTTCAGAATATTCAATGGCTGATTAATCAGAATGTAGATGGAATTTTGGTTAGTGCAATTACAGTAACAAAAGAACATAAAAAAATATTTGAAGAAGCACAGATACCGGTTGTTGTTCTTGCACAGGATTATGAAGAAGGAATCTCTATTATTGATGATGATTATCATGCAGGGAGGTATATTGGAAGGTACATAGGAAAAACGGGACATAAAAAAGTTGGATATATTGGAGTTTATGAGACGGATGAAGCAGTTGGGATCCGCAGAAAACAGGGAGTATTTGACGGGTTAGCGGAATATGGGATTACAGATATTATTACTGCTAAAAGCGACTATAGTTTTATTGGAGGGCAAAAAAACACAAGAGAAATTTTGGAAAAGGCGGAAGATGTAGATGCAATTATTTGTGCAACAGACCGTCTTGCTTTTGGGGCTTATAAAATTTTACAGAAAAAAGGATATAAAATACCAGAAGATGTGTCGGTAGCTGGTTTTGGGGGATATGATGAAAGCAGTTTGTTGACGCCGGAATTAACCACTTTGAAATTTG
The DNA here is from genome assembly GCA_021771695.1 of Lachnospiraceae bacterium. Lineage (GTDB taxonomy): Bacteria > Bacillota > Clostridia > Lachnospirales > Lachnospiraceae > Anaerostipes. The sequence continues at coordinate 65,411 of JAETON010000008.1, read as the reverse complement.
ATTCTTATGGCATGGGATATTTGGGGGCAGAAACCATATTAAAAATGATAAAAGGCGACCCGGTTTCTAAAAAACAGATTGTAGAATATGAGTTTATAGAGGGGAAAAGTGTACTTTGCCGAGGACACGGTTGTCTTGAAAAAGTATGAAAATATAAACAGAGAACAAAACGACAAACCGGTCTTTGTCCTCTGTTTTTAGAAGTATTCTACAGATTCTGATTGGTTTCGGTATGCAGTATGTTCTTTTTTTATTTGTTCGAGTTTTTCCGGATGAAAAGCAAGATGTTCGATGATTTTACTCATGACCATAGCACCATTTTTCATTCCGGTTTGTCCAGGAATTCCTTTCAAACATTCGGAAAATTCTTTGGAATACAAAGGTACATTTTCACCAATGGAAATCATGGGATAAAATACTGGAATAGTCAGATTGACATTTCCTACATCACTGGAACCAATGATTGGTTCCAAAGTATCACATTCCATATGGAGTTCTTCCATGACTTGACAAACTAAGTGGCTGCTGGTTCTTCCATTGAAAACTTCAGCATAGGTTGGATTTAATTGTGCAGTGTCATATTTGTTTTCTGTTGCAATGGCGGCACCTTTGGCACAGGTTTCAATCCGTTTTTTTAATTGTAGGATTTGTTCATAGCGATTTGCACGAAGATAAACATAGGCACTGGATTGTTGTGGGATAACATTTGGAATCAGTCCGCCATCTTGTATAATCCCGTTTACTTGATTGCCTGGTTCTAAATGAGGACGAAGCATATCAATGGCATGGAAAAACAATTGAACACCATTGAGAGCATTGACACCCTCCCAAGGATTTACAGAAGCATGAGCAGTTTTTCCATAAAAATGTAAAATTAAGTCGCTGGAAGCAACCGTTTGAAAACAAGGTTTGTTTGTGGGACTCATCTGTGTAAGAATCGCAAAATCATAGGAATCAAAAACTCCTTTGGCAAGAAGAGCAATTTTACCTCCGGCAACTTCTTCGTTTGGAGTACCAATCAATTCTAATTGAAATGGAAAATCTTCATAAGAATTTTCCAGTGCTAGAGCACATAAGATACTCGCAGCACAACTGGCTGAATGGCCACAGCTCTGGCCCAGATGTTCAACAGCATCATATTCGCACAGAATGGCAACTTTAGGTTTTTTGCTATTGAGATCTTCCGGGCGTTTTGCAAGGAAAGAGTATTTGACTCTTTTGATGGGAGATGTTACTTTATAACCTTGTTCTCTAAGTAATTTTACTAAGAAGGCGGAAGTTTTCTTCTCTTGACCGGAAATTTCGGGATTTTGGTTCATCCAATCTAAAATTTTTTGGGCAAGAGGAAGAAATTTTTCTATGGTTTGATTTAATGGTTGTATTTTTTTCATTGCGGTTACTCCTTGGATAAAAGATATATTCATGAAAAATATAAATTAAGGTTATCATATCATAAATAGAGGGAATTTGGTAGAGGGGCAATTGTGGATTCATTGCAGGAAATAGTAAAAAGATGATATAATGACACAGATTACAAATGGTAGATGGAAAGTTGAGGTTGACGTGGCAAAAGGTTTGGATAAAATAGATCGGAAAATATTAAATCTCCTTCAGGAAAATGCGAGAATGCCGGTAAAAGATATTGCAGAACATGTTTTTTTATCTTCTCCCGCAGTTACAGTCCGAATACAGCATTTGGAGGAGGATGGATATATTGAAGGTTATCATGCAAAATTGAATTTGGAGAGAGTGGGTATGGGAATAAAAGCTTTTATTAAAGTAGCATTGAATACCCGTAAACGAGCAGAATTCCTTCAGTATTTGGAAAATTTCTCAAATGTTATGGCAAGCTATACGATTACAGGGGATTATTCGATTTTGTTAGAAACTGTCTTTGAATCAACGAGAGATTTAGATTCCTTTCTTCAAGGACTGCAAAATTATGGAAATACTCATACAGATATTGTATTTTTGACTTCTACGGAGCAGCGCAGAATCATTTTACCAGTGGATGAAGATGATATAGATGATTAAATGATTAATGAAAAACAAAATAAAATAAACTATTTTTGAAGTGTTTTTTTAAATAATTAAAAAAATGAGCAAAAAAGTTGACTGGATTTGTTGCGGTGACTTATAATCGCCATATCGACAAAGGTGTCATTCTCAAAGGGGAAGGGCACCTTTTTTTGTTAATAAATTTTCAGGAGGATTATAGGAATGGTAAAAGGTATTCGTAAAGAAGCATTTGATTGCGAAAAGTATGTGTCTGGAAAGAGTATGGATGAAGTTATGTCTGAGTATGGACTTAGCAGTGTGATCAAATTAGGGTCCAATGAGAATCAATATGGTCCGTATCAATGTGCTTTGGAGGCAATGCGGTCTGAAGTTGAAAGACTAAATATCTATCCGGAAAAAAATTATATTCGTTTAAAAGAATTAGTTGGCGAAAAAATGGGTGTTGATGGAAATTGGGTCAGTCTTGGACATGGAGCAGGAAATGTATTGGATTCCGTTGCAAAAACTTTATTGGAAGATGGAGATGAAGTGCTTGTGCCAAAAGAATCTTATCGTTTATATCGTGAAATTTCTAAAATTATGGGAGCCAAAGTTGTAGAAGTCCCGCTAAAAGAAAATTATACGATTGACCTTGCTGATTATAAAGCAGCTTTCACAGATAAAACAAAAATTGTATGGATTTGTAATCCAAATAATCCGACGGGATCTGTGATTGACAAAAATACTTTTGATGATTTTGTAGATGCGATGCCAGAAAATTGCTGGCTGGTAATTGATGAAGCTTATGCAGAATTTTGTGATAAGGATTTACTGCCAGATGCAATGAGATATATTAGAGCAGGAAAAAACGTTATAGATATTCACACTTTCTCTAAATATTATGGAATTGCAGGAGGACGAATTGGGTATCTAGTTGCTAATCCAGAGTTTGTAAACTGGTATGATACGGTTAGTGAACCGTTTAATGCAAATCGTATTGGACTGGCAGGAGCCGTTGCATTGATGGAAAATCCAGAAGAATGTAAAAAATATGGTGAATTGATGATGAAAGACAGAGAATGGATGAATGACGAATTGGATAAAATGGGATGTACGAGTTATCCATCTTATGCAAATTTCGTATTTTTTAGTACTCCATATGATGCAGGAGAGATCGGAGAAAAACTTTTGAAGAAAGGAATCATTGTTAGACCTTGCGGTGGATGGGGATATGATAAACATCTTCGTGTCAGTATCGGAACAACAGAACAAAATAAGGAGTTTCTGAAAGAATTAAAAAATATAATGGACTCTATGAAATAGGGGAGGATGGGGAAATGAAAGTAGCAATTTGTGATTATAAAGAACCTCTAAACAGAGATCTGGAAATTGAAAAAAATATTTTTAAAAAATTTCTGGGGGAAGATACAGAAATTTCACTATATGTTCATGAGGGTGATGATGAGGCATTTAAAAGGGCAATCCAAGATGTGGATGGAATTTTAACATCTTACTTAGAATTTCCAAAAGAGATTATAGAGAGTAATCCGAATTTAAAGGGGATTTCCATTGAAGCTACAGGATATAATTTTGTGGATGCAGATGCGGCACAAAAACAAAATACAGCAGTTACTGTAATTGGAGAATATTGTACACAAGAAGTTGCAGACCATTCGATTGCTTTGATGCTGGCGGTTGCAAGAAAATTAAAACATTATGATCAGGAAATCGAGAAAAAACATATTTATGATTACAATTCTACTTCTGGAATGATTCGTTTAGAAGGGTCTACATTTGGTATTTTGGGATTGGGGAAGATTGGAAAGGCCGTTGCCAGACGAGCTCAGGGATTTGGAATGAATGTAATTGCATATAGTCCTACTTGTCCAGAGAAAACTGCGGAAGCATTGAATGTGAAATTAGTAAGTAAAGAAGAATTATTTGAGACTTCAGATGTCATTAGTGTTCATATGAGACTCACAGACCAGAATATTAATATGCTGAATAAAGAGGCATTCAATATGATGAAAAAAAAGCCAATTATAGTGAATGTTTCCAGAGGGGCAATGATTGATGAAAATGCTTTATTGGAAGCACTGGATACTGGAAAGATATTTGGAGCGGGATTGGACGTATTGGTTGAGGAAACTAATGAAAATACTTTGAAAAGTCCATTTGTGGGAAGAGAAGATGTGGTTTTAACACCACATATGGCATTTTATTCTGACTTTGCCTTATATGAATGTCAGAGAATTGCAGCAGAAAATCTGTGCTATGTTTTACGTGGGGAATCAGATAAAGTTTTTCGAATGGTAAACGATGTAGATATAACGAATTTTTAATAACGGAAAAATTTAGTGTTGAAATGTGAGGAATCTATGAAAGAAGCATTAAAAGAACTGGATAAACGAATATATTTCATGACAATTGCACTGATTATAATATTACTGTTTCTTCTGATGAGTGAACCTCAAATAGTTACAAGCATTATTGAAAAATTGTTTTCCGTTGTAGTAGGTAAATTTGGCTGGTTATATATATTAACAAGTATTGGATGTTTTGGACTATTCTTTTTTCTTTATTTCAGCAAGTATGGGAATGTAAAACTAGGCAGTTCAGAGGACAAACCTCGATTTTCAACATTTAGCTGGGCTGCTATGATATTCACCTCTGGGGCTGGATCCAGCACAGTGATTCTTGGTTTTTCGGAACCGTTATATTATCTAACAAATACACCGTTTCATGTGAAAGCAATGTCCATAAAAGCTTATGAATATGCACATATGTATGGACAGTTTCATTGGGGATTAAGTGCATGGGCATTTTATGTACCTGCAGTTGCAGGAATTTCTTATATGCTTTATGTAAGAAAAAGTAAAAATGTAAAGATTTCAAATGCTATGACCCCGTTGTTTGGAAAAAGATTTGGAGAATCATGGCTTGGAAAAATTGTTGATTCCATTGTTGCCCTTGGAATTGTTGCTTCAATCACAACATCTTTGGGACTTGGAGTTCCAGTAATGGCAAAGTTAATTTCAAATGTAATGGGAATACCGGAAAGTTTGAATTTGCAGCTTATGGTATTTGCAGTATGGTTTTTGATTTTTGGGTGGAGTGTATTCAGAGGACTGGATAGTGGAATCCGAAAATTGACAAATGTAAATGTGGTGATTATTTTTGGATTTTTATCGGCATTTCTACTGGTTTCTCCATTAGAGGATTTGTTTAGTATGGAGTTAAACAGCATTGGTTTGTACATAAATAATCTGCCAAGAATGATTTTCTATACGGATCCCTTTGGAAATAAGAAATTTGTGAATGAGTGGACGATGTTTTATTGGGGATGGTGGCTGATTTTTATTCCGATTATGGGAATCTTTATTGCAAAAGTTTCCAGAGGAAGAACATTAAAACAGGTACTTCTTGGTCAAATGGTTTATGGAAGTCTTGGATGTTGTACATTTCTAGGAATTTTAGGGGGATATTCTTTATTTCTACAGAAAAAGGGAATTGTAGATTTAGTATCTATTTTGAAAAAAGAAGGTAATGAAGGAGCAGTGCTTGCGATCATGCATACATTGCCATTTAGCAAAATATATATCGTGATATTAATTATTTTATGCTTTGTATTTCTGGCAACAACTATAGATTCTACGGCATTAGTTCTCGGATCAGCTACTTCAAAGAATTTGGATCCTGATCAGGATCCGCATTTGTATAACAGATTTAGCTGGGCGATTGCTATTTTTGCTTTGTCGATTGCTTTATCCTTTACAGGTGGGTTGAAACTTGTACAGAAGTTTGCAATTGTACTTGGTTTTCCATTGATATTTATTGCAGTGATTATTGCAGTATCTGTAATAAAGGCAATGAAACAAGATTTTGGAAATATGTCAAAAGAAGAAATCATATCTTATTGTCAGAGTTCAAATAAAAAACTATAAACGGCATGAAAAAAGAAAGAGAGGTTTAAGGTTATGAATCGTAATAATGTGTTAAAAAAATATTTAACACTCATTGTTTTGGGACTTGCAGGCGGATCCATTTATATTTTTCCTTATTTAAAATATGTATTTTATGATCCAATTATTCATGTGCTGCATATAAGCAATGCACAATCTGGATTATTATTAACTATGTATGCGATAGGATGTGTTATTTTGTATATTCCGGGAGGGATTTTAGCAGATAGGATGAATCCTAAAAAAGCATTGATGTTGTCACTGCTGGCAGCTACTGTATTAACTTTGGTTTTTGCTGGAGCAATTTATTTTGAATTACCACAGTCTACATCATTTGTGATTTCATTGATTGTATGGCTGCTCATGGCATTTGCTTCTGGATTTGTGTTCTGGACAGCAATTTTAAAAGCAATTCGTCTTTTGGGAACAGAAGAAGAACAGGGAAGTATGTATGGTGTTTATTATGCAGCAAATGGTACAACGGCAGCAATTGTAGCAGCAGTAAATCTTTGGGCATATAATCTTGGCGGTGGAGATAAAAATGAAAAAATGGCATTTTTCTTTGCAGTCATTTCTATGGCAGTTTTTACACTCTTGGCAGCAATATTGCTCGGTATTTTAATGGATGGAGATAGCAATAAAGATATCTCCACTGCAGAGGAAGATAAATTTCACTTTAGTGATGTAGGAACTGTTTTGAAGAATCCGGCAGTTTGGATGGTTTCTGTGATGTTTTTCTGTATATATGGTGTATATAGCTGTGCATCTTATTTTACTCCATATTTAACAGATATCGTAGGATTATCTACGACGACTGCTGGTGTCTGCTCAATTCTTCGTACATATATTGTAATGCTGGTAGCTGCACCATTTGGGGGTTTTCTTGCAGATAAAGTATTTAAATCTACATTGAATTGGTTTCGCTTTGGAGGGATTATTCTGGCAATTTCCATTGTATTGGTAATTGTTATTGGAACTGGGGCTCCTTCTTTATTAGTAGCTGTACTGACTTTGATTCCAGGTTTATTCAGTATGTGTTTATATGGAGTTATGTTTTCTACCATGCATGAAATAAATATTCCGATTAAAGTAGCAGGAACAGCAATTGGGGTGGCTTCCATTGTAGGATATCTCCCAGATATGTTTTTAAGTACATTTTTTGGAAATATTTTGGACAAGAGCAGCGGCGCTGGAGGATATTTTCAAATTTTTGGAATTTTAGCAGGATTTTGTGTAGTGATTGTAGTAATTAGTGCTTACCTGTATACAGCATATGTAAAAAAGCAAAAACAGCATAAAGAAGTTTAGAAAATTAAAATAGAAAAGGATATTCTTAGCAGAAGTGTTTTCGCTGAGAGTATCCTTTTTTGAAAAGTATGGAACCGATGCCATAAAAACTATTGACAAACTGGATGGGAGTAAATATAATACAAGTATGGAACCGATACCATAAGCGCGCTTAACCAAAATGAAGGAGAAAAATTATGGATTATGCAAGAATTGCCAGAGAGGTAATTGAAAACGTTGGGGGAAAAGAAAATATCAAATCCGTTCAGCACTGTGCCACAAGATTACGTTTGCAGCTGAAAGATAATGATCTGAGAAATGAAGATGTAATCAGTGATATTGAAGGAGTGAAAGGGGTATTTCTTACACAGTCACAATTTCAGATTATTTTTGGGTCAGGACTTGTGAATTTGGTATGTGATGAAGTACAAAAACAGCTGGGAAATGTTGTTGATACGGCAGATGATGAACCAGAGGAAAAGAAGGGGAATCCTTTACAGCGTCTGGTAAAAATGTTAAGTGATATTTTTGTACCGATTATTCCGGCCATTGTTGCAGGCGGTCTTTTAATGGGAATCAATAATATCTTAACTTCTGGATTGATTGACGGGAAATCGATTATTGACTTGTATCCGCAGTGGAAAGGTCTTGCTGCAGCAATTAATATGTTTGCCAGTGCGCCATTTACGTTTTTGCCGGTATTAATTGGATTTAGTGCAACGAAGAAATTTGGAGGCAATCCATTCCTTGGAGCGGCCATGGGAATGATTATGGTACATCCGGATTTGTTAAGTGCATACAGCATTGGGGTTGCCGAACCGCCAATATGGAATATTTTTGGATTCCATATTGAAGCCATTGGTTATCAGGGAACTGTACTCCCGGTACTTGCAGTAGCATTCATTTTAGCGGCGATTGAAAAGAAATTACATAAGATTACACCAACTTGGCTGGATAATTTAACGACACCGCTGCTTTCAATTATGATTACATCTTTCCTTACATTTATTTGTGTAGGACCAATTTTGAGAGAAGCAGGAAATCTTCTTGCAGCAGGAATTACATGGGTTTATAATACGTTAGGATTTTTAGGCGGTGGATTATTTGGACTTGCATATGCACCGATTTGTTTGACAGGTATGCATCATAGTTTCATTGCCATTGAGACTCAATTGATTGCTGATGCAGCACATACTGGAGGAAGCTTTATCTTCACGACAGCCAGCATGAACAACGTAGCACAGGGTGCAGCAGTATTAATGGTGTTATTCTTAACTAAGAACGAAAAAATGAAATCAATTTGTTCTGCATCCGGTGTTTCTGCATTACTCGGAATTACAGAACCTGCAATGTTTGGTGTAACATTGAAATTAAAATATCCGTTTTATGCTGCAATTATTGGATCTGGTGTAGGAAGTGCGTATTGTGCAGCAACAAAGACTTTGGCTCAAGCATTAGGAGCGGCAGGAATTCCTGGATTTATTTCCATGAAACCTTCATCCTATTTGAATTTCTTTATTGGACTGATTTTATCTATGGCTGTATCGGCCGTTTTGACAATGATATTTTGGAAGAAATTTAACATGGGAGAAGAAGAACAGGGAACAAAAGGAAAAGAATCTATTTTATATTCTCCAATGAAAGGTGAAGTATTACCAATTAAAAATGCCAATGATCCTGCATTTGCATCTGGTGCAATGGGAGATGGTGTCTGCATCAATCCGACAGAAGGTACAATTTATGCACCGGCAGATGGAGTCGTTAGTTTAGTATTCCCGACAAAACATGCCATTGGGATTGCATTAAATAATGGCGGTGAATTTTTAATCCATGCGGGTATTGATACAGTAAAAATGGAAGGCGAAGGATTTGAAATTTTCAAAGAAGCGGGCGACAGAGTGAAAAAAGGAGATAAATTATTATCTTTCGATATGGATTTGGTCGTTGAAAAAGGATATCAGACACAGACGATGTTTTTAGCAGCAGACGCTCAGGGGAAAGAACTGACGGTTATGCCGTCTGAGAAAGCAGATAATGATACAAAAATCATGATTTTAAAATAATTTTGGGAAGGAAACGAAATGTTCAAAAAATATGAGAAAGTCCTGAAAGAAGATTATGAAAAATGGTATAGGGAAAATAAAGATTATAGGAAACAAGCAGCGGCTGATCCAAGGAGATTAAGGTTTCATTTGATGCCGGAAACCGGCTGGTTGAATGACCCAAATGGTTTATGTCAGTTTGAGGGTGTGTATCATATTTATTATCAGTATACGCCGTTTGAACCGACTGGAGAATTAAAATTGTGGGGGCATTATATGACCAAAGATTTTATTCACTACGAAAATGATGGGCCTGTGCTATTTCCAGATACAGATATGGATGCACATGGAGCCTATTCAGGATCTGCGTTTGTAGAAGACGGCAGGATACATTTCTTTTATACAGGGAATCTCAAATATTTTGACCGGGATGATTATGATTATATTCATGAAGGAAGAGGCAGCAACACAATTTCTTTTACAAGTAAAAATGGACATGATTTTACAACAAAAGAATTATTGATGACAACGAAAGATTATCCGAAGGATATGACGCAGCATGTAAGAGATCCAAAAGTTTTTAAGCATGGCAGTAAATATTATATGATATTGGGAGCGAGGGATCAAAACGATCAAGGAATGGCATTACTGTATCAGTCAGAAAACTTAAAAGTCTGGGATTATGTAAACCGTATCACAACCAAAGAAAAGTTTGGGTATATGTGGGAATGTCCGGATCTGTTTGAAATTGAGAATCAAATGTTTTTAATTTTTTGCCCTCAGGGGGTAGAAAAACAGGGAATTGATTTTGAAAATGTTCACCAAAATGCAGTGATGAAACTCTCTTACGATTTTGATACAAATGAATATGAAATTGAAGATATAAAACTTCTGGACCGTGGATTTGATTTCTATGCACCTCAGACCTTTGAAGATGAAAAAGGAAGAAGAATTTTAATTGGATGGATGGGAATTCCTGATGCCGATTATACCAATCCAACGATAGAAAATGGGTGGCAGCACGCTTTGACACTTCCAAGACAGCTTTCTGTAAAAAACGGAAGGTTAATTCAGAAACCATTGGATGAATTACAACATTTACGTGAAGGAAATCCTACCGTAAATACTTTCGATTCAGAACAAAAAATTGTATTTGGGGATGTTGTTTATGAAGCAAATGTCGAGTATAATAAGTGTAGCAGCATGAATATGACTTTGAGAGAAGGAATTACATTGACCTATGAAGGAAAAATTTTGACATTGGATTTAGGGAAATACGGAGCAGGGAGAACTACAAGAAAAGTTCGCGTAGAATCTTTAAACCACCTTCAAATTTTTGCAGATACATCTTCTGTAGAGATTTTTGTAAATCATGGGGAAGAAACATTTACATCAAGGATTTATAACTTGGAGGGGAAACTTTCCGTGGAGGGACAATGCGAAGGAACAATAACAGTTTATCCATTGAAGTCTTTTGAGATGAAGGGAGGATATGATGAATAAAAAATTATGCGGAATTGGCGAGGCATTAATCGATTTTATACCAGAGTTAAAAGGACAGCGTTTAAAAGATGTTCCATCCTTTACCAGAGTTGCAGGAGGTGCACCGGCAAATGTAGCGGGAGCAGTGACGAAACTTGGAATTCCATCAAAATTTTTAACAAAACTGGGGGATGATCCATTTGGAGATTATATTGTAGATGTGCTGGATGAAGCAGGAATTGATACATCCAATATTGCTAGAGATCAAGAGGGAGAAACAGCTCTTGCATTTGTTTCTTTGGCTGCAGATGGAAACCGTGATTTTAAATTTTATCGAAAGAACAGTGCAGACCTTCGTTATAGTGTCGATGATATCCCGGAAAATATTTTAAATGATTGCGGAATGATTCATTTTTGCAGCGTGGACTTGGTAGAGTCTCCGATGAAGGAAGCACATAAAAAATTGATTGATATGGCAATTGAGCAGAATGTTATGGTATCTTTTGATCCGAATCTTCGTTTTTCTTTATGGGATGATTTGAACCAGTTAAAGAAAACTGTGAATGATTTTCTTCCATATGCAGATATAATCAAGATTTCCGACGAAGAGCTGGAATTTATCACCGGTCATACTAATATCGAAGAAGCAGTTCCTGAATTGCTGGAGGGACGTGCAAAATATGTCATTTATACAAAAGGGAAAGATGGTGCAGAAATTCATACAAAAGATGGTGTGGTAGAAGCGTCCGGATACAGTGTGGAAGTTCGTGATACTACAGGAGCAGGAGATTCTTTCATTGGTGCATTTATTTATTGTATTTTAAGAGATGGAATCGAAGATTTAAATGCGGTGAGTAAAGAAAGATTACACGAATATCTTGATTTTGCCAATGCCTATGCAGCATATACAACAACCAAAGAGGGGGCTCTTGCAGCCATGGCAACAAGCGAAGAAATGAACAACTGGATGAAAGAGCTGAAAAAGTGATGCAGGAACAGTTTATCAGAACATCTCTTTTGCTTGGAGAGAAAGCGGTTGAACGTTTGAATCAAAGTACAGTGGCAGTTTTTGGAATCGGCGGAGTCGGTGGATTTACTGTTGAAGCCTTGGCAAGAAGCGGTGTTGGACATTTCGTATTAGTGGATAATGATATGGTTTCCAAATCCAATATTAATCGTCAGATTATTGCAACTCATAAAACCGTCGGACGTGCCAAAACAGAAGTGATGAAAGAGCGGATTCTGGAAATTAATCCAGAAGCAGAAGTTATGATATATCAGAAGTTTTTCCTGCCGGAAAATGCAGAAGAGTTTGAATTTTCTTCTTATGATTATATTGTGGATGCCATTGATACAGTCACAGGGAAAATTGAACTTGTGATGCAGGCTCAGAAAGCCAAAGTGCCAATGATCAGCAGTATGGGTGCAGGAAATAAACTGGATCCGACACAGTTTGAAGTGGCAGATATTTATGAGACAAGCATTTGTCCGCTGGCGAGAGTGATGCGTAAAGAGTTAAAAAAACGAGGAGTTTTGAAATTAAAAGTTGTATACTCCAAAGAAAAAGCCATGGAGCCGATGGTAAAACTTTCTGAGGAAGGAGGGAAGCGGCAGATTCCCGGAAGTACAGCTTTTGTGCCGGCTGTTGCAGGATTGATTGCAGCAGGTGAGGTTGTGAAGGATTTGGTGAAATAGGATAAAGGATTGTTCAGAGAGAACAAACCACATGAGTAATTTTTGGATGTTGTGGCTAAATCGAAACGAAATTAGGAAAATATAGTTGACGTTATTGCAGAAACAGTGATATTCTTCATGCATAGAAAGCAACAAAATAAGTAACAGCAAAGAAGCTGGGGAAATCTTTTCATAATTTCAATGGGGACCTTTCATACACAGTATGAAGGGTCTTCTTTTTGTGGAAAATATTCACTTAGTTTCATTTAGTTTCAAAAATAAAAAATAATAGTTGACAAATAAAAGAAACCGATGTAATATAAAGATATAAACAAAGAAAAACAAAATAAAACAAAAGAAAATAAAGAAAGTTGAGGTACAAAATGGTTTCAGTAGAACAATTAGCAAACATGGTAGATCACACAAACTTAAAGGCATTCGCAGATGATGCAGCATTCCAGAAATTATGTGATGAAGCAAGAAAATATAATTTTAAAATGGTAGCGATTAATCCTGCACAGACAGAAAGATGTAAAGAAAAATTAGCAGGATGTCCGGTACACGTAGGAGCAGCCATTGGATTTCCTCTGGGACAGACAACATTAGAATGTAAAGTATTTGAGACAAAAGATGCCATTGAAAAAGGTGCAGACGAGATTGATTATGTAATCAATATCGCAGAATTGAAAAATAACAATTGTAGAAGAATATAAGAAACAGCAGTAGTCAGAAAGGAATGAAAAAGAGATGAAACAGGAAGTAAAGGTTTGTCTGATTGGTTCCGGAAGAGCCGGAATGATTCATGGACATAACTTTGTTGGACGAGTTCCGAGAGGAAAAATCATCGCTGTCTGCGATCCGGTTGGAAATGTAGCAGAGGAAGCAGCAAATGAGTTAGGGATCGAATTATTTTATAAAGATTACAATGATATAATGAAAAATCCAGACATTGATGCGGTTGTGATTGCCTGCCCGACAAAATTTCATAAAGAAATTACCATTGCAGCAGCCAAAGCAGGAAAACACATTTTCTGTGAAAAACCAATGGCAATGGATGAAAATGAATGCGATGAAATGATTGCAGCAGCTGAAAAAAACGGAGTAAAACTTCAGATTGGATTTATGCGCCGCTTTGATGAAAGTTTTCAGGAAGCAAAAAAACTGATTGAAGCTGGAGAAATTGGGGAAGTTGTTTCTGTAAAATCTCATACGAGAGGACCAAGCAAACCGAAAGAATGGATGTATGATATTTCCATCAGCAATGGACCATTAGGAGAAGTGTGCAGTCACGATATTGATACTGTCCGCTGGTTTACAGGAAGTGAAATCAGCAGCTTATATGCTGTTGGAGGTAATTACCGTAATAAAGAAATTGCAGAGCAGTATCCTGATTTTTACGATAATGTGATTATGAATGTGGAATTTGAAAATGGGATGCAGGGAATTGTGGAAGGTGCTCAGTATGTTCAATATGGATATGATGCGAGAGTCGAGGTCCTTGGAACGGAAGGTGTGATTTCTTTAGGAGATATTCATGAGAAAAAAGTTATGACTTGTACAAAAAATCATGATGTAAAACGTCCGACCATGCATAGCTGGACCTATCTTTTCAAGGATGCTTATGTGGCAGAAGATACAGCTTTTGTAGATGCAATTCTTGATGATACTGAGGTTTTGGCAACCGGGCATGACGGGAAAATGGCAGTTCGGATTGTGAAAATTGGAAATGAATCACTGAAAGAGAAATCAATTAAAAATTTATAAAGGAGGAGAACTATGGGAAACAGTAATACGGGATTTCGTGCAAAAATCCAAAAATTCGGAGGTGTACTAAGCGGCATGGTTATGCCAAACATTGGAGCATTTATCACATGGGGATTAATTACTGCAATTTTCTTAGAGACAGGATGGGCACCAAATGCAAAGATAGCAAAACTAATTTCTCCTATGTTGACTTATTTACTGCCGGTTTTGATTGGTTATACAGGAGGAAAGAACTTTTACGGCGACCGTGGAGGTGTAATTGGTGCAGCAGCAACTATGGGTATTCTTGGTATCTTTCTTGTTTTGGCAGCATATTTTGGAATTGGACCATTAGTACAAGCACGAAATGCTGTTTTTGAATAATGCAATTAACCATGGCATTTTATCACCGATTGGTATTACACAAGCAGCAAAAGCCGGAAAATCAATTCTGTTTATTCTGGAACCGAATCCAGGTCCAGGTGTTGGTGTACTGTTAGCATATAGTTTCTTTGGAACAGGTACAGCAAAGAGAACCGCACCAGGTGTTGCAATAATCCATGCATTTGGGGGAATTCATGAGCCATATTTTCCATTTATTTTAATGAAGCCTCAGATGATTTTGGCATCTATCTGTGGTGCTGTATCTGGTAACTTTGTATTTCAGACATTTAACTGTGGGTTGGTTGCAACAGCATCACCAGGAAGTTATTTTTCAGTATTAGCGGTTGCTCCAAAATCTGATTATATTCCAATTATTGCAGGAATGTTGTTATCTACGGCAGTATCATTTGTTGCATGCGATGCAGGAATGGGTTCTAGTGCTATGGGGGCATCTATTTTAAAGAACAAGGTAAAAGAAGCAGGATTTGAAGATATTGAAGTTAAAAATGTATCAATTCCTGATTTACCGGAAGATGTAGATATTGTAATAACACATGAATCACTAACTCAGAGAGCAAAAGATGTTAGACCAAATGCAGTTCATTTTTCTGTAGATAATTTTCTTGCAGGAGAGCAGTATGATGTGATTATTGAAAAAATTAAGGAAGCCAGAAAATAAAATCCAATCGCATTTATTTACAGAAATTCAGGAATGAGATATAATTTTTCTAAAGATATCTTTTAAAGGAGAAATGGGATGTTTGCGGAAGAAAGACAGGAAAAAATTTTAGAATTGCTGAAGAAAAATAGAAGAGTCAGCAATACAGAATTGGTAAAAGAATTTGGAGTCAGCGGTACAACTATACGAATTGATTTATCTGAACTGGAAGAGAAAGGCTTGCTTTCTAGAACTCATGGAGGTGCAATCTTAAAAGATGATCCTGTTTTTGGAGAAGATTCTATTTCATCCAGACATGAAAAATATAAAGAAGAAAAGGAACAGCTTGCCCAAAAAGCCCGAAAAGAAATTCAGGATGGAGACACAATATTAATTGACAGTGGAACAACAATGCTGGAATTGGCAGGATCGTTAAAGGATGCAAGGAATCTTACAGTTATTACAAATGATCTGCAGGTTGCATTAAAACTTCAAAAAAATGCTGGAATTGATTTGATTCTTTTGGGCGGCAGAGTGCGGACATCTTTTGAATGTACAGTTGGAGGAATGGGAATTCGTGCATTGGAAGAATTATCTGTGGATAAAGCCTTCATGGGAGCAAATGCATTATCCATAGTAAAAGGAGCAACAACCCCTAATACGGATAATGCAGAAATGAAACGTGCGATGATGAAGATTGCCAGAAGAAGATATTTATTATGTGACAGCAGTAAAATCGGAATCCGAACAGTTTGTTCTTTTGCCAAGATTCCTGAGTTTGATGTAATCATTACAGACGATAAAGTTTCTTTAGATATGAAAAAGGATATAGAAGAACAAGGAGCAAAAGTCTTATAGAAAATAAAAGAAAACAAAGAAAAGTAAAAGCAAATGGAGGCAATTCTATGACAGAGAAACAGTTAGCAGGAATGATTGATCATACAAATTTAAAAGCATTTGCAGATGATGCGGCATTCCAGAAATTATGTGATGAAGCGAGAAAATATGGATTTGCCATGGTGGCAATTAATCCGGCACAGACGGTAAGATGTAAAGAAAAACTTGCAGGGTGTCCGGTACATGTGGGAGCGGCTATTGGATTTCCATTAGGACAAACGACCATTGAGTGCAAGGTGTTTGAAACAAAGGATGCCATTGAGAAAGGTGCCGATGAAATTGATTACGTCATCAATGTAGCAGAATTAAAGAATAAAAATTATGATTACATCCGTACAGAAATGGAACAGATTGTCGCTGTGTGCAGAGAAGCAGGAGTTTTGATTAAAGTTATTTTTGAAAACTGCTATTTAACCGATGATGAAAAACGAAAAGTTGCAGAAATTGCGAAAGAAGTGAAACCTGATTTTATCAAAACTTCCACTGGGTTTGGAACCGGAGGGGCAACAGTAGAAGATGTTGCATTAATGAAATCTGTGGTTGGAGATGAAGTAAAGGTAAAAGCTGCTGGAGGAATTCGTGATTTGAAAACTGCATTAGCAATGGTGGATGCAGGGGCAGAACGCCTTGGAACCAGCGCTGGTGTTGCAATTATGGAAGATTTCAAAAAGCAGGAGGCGTAGAGAATGAAAAACAAATAAAGAAAGTATAAAATAAAAAACATTGGAGGCATATTTATGAATCAGAATGTAAAGCATCTATTGGAATTTATTCAAAAAAGTCCAAGTTGTTTCCATGTGATTGAAAATATGAAAAAACAGTTATGTACAGCCGGTTTTGAAGAATTATCAGAAAAAGAGTATTGGAATCTTGAGGAAGGAAAAAGCTATTTTGTTACGAGAAATGATAGTTCGATGTTAGCTTTTCATCTTCCGAAGAAAGATTTTTCTGGATTTCATTTGATTGCCAGCCACAGTGATGCACCAACTTTCCGTATCAAAGAATGTCCGGAAATAAAAATAGAGAAACATTATACGAAACTTAATATAGAGAAGTACGGCGGAATGATTTTGGAAACATGGTTTGACCGTCCGTTATCTGTGGCAGGACGTATTATAATAGAAGAAAATGGGAAATTAAAAACTAAATTGGTGAATATCGACCAAGATCTTTTGATGATTCCGAATTTGGCAATTCATATGACTAGAGGATCCAATAAAAAGGAATTAAATCCTCAGATTGATTTACTCCCGCTGTTTGGAGGAAATTTAGAAGAAGGAACGTTGTTGAAATTAATTGCCAGGGAGGCGGATGTTCCAAAAGAGAATATTTTATCTTATGATTTATTTTTGTATAATCGTATGTCAGGAACAGTGCTGGGAACTGAAAGAGAATATATCGCTTCTCCGAAACTAGATGATTTGGAATGTGTATTTGCATCTCTTTGTGCATTACTGCAGGCAAAATCAGAAGATTATGTAACGATGTGCTGCGTTTTTGATAATGAGGAAGTAGGAAGCGGTACTAAGCAGGGTGCAGGTTCTACTTTTTTACCAGAAGTTTTGCAGCGGATATGTCATGTTATGGGGAAAACAAAAGAAGAATATCTAATGGCAGTTGCAGATAGTTTTATGTTGTCTGCCGACAATGGACATGCAGTGCATCCAAATTATACAGATAAAACAGATCCATCCAACCGTCCATATTTAAATGAAGGAATTGTGTTGAAATACAATGCTGCACAGAAGTATACAACGGATGCACAGTCAGCTTCTGTGGTAAAATATCTTTGCCGGAAAGAAAATATTGCGTATCAGACATTTTTTAACCGTTCTGATATGCCGGGAGGTTCTACTCTTGGAAATATTTCAACTGGGCAGGTATCAATGCGGTCTGCAGATATTGGATTGCCGCAATTGGCGATGCATTCTGCCTATGAGATGGCTGGGACCAAAGATTTAAAAGAGATGATAAAATTAATGACAGCGTTTTATTCTGCAGGAAAGGAAGTGGATTTCTGATGGAAGAAGAACGTCTTCAAATGTCAGAGAGTTTTCTGCTGGCGGCACTTTTAGCAATTGTTGGCGGCTTTTTGGATGCATACAGCTATTTGCTTCGAGGGCATGTATTTGCCAATGCACAGACAGGAAATATTGTATTACTTGGAGTTTATCTTCAAAAAGGAAATATGCAGAAAGCTGTATATTATTTTATTCCGATCCTGGCGTTTGCTTTTGGAGTGATTTTAGTGGAGATTATAAAAAGGATGTTTAAGGAAGAACAGAAGCTTCATTGGAGACAAAGAATTGTTTTTTTAGAATTTGTTTTCATAGCAGTGGTAGGATTCATCCCATTGGGAAGGATGGATGTTATAGCCAACGTGTTGATTTCTTTTGTATGTGCCATGCAGGTAGAAACATTTCGGCGGGTTCATGGACATCCTTTTGCCAGCACCATGTGTACTGGAAATTTAAGAAGTGGGACAGAATCTTTTGTTCAGTATTGGCAGACGGGAGATAAGACATTATGGAACAAAGGATTTCATTATTATGGAGTCATTACATTTTTTATTTTTGGTGCTGTTATTGGAGGCTTTTTAACAAAAAGCTTTCATCAAGAATCTATATGGCTGTGCAGCGGATTGCTTTTGATAGCATTTTTTATGATGATAAAGGAATATAGAAGGTAGTTTACATACATTTAACAAAGATACTGGTTTTGCTGGTATCTTTTTTTGATACAATAAAATTAAATAAAACAAGGATATGCGAAAGGAATTTTTGTAGAAAAATTACAGGGGAATATTATGGAAGATAATATAAAATTTTTGATTGAAACAAAATATGGGGATTTACGTGCATCGGAGCAGAAAGCAGCAGATTATATTCTCGCACATTTGGAAGAAATACAGAGTATGCCATTGAGTCATTTAGCTAAAACCTGTAATGTCAGCCAGCCTACGATTTTAAGAATGTTGAAAGCAGTTGGGTTTCAGGGATTGAAAGAATTCCGGCATGCTTTAATTTTAGATATAGCAAAGAAGAAAAATATGAGAGAAGCCGGGGCACAGCCGATGTATGGATATTCTTTGAGTAAGGAAGATAAGCTGGAGGATATACCGGGAAAGATTGTGATGACAACGGCAAAAATCATGGAAGAGAATCTAAAGAGCATTTCCATGAAAACTTATAAGAAAGTAATCGATGTTTTGAATCATGCAAAAGTGATTGATATTTATAGTGTAGAAAATTCTAATGTTGCGGCAAACGATTTGTTGACGAAGCTGTTGTATCTAGGGTTAAATTGCAGGCATTTGGATGATTACTATCATCAGAGAATTTGTGCCAGTAATCTGACGGAGAATGATGCGGCCATTGGGATTTCCTATTCCGGCTGTTCCGAAGATACAGTAGAAGTAATGAAAGCTGCAAAAAAAAGCGGAGCTTCTACCATCGTAATTACGAATTTTAAAAATTCGGTCATTACCCGGTATGCAGACTACTTACTTTGTACCAGTCAAAATCAGTTGTTTTATGGAGATGCGGTTTTTTCAAGAACCAGCCAGATTCTCCTTGTAGATATGATTTATATGGGGCTGTTGATTTCAAATTATGGGGTATATTCCAAAAAGCTGGATCAAAGCAGCCGTGTGATTCAGAATAAGGCATACCTCCCAAATGAGTAGAAATGCTTTTTGTAATTTTACAACATTTTTTCTTAGTAAAAACTATGTAAAGTTTACTTGGACTTTACATAGTTTTTATTTTTTTGTGATAGTCCGCTTAAAATGCGGTTGCTATAATAGCAGATGTTTCAAGGGAAATAGGCAGTCATTGCTGCTGCACAATGAAAAAAAGGAGTTTCATTTTATGTTAAAACTGGAGAATATAACAAAATCTTATGATGGAGTCCCAATTTTGGAAAACATGAATCTGGATATTCAGGATGGAGAAATTGTTTCTATTTTAGGACCGTCAGGATGTGGAAAGACGACGCTGTTGAATTTGATTCTTGGAATTACAGAAGCGGACAGTGGAAAAATCATTTATAACGGAGAAGATATGACACATCTTCCAATGGAAAAACGAGGATTTAACATCGTATTTCAAGACTACGCATTGTTCCCAAATTTAAATGTTTATAGGAATATTACATATGGTTTAAAAAATAAACCGGGTATTTCTACCAAAGAAGAAGTAGAAGAATTGATTGATTTATTAGGACTTCGAGAACATTTAACGAAAAGAATCGAGCAGTTATCAGGAGGACAGAAGCAAAGAGCTGCATTGGCAAGAACGATGGTTATGAAGCCGAAAATTCTGCTTTTGGATGAACCATTAAGTGCATTGGACGGAGTTATCAAAGAATCAATTAAGGACCGGATTAAAACAATTGCCAAGGAATATCATTTAACAACGATTATTGTAACTCATGATCCAGAGGAAGCTTTGACTTTATCTGACCGGGTTATGATTTTAAATGATGGAGGAATTGCCCAGTTTGGACGGCCGGAAGAAATTATTCACCAACCGAAAAATGCTTTTGTTGAAAAATTTATTTTAAATCAATTGAGGATTAAAAGAAATAATATATTTACATTATTTGGAGAAACGACAGCTGTGGAGAAAAACAGAAAGGCGGTTCTTGTTTCGTGAAAAAGGGAAGAAAAAATATTGAAATTAAAATGATATATGCCTGCGTGATGCTGGTATTCCTTATATTTCTTTTTGTTCCATTGTTAAAATTGATGCAGCAGGCATTTGTGGAAAATGGAAGTTTTACATGGAGTTATTTTAGAGAAATTTTAAGGGAAAGCAGTTTTTTAAAAGCACTGAAAAACAGCCTTTTGATTTCCTTTACCTGTGCATTTATTACTACTGTTTTGGCATTTTTGCTGGCATATACCATTTATTATACCAATGTACCTAAAATATGGAAAAAGCTAGTAAACATTATAGCGCTGCTTCCCATGCTGCTTCCGACGATTACATATGGTTTTGCAATCATTTATTCTTTTGGGAAGCAGGGGCTTTTGACACGGATTTTCGGTCATGAAGTCTATATGTATGGATTTCCGGGATTGACACTTGGATATGTGATTTATACGATACCAACGGCATTTATGTTGATTCACAACACGATGGGGTATATTGATAAAAAATTTGGAGTGGTTT
The DNA here is from genome assembly GCA_021771695.1 of Lachnospiraceae bacterium. GTDB lineage: Bacteria > Bacillota > Clostridia > Lachnospirales > Lachnospiraceae > Anaerostipes. Next base: position 44,110 of record JAETON010000008.1, on the reverse strand, counting down.
CCAAATTGATGAGGGATCATCCTTTGGCAAACTTCCAGATTTCGGTGCTGCGTCCTTTGTGGGGAACGCTGGCGGCTTCCATGATTCAGTCCTTTTTCCTAAGTTTTACGGATTTTGGAATTCCAGCTTCTGTAGGAGGAAAAGTAAATACTATTGCGGGAGTTCTTTATCAGGAAATGCTTGGAAGTATTCCTGATTTTAACAGGGGTGCCGTAGTAGCAATGGTAATGCTGATGCCTTCTATTATCAGCATTGTAATTTTGAAATGGCTGGAAAGATATAACATTCGTTACAACAAAATTTCTAATATAGAATTAGAAAAAAACCGAGTTAGAGATGGTGTGTTCATGGGAATTAGTGCAGGAATCATGGCTGCAATGTTATCTATTTTTGCAGTAATCTTTGTGGTTCCATTTGTAGAAGAATGGCCATATCGGTTGAACTTTACGGTGGAACACTTTACCGCTGTTTTTCAGGATCCAAATCTGCTTGGTGTTTATACAAATTCTTTGTTCGTTGCAGTATTAGCGGCAGTCTTTGGCGTTTTGATCAGTTATGGAGCAGCATTGGTGACAGCAAGGAGTACATTGAATGAAAAATTAAAAAGTGTGATTGAAGGAATTGCTCTTGTAATCAATACGATTCCGGGTATGGTATTAGGTATTGCGTTTTTGCTGACTTTTACCGGAACAAATTTCCAAGGAACGTTTTTTATTCTGATTATTTGCGATATTGTCCATTATTTTTCAACACCGTATCTGATGATGAAGAATTCATTGTTGAAGATGAATGCATCATGGGAAACAACAGCAATACTGATGGGTGATACATGGATGAAAACCATTGTTCGTGTTGTGACACCTAATGCTCTGGGAACAATTCTGGAAGTATTTAGTTATTATTTTGTAAATGCAATGGTAACGATCAGTGCTGTTATTTTCCTTGCAGGTGCCCATACGATGGTTATTACGACAAAAATCAAAGAATTGCAGTATTACAACAAATTCAATGAAGTTTTTGTTTTGTCACTATTAATTTTAGCAGCCAACATCATTGCGAAATATTTATTTCAATGGTTGGCATATAAAGAGAAAATGAAGTAAAAAGGAGAGAAAATATGAGAAAGTTAATGAAGAAGGTGTCCGTAGGACTTTTGGCAGGAATGATGGTCTTAGCCGGAGCAGCAGCTGCAGGATGCAGCAGTAAAACAGCAGACAACAAAGTAATTATTTATTCTAATGCAGATGATGAAGCTGTAGAAGCAATGAAAAAAACTTTGGATGGAAACGGTTATGAAGGGAAATATGTGTTCCAGACGTTTGGTACATCAGAACTGGGAGGAAAACTGATTGCAGAAGGAAAGAAACTAGAAGCAGATATGATTACAATGAGTACCTTTTATGTGGAAAGTGCGCAGGAGAAAAATAAAATGTTTAAGGAACTGACATTTGACAGAAATCTTCAGAAGGAAGAAGATTTTGAAAAATATGAATCACCAATTACAGCACAGGAAGGGACTTTAATCTTAAATACAAAAATGATGAAGGAAAATAAACTTCCACAGCCAAAATCTATCAAGGATTTGGCAAAACCGGTGTACAAAGGATATATTTCTGTCACAGATGTAAAAGCGTCTTCTACAGCATGGCTGTTAATTCAGGGATTGGTATCTGAATATGGAGAAACGGAGGCACAAAGTATTTTAAGGGATATTTATAAAAATGCGGGAGATCATATTGAAGATTCCGGTTCCGGACCGATAAAAAAAGTAAGAGCTGGAGAAGCTGCCATTGGATTTGGATTAAGACAGCAGGCAGTAGCAGATAAAAAAGATGGACTTCCAATTGATTATGTTGATCCAACAGAAGGTAACTTTACATTGACAGAATCTGTGGCGGTATTGAACAAAGATAATAATGATGAAAAGAGTAAACTTGCAATGAAAATGGCAGAATGTATCATCAAAGAAGGCAGAAGTGAATTGATGAAAAATTATCCTGTACCGCTTTATAACGGAGAAAAAGAGGATAAAGAACAGAAATCTGGAAATCCAAAAGTCTTTAAAGAGAAACTGACATTGGATTTGTTAAAAGCACATCAAGATTTATCTGAAAGAGCAATGGGGGAATAAGCAATGAAATATAAATTACTGACACCAGGTCCGTTAACCACAACAGACACGGTAAAAAAAGAAATGATGTTTGATCACTGTACATGGGATGATGATTATAAAAAAATTACTTTAAAGATTAGAAATGATTTATTACAGCTTGCACATGCAGATGGTGAAGAATATACAGTGATACTGATGCAGGGAAGCGGAACATTCGGGGTAGAATCTGTGTTAACCAGTTCTGTTGGAAAAAAGGATAAATTGTTGATTGTTTCCAATGGAGCATATGGAGAACGCATGGAAGATATTGCAAAACATGCAGGACTTTCCTATGCAATTTATCATCAGGATTATGATAAACAGCCGGATGTAGAAAAAATTGCAGAAATTTTAGAAGGTGATGATTCTATTACGCATGTATCCATGGTACATAGTGAAACAACTTCTGGAATTTTAAATAATATAGAAGAAGTTACAAGAGTTGTAAAAAATAAAAATTGTACGATGATTGTAGATGCAATGAGCAGTTTTGGAGGCATGGACATTCCAGTGCAGCAGTTAGAAATTGATTTTTTGATCAGCAGTGCCAATAAGTGTATTCAGGGAGTACCCGGATTTTCATTTATTTTTGCGAAAAAGGAAGCATTAATGAAAACGAAAGAACAGGCAAGAAGTCTTTCACTGGATTTATATGATCAATGGGAAACTATGAATAAAGATGGGAAATGGCGTTTTACTTCTCCAACGCATACAGTATTGGCTTTTGCGCAGGCAATAGAAGAATTGAAAAAAGAAGGCGGAATTTTGGCACGTGCCAATCGCTACTATGAAAATAATCGGGAAATCCGAAAAAGATTTCAGGAAATGGGACTTGAACCATATATTGAGGAAAAGTATCAGGGCCCGATTATTACTACATTTATATTCCCTAAAGATGCCAATTTTACGTTTGAAGAAATGTATCAATATATTAAAGAGCGGGGCTATGCAATATATCCTGGAAAGGTAATGGAAGCTGAGACATTTCGTATTGGAAACATTGGAGAAATTTATCGGGAAGATGTTGAGGCACTTTGCAGTATCATGAAAGAATTTCTGGAGGTAAAAAAGCATGAAAACTAAAGTAAAAGCAGTTATTTTTGACTGGGCAGGGACAACGGTTGATTATGGATGTTTTGCACCGGTTCAGGCATTTGTGGAAGTATTTAAAGAATTTGGAATCAAACCGGCGATAGAAGAGGTTCGTAAACCAATGGGAATGTTGAAAATTGACCATATTCGCACAATGCTTGCAATGGAGCGGATTCAGAATCTTTGGAAAGAAAAGTATCAAAGAGAATCTACAGAAGAAGATGTCTTGGAAATGTATCATATGTTTGAACGTAAGCTTATGGGGATTCTGGATCAGTTTACGGATGTAAAACCTCATGTATTGGAGACCGTAAAGATACTTAGACAGCATGGAATTAAGGTTGGTTCAACAACCGGATATACGGATGAGATGATGGAGGTTGTCACAAAAGGTGCCAAAGAAAATGGTTATGCACCAGATGAATGGTTCAGTCCGGATTCCGTAAACTCCAAAGGACGTCCATATCCATACATGATTTTTAAAAATATGGAGGCATTGGGGATTTTGTCTGTGAAAGATGTTGTAAAAGTTGGAGACACTGTCTCAGATATTCTGGAAGGAAAAAATGCAGGAATTGTGTCTATTGGAGTTGTGGAAGGAAGTTCTGAAATGGGATTATCAGAAAAAGAATATCTCTTATTAGAGGACGCACAGAAAGAATCACTGTATCAACAAGTGAAAGATTCTTTTTTAGAAGCAGGAGCAGATTATGTGATTCGAGATATGTCTGAACTGCCGGAATTGATTTTGGATAAGTAAATATATCCATATTTTTAAAAATGTAATAAAAATGTAACAAAATTCACGGAAACTTCATATAAAGTATTGTAACTTTTCCCCAAATCTGTTATATTTATAGAAAAGATAACTGTTGATATACGAAGGAGGAAAAGTATGAAAAAAAGATTGATGAGTTTGCTTTTGATCTGCTGTATGGCATTTGCAGTGTTTGCATGCAGTAAAGACAGCAAATATGTTGGAAAGTGGAATTTGAAGGAAGCACAGGCAAGCGGAGTAACTCTTTCTAAAGAGCAGATGAAGCAGGCAATGAATTCAGACACAGAGATTACTCTGGAACTAAAATCTGATGGAAAAGCAAGTTTCTCATATGGAAGTAAGAAATATTCCGGTGAATGGGAAGAAATTGATGATGGCATCAAGTTAAAAGATGAAACAAACTTAGAATTCAAAGAGGAAGATGGAAATTTAGCTGTGGAAACAAGCGGCGTAAAGCTGGTCTTTGAAAAAGCAGAATAAAACATGCAAAAATCCCGCACAGAGATGATTTGTGCGGGATTTTTAGGTTATGTAGAGGTTTTTGTTCCGAACACCTGCTCTACAAGATAACAGTACTCCGTATATTGATGGTACTCTTTTAAAGCTTCAAATCCTTCAATCAAACCTTGATAATACCAGCCCTGCATATCTTTGTCCTTCATATTGAATCTTTGCCAAAGTCCTTCACCTAAAACTTTGTAATCACGGGAAATAGAACGGATATTGGCAAGTTTGTCTCCCATGGCAAGAATCTTTGCATTTAGAGATGCTTCGTGTTTTAAAAACTCAATGGTCCGTCCTTTTCGCTCTATCCATGTTTTGCTTTTATCTTCGCTTTCCTGTTCTACATAGGAGGCGATTTTATCTCCGAATTCCTGCCGTATATCGTCAAGAGAAACGGCTTTACAGTCTTCAACAACATCATGAAGAACAGCAGCACACATCATGTCTTCGTCATGAGTCATAGCAGCTACGATCGAAGCAACTTCCATCGGGTGGATAATAAAAGGGAGACAGGTGCCTTTTCGTTTTTGCCCGGCATGGGCGGTTGTTGCAAAAATAACGGCTTTCTCAAACATGAAATGCTCCTTTTGTGGTGAATGTAAAATGTATGTTAAATTAATCATAAAGCATTTTTTTCAGCCATTCAATAGGTTTTTTCATTATTTATTTAGAAACTTTTTCACTTTTTTGCTTTAAAGTGAGGAAGTATTGACTTTTTGAAGATCAGACGGTACAATGAAAAGAAGAATTTAAGGAGAAAAAATATGGTTACGGACAGCAATTTTACCATTGGTTTTATTGGCCTTGGACTGATTGGGGGTTCCATCGCAAAGGGAATCAAAAGAGTCTTTCCAAATTATAAAATCATTGGTTTTGATGAGGACCGTGAGACATTAAAGACAGCATTACAAGAGAGAATTATCGATGCAGCGTCTGATGGATGCGGAGAAGATTTTAAAGAATGTAATTATGTCTTTTTATGTGCTCCGGTACAATATAATATAATGTATCTTCAAAGATTAAAAGAATCAATTGGGAAAGACTGCATTGTCACAGATGTAGGCAGTGTAAAAGGAGAAATCCATAAGAAGGTAGAAGAACTTCAGATGGAGGAATGTTTTATCGGCGGACATCCTATGGTGGGTTCCGAGAAAGCAGGATTTTCTTTTAGTTCTGACCGGCTGGTAGAAAATGCTTATTATTTTATTACTCCGACAAAGAAAGTCAGTGAAGAAAAGGTAAAAGAGTTTACCAGTTTTATTGAAGAACTGGGAGCTTTGACGATTCTTTTGGAATATGATCAGCACGATGCTTTTACAGCTGCCATCAGTCATGTGCCGCACATTATTGCGTCAGAGCTGGTGCATTTGGTAAAAGATATGGATACAGATAATGGGATTTTGAAACAATTGGCTGCGGGAGGATTTAAAGATATTACCCGAATTGCATCTTCTTCTCCGGTTGTATGGGAGCAGATTTCATTATCAAATAAAGAAAATATCAAGAACCTGCTGACACAGGCAAAAGAGCATTTAGAGACGGTAATTCAGGCATTAGATGAAGAGAACCGGGAGTATTTAAATACATATTTTAAAGAAGCAGGCGAATATCGAAGCTCCGTACCAGACAGTGCGGTAGGCTTAATGGAAAAATCCTATGAGATTTTTATTGATATTCCGGATGAACCGGGAACGATTGCTACGACAACGACGCTGCTGGCATTGAATCATATTAGTATCAAGAATATTGGAATTATTCATAACCGCGAATTTGAAGAAGGTGTATTTAAGATTATGCTGTATGATGATGATTCAGCCAGACGGGCAAAAGAAATTTTACGAAATAAAAACTACATGGTATACGAGAGGAAATAACGATGAAACTTACAAAAGTAAAGGGACTTCAAGGGAAACTGTCAATTCCGGGAGATAAATCCATCAGTCATAGGGCGGTGATGTTTGGTGCTTTGGCAAAAGGAACAACACATATCAGTAATTTTTTATCCGGTGCCGATTGTTTGGCGACCATCGACTGTTTTCGTAAAATGGGTGTAGAAATTGAGCAGGATGGAACTGATGTTAAGGTTCATGGAAATGGACTTCATGGATTGAAACAGCCGAAAGATATGCTGGATGTGGGGAACAGCGGAACAACAACCCGTTTAATTTCCGGAATTCTTGCAGGACAGGATTTTGAAGTTACATTATCCGGGGATGCATCGCTGAATAAACGTCCAATGAAGCGGATTATGATACCATTAAAAATGATGGGGGCAGATATTGAGAGTGTACATGGAAATGATTGTGCACCACTCGTCATCCGGGGAACGAAGTTAAAAGGAATTCATTATGATTCTCCGGTAGCTTCCGCGCAGGTAAAATCCTGTGCTTTGCTGGCAGGGTTATATGCAGATGGGAAAACCAGTGTTACAGAACCGGTACTTTCCAGAAATCATACAGAACTTATGCTGCGTTCTTTTGGTGTAACGGTAGAATCCCAAGGGACAACTGCAGTGGTGACGCCTCCAAAAGAAATGTATGCTTCAGATATTGTAGTACCGGGAGATATTTCTTCTGCTACCTTTTTTATTGCTGCAGGATTAATTACGCCAAATTCATGTATTCGATTAAAGAATGTAGGAATTAATCCAACCCGTGACGGAATTCTGCGGGTATGTAAAGATATGGGAGCAGATGTAACGTTAGAAAATGTAGTGGATAGCGGGGGAGAACCAACAGCAGATATTGTTGTAAAAACAAGTGAATTGAAAGGAACTGTGATTGAAGGAGAAGTAATACCGACATTGATTGACGAGATTCCTGTAATTGCACTGCTGGCTGCTTTTGCAGAAGGAGAGACAGTTATCAAAGATGCGGAAGAATTAAAAGTAAAAGAATCAGACCGCATTGCGTTGACGGTAGATAATCTTGTAAAAATGGGAGTGGACGCAGAAGCCACAGAAGATGGTATGAAGATTCGCGGCGGGAATCCATTGCACGGAGCAAGGATTCACTGTAAATACGATCATCGGATTGCAATGACATTTTCTATTGCTGGTATCAATGCCCAAGGTGAAACGATTATTGAAGATGCAGAGTGTGTAGATGTATCATATCCTGCATTTTATGAGCAGTTAAATAGTTTACAACTATCATAAAATAAATTACTATCAAGAAAGGGACAAAGCTATGGATAAGAAATATTTCTTTTTTGACATCGATGGTACTTTGACAGACAGAAAAACAAATCAGGTTGTACCAAGCGCATTGGAAACCTTGAGGAAATTGGAGGAAAACGGACATTTTGTTGCCATTGCAACAGGACGTGCTCATTACAAGGCAGAAAAATTTACAAAGGCCAATGGGTTCAAGAATATGGTCTGCAATGGTGGAAATGGATATGTAATTAATGACGAATTTGTAGAAAATATTCCATTGGATAAAGAAGGGTGTATTAAAATTGCACGTCAGGCAGAGGAATTGGGTTATGGATGGTGCATCGTTATGGACGATACTAGAGATGTATATATGACCAATGATTTATTCCTGCGTCAGGTTGGTAAGAGAAAAGAGCCGACTCGTTATATTATTGATGACGAATTGGATTTAGAAGCAGTAGAAAAATATTTTAAGGTTTATGTCGCAATTCCGAAAGAGGAAGAAGGGAAACTGACAACAAAAGATTTGGTTGGACATTTGCGATTTGAACCGGAATATTTAATGTTTCAGCCGGACAATAAACGCGGCGGTATCATCAATATGATGAAGCATTTAAATGCGGATATTAAAGATGTGGTTGTATTTGGAGATGATTATAACGACATGGATATGTTTTGTCCGGAATGGTTTTCAATTGCCATGGGAAATGGATGCCAGGATTTAAAAGATGTGGCAAATTATGTGACAGACACCAATGTAAATGATGGAATTAAGAAAGCCTGCGAGCATTTTGGATGGGTGTGAGGTACCATATTTGCGAAAAGAGGAGGAAAAGTATAAATGAAGGAGTCAAAAATGGGGAAACTGCGTTGGCTGGCATTGCTTTTGGCAAGTGCAGTGTTTGTAAATTTGTGCAGTCAGACGGTAATTGAGGCAGCAGGTACAGGCAGGGAGCAGACACGGGCAGCAAAAGTGTCAACGACAGCCTCAGCAATTTCTGGAACAGAAGCACCGAATCAAGCTGCCCGGAAAGAATACAGAGCATATTGGTTTTCTTTTTATGATTATGATGCATACCGTGCAAAATATAAAAAAAGAACAGCCGCAAATTTTAAATCTTATTTTACAGGTGTTGTAAAAAAAGGAAAAAGCCTTGGAATGAATCGGATTATTGTGCATGTCCGTCCGTTTGGCGATGCAATATATAAATCAAAATATTTTCCATGGTCCAAATATATTTCCGGGAAGCAGGGGCGGAATCCGGGGTTTGATCCATTGAAAATCATGGTTTCTGTGGCACATCAAAATGGAATGAAAATTGAAGCATGGGTAAATCCATATCGTGTAACGAAAGGTTCCACAAATTATAAAAAACTTTCCAAGAAGAATCCTGCAAGGAAGTGGCATGCGAAAAAGTCGACGAGGAGAAATGTATTGTCTTACGGTGGAAGTCTTTATTATAATCCTTCCAAAAAGGCTGTGAAAAAGCTGATTATCAATGGTGCCAAAGAGATTGTACGCAATTATGATGTGGATGGAATTCATATGGATGATTATTTCTACCCGTCATTTACGAAAAAAAATGTAAAAAAGGCATTCGATGCAAAGGAATATAAAAAATCTTCCTATAAAAAGAAGAAAAAAAGTATTTATACATACCGCCGTGCACAGGTGAATTCTTTGGTAAGCCAGATGAAAGCAGAAATTAAAAAGATTGATCCGAATGTAACTTATGGAATCAGTCCGGCTGGAAATATTGACAATCTGACAAGTAAATATTCATATTATGTAGATATTTACAAGTGGCTGAATTCTACGAAATATGTAGATTATATCTGTCCGCAGATTTACTGGGGATTTAAACATCCGACAGCTAAGTTTGACAAGGTTACCAACCGCTGGGTAAAAGCTGCAAAAAAGAAAAAAGTAAAACTTTATATAGGTATTGCTGTATATCGTGCAGGACATAACACAGGACAGAATCGTGCAGAACGGAAAGAATGGAAAAAAGATACCAATGTATTGAAAAAGCAAGTGCAGTATGGAAGAAAAAAAGGTGTGGATGGATTTGCATTTTTTGATTACCAGGATTTGCATAGCAAGGCTGGGAAAAAAGCTGTAAAAAAATTAAAAACTGTATTAAAGTAAAAAGAAAAAAGTACCATGACGACAAACATTTGGTTTGAAAAGGGGTGTTTGGAGCTATGGTGCTTTTTTTATATTGACATACTGTGCAAAACACGATATTATATGTCATATAGTATTAAACAATGAATAATATTATAAAAAAGATAGAAGGAGAATGCCAATGGTTTTTAACACGGGTGCAGCTCTTTTGGACGCCGTTGTTCTGGCAGTTGTTTCAAGAGAAGAGGAAGGCACTTATGGATATAAAATTACACAAGATGTCCGGCAGGTACTGGAAGTTTCTGAATCAACTTTATATCCTGTTTTACGGCGGCTGAAGAAAGATGGTTGTCTGGAAGTGTATGATAAGGAATTTGGAGGAAGAAATCGAAGATATTATAAGATAACACCGGAAGGCAGAGTGCAGCTGAATCTGTACCGCAGTGAATGGAAACGTTATTCTATGAGAATTTCGGAGATTTTTGAAGGAGGAGAAAACGTATGAACCGAACAGAATATTTGGAGAGACTTGCATTTCTTCTGCAGGATATTCCAACAGAAGAAAGAGAAGAAGCATTGGAATACTATGAGGATTATTTTGAAGAAGCAGGACCGGAAAATGAACAGAGAGTTATTGAAGAACTGGGAAGTCCTGAAAAGATTGCAGCGATGATTCGCGATTCTGTCAGAGGGAATAGTGGAGAAGGCGAATATACAGAGAATGGATATTATAATAAACGGTATGATGATAAAAATAAAATGCCGGGAAAGAGAAAGAAAGAATCATGGCATTTTAAAGGAGATCGAAACCGAAACATTGCCGTATTAATCTTGATTGTGGTTCTGGCATTTGGCTCTGCAATTCCCGCAATTGCAGGAGCTGTTTTTGGAGTTGGAGGTGGACTTTTAGGTCTTGCAGGCGGTTTTCTTGGTATATTTGTGGGACTTGGAGGCGGATGTATTGGGTTAATCGGCGGTGGAATTGGATTAACAATTGCAGGAGTTGTAAAAATGTTTACAGTTCTGCCAACCGGTCTTATGATGTTTGGCGGTGGTTTGGTGATGATTGCTGTTGGAATTTTGCTGATGCTGTTTTGGGTATGGATTCTTGCCAAAATACTTCCGGCATTGGTAAGAGCAGTGGTTGGAGTGTTTCGGAAGTTGTTTCATAAGGAAGGGGAAACATTATGAAAAAGTTTCAAAAAATATGTATTATATTGGTCATTTTATTTAGCGTGATAGGAATTGGATGTATGGCTGCTGCATTTGGCATGGGGGTATCTATACCAAAGAGATTTACACGATTTACAAGGTTTCATGGGTTTCGGTTTGGAAAAGAAGTAAAGCAGGAATATCGTTTTGATAAACAACAGATTCGTTCTATGGAGATTGATATTGGAAGCGGAACCCTTCAAGTGGTGAAAGGAACCGGGAATGAGATTGTTTTGAAGAATTCAGATACCGATGCCGGAATGTATGCAGAAATAAAAAATGATGGGACATTGTCTATCAAGCAGAGTTCCAAACATGTTTGGTTTTTCAGTGCAGATTCCGGAGCAGATGCTGTTTTAATGCTGCCACAAGATGTTAATTTTGATGAATTAGACATTGATGTGGGAAGTGGAGATGTAAAAATGGAACATGGGAAAGCCCATGAAACAGTTGTTGATTGTGGAAGCGGAATGGTAGAGATTCATCAATTAAGTACACAGAAAACAGAAATAGACTGCGGTTCTGGAGATGTAAATATGACATTTACCGGATCAAAACAAGATTATAATTATGAAATAGACTGCGGAAGCGGAGACGTTTTGATTGGTACGGAACGTTTCTCAGGAAGCGAATATGAAAATGAAAATCATCATGGAAATGGAATGATTGAAATAGACTGCGGAAGTGGTGACGTAACCATAGATTTTTTAAATCAAGAAAATATACAGGAGGGACAGCATGAGTAAGAAAAGATTGTATAAATCAAAAAATGACCAGATTATTTGCGGAGTATGTGGTGGTGTGGCAGAATATTTTGATGTAGATCCCACATTAGTAAGAATTGCAGCAGCACTGCTTTGTACGACTGGTTCGGGGTTTTTGGTATATATTGTGGCAGCCATTGTTATGCCGGAAAGAGACTAAAAATATAAGAAAATGTCCTCTATGCAGGAAACATAGGGGGTTTTCTTGATTTTATATGGTGTTTTGTGATATAATGGCAGACATATTTTAAAGTCATGAGAAGAAATTCTTAAAATATACTAAGATAGAAGAGGAGAAGTTTATATGAAAGCACCGATATTGATTGCCATGATGGGATATATGGCATTGGTTGTCTGGATTGGAATTGCATACAGCAAGAAGAATCAGACGTCAGAAGATTACTTTTTAGGAGGACGAGGACTGGGGCCATGGGTGACTGCCATGAGTGCAGAAGCATCCGATATGAGCAGCTGGCTTTTAATGGGACTTCCGGGACTTGCATATGCAACAGGATTCAGTCAGGCAGGATGGACAGCTATTGGATTGATTCTTGGTACATATTTAAATTGGAAGATTGTAGCAAAACGTCTGCGCCATTATACAGAAGTATCAGAAAACTCTATTACATTGCCGGATTTCTTCAGCAATCGTTATAAAGATGATAAGAAAATTTTGAGCAGTATTGCGGCAATTATGATTTTAGTGTTTTTTACAGTTTATACAGCATCTGGATTTGCTGCTTGTGGAACTTTATTTAATTCTGTATTCGGATTGAATTACCAGATGAGTATGATCGTATGTGCAATCGTTATTGTACTGTATACTTCTTTGGGAGGGTTCTTAGCAGCCAGTACCACAGACTTGATACAGGGGCTTTTAATGTCTTTTGCAATTGTGATTGTATTAATTGTTGGAATTTCTGCAGTTGGAGGAGCTGGAAATGTGATTGAACACGGAAAAGGAATGGAAGGTTTTTTTGACGTGATGAAATATCACGATCCGGCAACCGGAGGTGCAGTATCACAAGGAATCATTCCGATTCTTTCCGGACTTGCATGGGGACTTGGTTATTTTGGAGTTCCACATATTCTTGTAAGATTTATGGCAATCCGTAATCCACAGGAGATGAGAAAATCTAAAAATATTGCAATGATATGGGTGGTTATTTCTTTGACAGTTGCAGTATTGATTGGGTTTACCGGTGCAGCATTGTATCCAAATGTGGCAGAATTGCAGGGGTCTGGAAATCAGAGAATTTTTATTTATATGACAACACATTTGTTTAAAGGGCTGCTTCCGTTGTTTTTGGCTGGTATTATTTTATCTGGAATTCTTGCAGCGACGATGAGTACATCAGATTCGCAGCTTTTAATTGCATCTTCCTGTGTATCTAAAGACTTATTCCAAGGAATTTTGAAAAAGGATGCAACGGAGAAGCATGTATTGATGATTTCAAGAATTACAACCATTGTAATTGCAGTTGTTGGAGTGATTATTGCGATGGATGAAAATAGTTCTGTATTCGGATTGGTAGAGAATGCATGGGCAGGCTTTGGAGGAGCTTTTGGACCATTGGTATTGTTTTCCTTATTCTGGAAACGTACGAATTTAAAAGGTGCTGTTGCAGGAATGTTAAGCGGCGGTATTTTAGCATTTATCTGGCCGATGACACTTGCAAAATTAGGTGGTATTTTTGAAATTTACTGTCTGCTTCCAGCATTTATTGTATCTTCCATTCTAATTGTAGTCGTTAGTCTGTGTACAGAAGAACCAAGTGATATTATGAAAAAAGAATTTGATGAAGCAGCAAGGTTAAGTAAAGCGGAATAATATAATCATTTATTTAGAAAGATCTCTTCATAGAGGTCTTTCTTTTTTTGAAAAACTTGTCTGTTTTTCCATAGTATCTTCTTTCTGGTATCTGCACATTCTGATATTGTTCACATAAAATAACAGTACAGATAAGAAAGGAGAATATTTGTGGAAAGATATAGCGGACAGGATTGTTCCTGTCAAAGAAACCGTCCGATGAATCGATCCATGGAACCACGGTGTGAATATGATTCTATGATGAAAAAACATCGTGCGCATGGACATCAACATGCAGGTGTAGACTCCATGACAATTGCAATGCAGTATGTTCCATGGCAGCATTGGGATCAGATTTACTGTCCAGAAGAAGGATTGCAGTATGGAACAATTTTCCCAGAATTAAATAAGCCGTTTTATGGGAAGGGAGCGTGCCGGCGATGAATAAATACGATCAAAAAAAATTATTGGATTATATTAATGCTGTCAGCTTCGCTCTGATTGATACAACATTATATTTGGATACACATCCGGACGATCAGGAAGCAATCAATCATTTTCAGCAGTATCAAGAGGCAAGGAATCGAGCTGTAAAAGAGTATTCCCAATACTTTGAACCTTTAACCATAGATTCTGCAGAAATTACGGACACATTTACGTGGTCTACCGCAAAATGGCCTTGGATGAAGGAGGGATGTTAAGATGTGGAATTATGAAAAGCGGCTGGAATATCCAATAAATATCAAAGAAAATAATCCTGAATTGGCAAAGGTCATTATTACTCAGTATGGCGGGCCAAATGGTGAGCTTGGAGCGTCTATGCGGTATTTGTCACAGCGTTTTGCAATGCCGTATAAAGAAGTCTGCGGGGTATTAACAGACATCGGAACGGAAGAACTGGCTCATTTAGAAATTGTATCAGCAATTGTGCATCAGCTAACCAATCATTTGACGCCGGAACAGATTGTTGCAGGCGGTTTTGACCAGTATTATGTTGATCATACTACAGGTGTATGGCCGCAGGCTGCCAGCGGGGAACCATTTAGTGCATCCATGTTCCAATCTACAGGAGATCCAATTACAGATTTAAGCGAAAACCTTGCTGCAGAACAAAAAGCAAGAACCACTTATGACAATTTACTGCGTTTGATAAAAGATCCGGATGTCAGAGATCCTATTGCCTTTTTAAGGGAACGTGAAATTGTGCATTTCCAAAGATTTGGAGAAGCATTAAGGCTTGTGCAGGAACATTTAGATTCTAAAAACTTTTACGCATTCAACCCTGCATTTGATTGTAAAAACTAAAATTGTGCAGGAAATTTGAAAAAATTTGTGAAAAGAGCCATTTTTTTGATGGCTCTTTTTGTAATTTGTCATATCCTATGATAAAATAAAAAAGATGAAAAATTCATGAAGCTTATATGAAGAGGTTGAAAAAATGAACATTATCATTGTAGGGTGTGGAAGGATTGGCTCCACTTTGGTAGAAGAATTAAGTGGAGAAAACCATGACATTTCCATTATTGATGAAAAACCAGAGGTGGTACAAAATCTTGCCAATACATATGATGTACTGGGAGTGATCGGAAATGGAGCCAGCAATGTTATTTTGCAGGAAGCCGGCATTGAGAAGGCGGATATTGTTATTGCTGTAACGAATTCCGATGAGTTGAATCTTCTTTGCTGTTTGATTGCAAAGAAAACAGGAAAATGTGAGACAGTAGCCAGAGTAAGGAATCCGATCTATTACGAGGAAATTGGATTTATCCGGGAAGAACTTGGGATTTCTATGGTGTTGAATCCGGAACTTGGAGCAGCATATGAAATTGCAAGACTCTTAAGATTCCCTTCTGCCATGGAAGTGAATGCTTTTTCCAAGGGACGGATTGAAATGTTGAAATATCGGGTTCCGGTTGGATCAAAATTGGACGGCATGACTTTGATGGACATTTCAGAGCAGTTAAAATGTGAAGTTTTGATATGTGCAGTTGAGCGGAAGAGAGAATTAGTCATTCCGAATGGTATGTTTGCCTTGAAGGAAAAAGATGTGATTTCATTGGTTGCTTCGCCGGCATCTGCCATGGACTTCTTCCGAAAAATCGGGGAGAAAGACAGCCAAATTCATGATGCGATGATTGTTGGAGGAAGTAAGATTGCCTTCTATTTGACACAGCTGCTAATCAGCAGCGGTATTCGTGTAAAAGTACTGGATAAAGATTTAAAACGATGTGAAGAACTTAGTTCTCTGCTTCCAAAAGCAATGGTGATTAATGGAAATGGAATGGAGCAAAATGTACTTTTAGAAGAAGGGCTGATGGAAAGTGATGCATTTATCGCATTAACGAACCATGATGAAGAAAATATATTCCTGTCTCTATATGCACAGAGCCAGACCGATGCAAAATTGATTACAAAAGTACAGAAAATGAACTACGATTCTATGATTGAACGTTTAGAACTTGGAAGTATGATTTATCCGGAATTTTTAACAGCACAATATTTGGTGCAGCATGTTCGTGCGAAACAAAATTCCATTGGAAGTAATATTGAAAATTTATACAAGCTGATGGATGGAAGAGCAGAAGCCTTAGAATTTCATATCCAAAAAGGCTGTCCGGTGGCTGGAAAACCAATTCAAGATCTGCCGATTATAAAAAATCTGTTAATCTGCAGTATTTACCGCAATGGAAAAGGCATGATACCGAATGGACAAGATTATATTCAGGAAGATGATATGGTTGTTGTAGTTACAACGAAAAAAGGACTGCATGATATAAAAGACATTTTGAAGAAAGGATAATAAGGCAGAAATATGAATTTTTCGATGATTCGATATATTGTAGGATTGGTAGTTTTATTTGAAGGAATCTTTTTATCACTGCCAAGTCTTGTTGGAGTGATTTATCAAGAAGAACAGTGCCTTTCTTTTGCTGTTATAATGCTGATATGCTTTTTGCTTGGCATTTTATCTACTCGACGGAAACCGGAAAAAACATTTTTTTATGCAAAAGAAGGATTCATAACAGTAGCAGCCAGCTGGATTGTTTTGAGTTTTTTTGGGGCACTTCCTTTTGTATTAAATGGAGATATTCCATTTATGCCGGATGCATTATTTGAGACGGTTTCCGGTTTTACTACAACAGGGGCAAGCATTTTGTCTGATGTAGAGGTTTTAGCAAAATGCAGTTTGTTTTGGAGAAGTTTTACCCATTGGATTGGGGGAATGGGTGTTATCGTATTTATTTTGGCAATTCTTCCGTTAACAGGAGGGCAGAACCTTCATTTGATGCGTGCAGAAAGTCCAGGACCTTCTGTCGGGAAACTAGTACCGAAATTGAAAAAGACATCTATGATTTTATATGGAATTTATTGTTTCATGACACTGGTAGAAGTTGTTTTACTATTGCTTGGAGGACAGTCTTTATTTGAAGCATTGTTGATTTCTTTTGGAACAGCAGGAACCGGCGGCTTTTCTTTTTTGAATTCCGGATTTGCGGAATATACACCATATATTCAGTATGTAGTCACGATATTTATGATTATGTTTGGTGTGAATTTTAATGTGTATTATTTCATGTTAATTAAAAAATTTAAAGATGCATTTTGTTATGAGGAATTAAGATATTACTTATTTGTTATTGCAGCAGCAGTTGCTATGATTACTTATAATATCCGAGGATTATTTCCAACCATTGAAGCAGCATTCCGCCATGCATTTTTTCAAGTGGGTTCTATCATTACGACGACTGGCTTTGCTTCTAATAATTTCAATGACTGGCCGGAGTTTTCCAAAACCGTACTGGTGCTTTTAATGTTTATTGGAGCCTGTGCAGGGAGTACCGGAGGAGGAATTAAAATCTCTCGTATTATTTTGATGTTAAAGACAGTGAAAAAAGAATTGCTTTTTTATGTCCATCCAAGAAATGTCCGTAAGATTAAGCTGAACGGCAGAGTGGTGGAGCATGAAGTACAGCGTTCTGTAAACATTTTCTTTATTACATATTGTGTGATTTTGATAACATCGACAGCGTTGATTGCGCTGGATAATTATGACTTTATTACGAATTTTACTGCGGTGGTAGCAACGTTGAACAATATCGGACCTGGTTTGGAATTAGTAGGACCGACAGGAAACTTTGGAATGTTTTCTGTGTTCTCGAAATTTGTGCTGATATTTGATATGCTGGCAGGAAGATTGGAACTGTTTCCTATGCTGGTATTGTTGAGTCCGTATACTTGGAAAGGTTTAAAGTTCAGAAGATAGGCTGAATATGGAAGGAAGGAGTGAAATACTTCTTCCTTTTTTTGCGATTTTATAGTATCCTTAAAGATAATGGATTTAAAAAGGAGGAAGAATTTATGGGACGAGTATTTAAGTTTCACAATGACGTGGATACGGACCAGATTATAGCGTCACAGTATTTGCTTTTGCCGAATATTGAAGAAATGAAAGTATATACCTTTGAGTCAATCGACAGAGATTTTGCAAAAAAAGTGGAAAAAGGAGATATTGTTGTTGCCGGTGAGAATTTTGGCTGCGGATCTTCCAGAGAGCAGGCACCAAGTGTATTGAAAGCATTGGGTGTGAAAGCGGTAGTTGCCAAATCATTTGCAAGAATTTTTTATCGAAATTCGATTAATATCGGGCTTCCGGTAATTATTAGTAAAGACTTATATGATAAAGTCGAGGACATGGATCAAATAGATATTGATTTGACGGAAGGATTGATTAAACTTTCAGAAGAAACACTTCCTTGTACAAAATTGCCGCCATATATGCAGAATATTTTAGATAACGGCGGATTAATCAGTTTCTTGAATCAGGAGGAGGCATAAGATTATGGGAATGACCATTGGAGAAAAGATTATTGCCAGAGCGGCAAAAGTGGATCAGGTAAAGGCTGGAGAAATCCACACAATTGAAGTGGACCGTTTAATGAGTAATGATGGAACAACCCATCTTACCATTGATATGTTCCATAATGATTTGAAACATCCCAAAATTGCAGATAAAGATAAGTTAGTATTTATTATGGATCATAATGTTCCGGCAGAAAATCCAAAGACAGCAGCAGCGCACCGTAAAATGCGTAATTTTGCAAAAGAACATAACATTACACTGTATGAAGGGAAAGGTGTCTGTCATCAGCTTATGGTAGAAAACCATGTATGCCCAGGTGAATTTATTATGGGGGCAGATTCTCATACTTGTACATATGGTGCGCTGGGGGCTTTTGGAACAGGAATTGGATGTACGGATTTCTTATATGCCATGGTAACCGGGCAGTCATGGGTACTGGTGCCGGAAACCATTCGTTTTGAGTTGACTGGTAAGTTAAGAGAAGGTGTTTACGCCCGTGATTTAATGCTTTCTATTATTGGAATGGTTGGAGCTAATGGGTGCAACTACAAAGTCATGGAATTTGCAGGAGAAGGGGCGCATAATTTAGATATTGATGAACGTTTGGTTCTATGTAATCTGGCAGTGGAAGCAGGCGCAAAGACAGGAATTGTGGAACCGGATGAAAAGGTAATAGAATATGTGGAAAGCCGCGGCAGGAAAGCAGAAAATCTTTTTGTCAGTGATGAAGATGCAGAATTTGAAAAAGTGTATCATATTCAGCTTGATGAAATTGAACCGGTTGTTGCAAGACCACATCAGATTGATGATGTAGTTCCGGTTGGAGAAGCCAAAGATGTAAAAATTGATGAAGCATTTTTAGGTTCCTGCAATAACGGAAGAATTGAAGAACTTCGGGTAGCTGCTCAAATTTTAAAAGGAAAGAAAGTCAATGATCATGTAAGGTTTATCATTGCACCGGCATCCAATGAAGTGTATCTACAGGCATTGGAAGAAGGACTGATTGATATTTTCATGGAATCAGGAGCTATGGTTATGAACTGTAACTGCAGTGTCTGCTGGGGAAGCTGTCAGGGTGTCATTGGAGAAGGTGAAGTTTTAATTTCTACTGGAACCAGAAACTTTAAAGGACGTGCAGGACATCCGGATTCTTTTGTATATCTTGGTTCTGCCGCAACTGTAACTGCATCAGCAATTGCAGGAAAGATTGTAAACGCATAAGAATTTTTGAATATAGTAAAGGATAATGAATATGGAACAATTTACAGGTAAGGTCTGGGTGTTAGGGGATGATATTGATACAGATATTATCATTCCTACAGAATATTTGGCACTTCCAACCGTTGAAGATATGAAACAGTATGGATTTTCTCCACTTCGTCCGGAATTAGCAGGACAGATTGGGGAAGGAGATATTATCGTTGCAGGAAAAAACTTTGGCTGCGGATCTTCCAGAGAACAAGCACCAGAGATTATTAAGGCATTAAAGATCAAATGTGTGATTGCAAAATCATTTGCAAGAATCTTTTTCCGCAATTCGATTAATAATGGACTGCTTTTAATTGAAAATGATCAGATTCAAGAGCATGTGAAAGAAGGAGATGTTCTGGATGTAACTTTGGGTGAGAAGATTGTACATCATGGAGCATCTTATGAGATTCAGTCTTTGCCGGATAATTTGATGGAAATTATCAATGCCGGAGGACTGGTCGAAGCAATGAAGAAAAGAAACGGGGTGAAATAATATCATGGGAAATACGATGATTGAAAAAATTATCAGCCGTAATATTGGAGCTGAATCAGTAACACCGGGACAGATTGTAACAGTGAATGTAGATCGTGTTATGATTCATGATATTTTCATTCCATTTGTTGCAGAAAAATTTGAAGAAATGGGATTTACAAAATTGTGGGATCCGGACAAAATTGTATTAATTTATGACCATATGGTGCCTGCAAGTACAGTCGATGATATCCGCCATTTTAAAATAGGAGATGTATTTGCAGAAAAATATGGTATGAAACATGTCCATCGCAGTGATGGAATCTGCCATCAGTTAATGACAGAATGTGGATATGCAAAACCCGGAAATGTTGTATTTGGAACAGATTCTCATACAACAACTTATGGATGTGTCGGTTGTTTTTCCTCTGGAATCGGATATACAGAAATGGCATCAATTCTTGGTACCGGAGAAATGTGGGTAAAAGTTCCAGAGACGATTAAAGTTGTTGTGAATGGAAAACTGCCGGACAATGTCAGTGCCAAAGATATTATTTTGAAACTGATTGGTGATTTAAGGGCCGATGGAGCAACCTATAAAGCCTTGGAATTTTCCGGAAGTACCATTGATGAAATGACAGTAGCTTCCAGAATGAGTATGTCCAATATGGCAATTGAAGCAGGAGCCAAATGTGCATTGTTTGCACCAGATGAAAAAACAGCAGAGTATTCAAATGTTGAATTATCTGATGTGGACTGGATTTATGGTGATAAGGATGCTAAGTATTGTCAGACAATTACATATAATGCAGAAGACTTGGTGCCAGTGGTGGCATGTCCTTCTCAGGTAGATAAAATCCGTGATGTAAAAGAAGTCGAAGGAACGAAGTTAGATCAAGTATTTATTGGTTCTTGTACTAACGGCCGTTTGGAAGATTTAAAGGCTGCAGCAGAAATTTTGGATGGAAAAAAAGTTGCAGATTATGTAAAACTAATCGTAACACCAGCCAGCCGAAAGATTTATCAAGAAGCTGCAAAAGCAGGATATTTGACAATTCTTGCAAAAGCAGGAGCGATTATCACGCAGCCTGGCTGTGGACTTTGTTGTGGACGTGCGGGAGGAATTTTGACAGATGGAGAAAGAATTCTGGCAACTAACAATCGAAATTTCCTTGGAAGAATGGGAACTTCCAAAGTGGAAATTTATCTTGGATCTCCCAAAACGGCAGCAGCTTCAGCAATTGCTGGAAAGATTGTAGAAGCATAAATAATGATAAAGGACAGAAGAATCTCGCTGCAGCGGGATTCTTTGTTATCATATGAGTATTTTATGAATGAAAGGGGCGGAATGGTTATGACTAATATATTAATTTCATTGTTTATTAAAGATAAAGATAATATAAAACATGCAAAAGTAAGAAATGCATATGGAATCCTTGGGGGAATCATAGGTATTTTATGTAATGTATTTTTATTTGCCGGAAAATTTTTTGCGGGAATCATAACCGGGGCAATTTCTATTACGGCAGATGCCTTTAATAACCTGTCTGATGCGGCATCTTCTATTATTACGCTGGCAGGTTTTTATATGGCAGGGAAACCTGCGGATGAGGATCATCCTTTTGGACATGGAAGAATGGAATATGTTTCCGGATTGATTGTGGCACTAGCAATTTTGTTGATGGGAGTAGAACTTTTGAAATCTTCTGCTTCTAAAATTCTGCATCCGGAACCAATTACATTTCAAATGATTTCTATTGTGATTTTAGTTGTGTCAATACTTGTTAAGTTTTGGATGGCATTATTTAATCGCAAAATCGGAGAAAAGATACAATCAGAGACTATGAAAGCCACTGCAACAGATAGTTTAAATGATTGCATTTCTACGACAGCAGTTTTAGGTGGAATGTTGATTTTCCGCTTTTTCGGATATAATTTGGATGGATTTATTGGTATTTTTGTAGCTTGTTTTGTTTTATGGGGAGGATTTGAGGCAGTAAAAGACACGATGAATCCCTTACTTGGAGAGACTCCGGATCCGGAGCTGGTAAAGAATATTGAAGAAATGGTGCTGCGGCATAAAATGGTGATGGGTGTTCATGATATGATTGTCCATGATTATGGACCGGGACGGAGAATTGTGTCACTTCATGCTGAGGTTCCGGCGAATATTGATATTTTGGAAGCACACGATATGATTGACCATATTGAAATGCGTTTGATGCAGGAATATCATTGTGAAGCAACCATTCATATGGATCCGGTTGTGACGGATGATGAAGAAACATTGAAAACAAAACAAAGGGTAGAGGAATTGATTCATACATATGACGAGACTTTATCTATCCATGATTTCCGCATGGTAACCGGAAAAACACATACCAATGTGATTTTTGATATGGTAATTCCATATGGGAAAGAATATCATGTAAAACAGATTGTAAAAGATATTCGGGAAATGATTCATCGAGAGATGCCGAATCAACATTTTGCAGTCATCAAAGTGGATCGGAGTATGGTGGTGTAATTGAAATAAAAGAGCAGGATTGGACGTTCTTGGTGGATGAAAAAGAAACAAAAAAAATATGAAAATTTGATTTCAACTTGTCAATGTGCCTATTGTAGAAATTTTTGGAAGGCATTTTCGAGGGCACCGGATGGTGTGAAAAGTTTTTTTGAACAATTTGCAATTGATGTTTCAAATCCGGAAGAGATAATCTGGTTTGATTCAGAGGATAACGAAAAAATACATTATATTTTATACTATTCTGTTAAAGGAGATGCATTTTCAGAAGAAGGATATGAACTTGATTTTCAGGGAGAAAACAGTTTTGTAAGTGTAGTTGTACAGTATCTAGAGGAAAGACCTAATTTTGCAATGAAGCCTTCTGGATTTTGTTTTGAGATATTTCATATAGAGATTCCGTGGGTATTAGAAGAGCCAGTACCTAAAAAAGGGGAAAAAGACGTTGATTCAAAGAATAAAAAAGAAAATGTGGAAATGAAATTATATTTTTTGATGTTTGTCATAATTACAAAATGTTTATTTGTGACAAATGTCAAAAGGTATGTTGACGTATGTAATTGATTTCTTAAAGTTTATTGTTTATTTAATAAGAATATGATATTGTTAATATAATTATTAAACAGGCAGAAGGAGGAGAATATGAAATCAATGAGGAAAAAAATTGTATTAGCTTTAGTTTTGTTGTGTAGTATTAGCTTTAATTTAACAACCTCGGTATTTGCATCTGAAAAGGAGTTAAATAGTGAGGATATACTTCGAATTGCTTTTCAAAATAGTATTCCTGTAACACATAAAATTGTAGATGAACAAAAAGTTGAAGTTGTATATGACTCAAGGTACGATGATAAGCCGATAATTACTACTAGGGCAGTTCCTTCTTCATATGACTATTATAAAACCTATAGAACAGGTGTAACTTGTAAAGGATCTGGACAAGCTAGTTCATACTTATTAAATGCAAATATTACTTTTTATGTTAATGTATTTTTTAAGTCAACAAATGCAGTAGGATATGAATCTCCAGTTGTAACAGGCGTCTCTGGTGTTTATGGGGCTACAGGTTATTCAAATCCATCTGTAAAGGTATCATCTTGGTCAGCTAAAAAAATGACCTTTAAAGGAACTTGTAAACTTACAGCGGGAGGTACTTATACTATGACAGGAACCAAGTCTATTTCTTTACCATAAAGGAGTGTATAATGAGTAATAAAAAAAATAAAATCATTGATCCTGATAAAACAAAGGAACTTCAAAAAGATTGGCAAGGTTATGGCAAATCAACTGCGTATTTTGGATTAGTTGTGTTATTTATTTTTATAGTATCTGTTCTATATTATATTTTTATGAACTAATACCATATAAAATAGGATTCATAGAAAGTCCTGTTTAATAATGATTTTTAAAAGAAGCCGTTCGATGGATATTTTCATCGTGCGGCTTCTTAGTTTATTATGAGAAAATTTTTGACTCGAAATCTTCCATGGATACGGCATCCAATCCTTTCATTTTTTTGTTTCATATTTTTCTTGACAGTTCCCTTACGTCACCCTTTATGATAAACTATAGAGAAAGTCAGGAGGTATGACGATGACAAAAGATGGATATTATACATCTGGTGAATTTGCCAAAAAAGCGAATGTTACCTTGCGGACCATTCGTTATTATGACCGTCAGGGAATTTTAAAGCCTAGTAAAAAAGCAAAGAATGGATATCGTTTGTATACAGATGCAGATTTTGCAAAATTGCAGAAAATACTATCCTTAAAGTACCTTGGATTTTCTTTGGAAGAGATTATGACGATGACAATTAATGACGATAACCAGGATTATATGAAAGAATCCATAGGGTTACAGTTGAATTTAGTTCAGAAAAAAATGGAACACTTAAAAATGGTAGAACAATCGTTGATTGATACAGCCAAAAAGATGGAAGAGGCGAAAGAAATCGATTGGAGCGAAGTCATGGAACTTTTGCATGTAACGAATATGGAAAAAGGTTTAGTGCAACAGTATAAAAATGCTTCCAATTTGAATATTCGAATTGGACTTCATCAAAAATATTCTCAAAATCGGATTTCATGGTTTGATTGGATTTATTCACAAATCGATTTACAGGAAAATGAACAAATACTAGAAATTGGTTGTGGAACAGGAGAATTGTGGAGAAAGCATGTTCAGAAAATTCCCAAAGGAGTGAACATTACATTATCTGACCAGTCGGAAGGAATGGTGCAGGATGCAAAAAAGAGTATTGGCAAATATCCGAAAATATTTTCATATGAAACATTTGACTGCCAAAAGATTCCAAAAGAACCTCATATATATGACAAAGTGATTGCAAATCATCTCTTGTTTTATCTTCCAGACAGGCAGAAGGTTCTACAAGAAGTGAAACGGGTGTTGAAGCGGGGAGGTATGTTTTTGTGCAGTACCTACGGGAAACAACATATGCAGGAAATCACGCAGCTGGTAAAAGAATTTGACGAAAGAATTACTTTGTCTGCAAATACATTGTATGATGTGTTTGGTTTGGAAAATGGGGAAGAACAGTTAAAACGGGTGTTTGAAGAAGTACAGGAAATTGATTATGAAGATGAACTTCTGGTAGATCAGCCGGAACCTCTCATATCTTATATTTTATCTTGTCATGGAAATCAGCATGAATATTTAAATCATCGTTATTTGGAGTTTAAAGAATTTGTCCGAAAGAAAATAGCAGCTCAAGGAACGATGAAAATCACAAAATCCGCAGGAATTTTCCTGTGCAGATAGAAAGCGAGGAACTATGAAAGTTTTAGTAACAGGAGTGAAAGGACAGCTTGGATTTGACGTAATAAACGAATTAGGGAAACGTAATATAGAGGCGGTCGGCGTTGATATTGACGAAATGGATATTACCAATGCAGCTCAAGTAGAAGAAGTGATTACAAAAGTAGTACCAGATGCAGTCATTCATTGTGCCGCATACACAGCAGTCGATGCGGCAGAGGACAATGTAGAAATCTGCCGGAAAGTCAATGCGGAAGGTACAAAAAATGTAGCAGAGGTTTGTGGAAAACTGGATATTAAAATGATGTACATTAGTACGGATTATGTGTTTAATGGACAGGGAACCAGAGCTTGGGAGCCAGATGATGAAAGAGAACCGTTAAATGTTTACGGACAGACAAAATATGAGGGAGAACTGGCAGTAGAACAGCATGTGAAGAAATTTTTTACCGTGAGAATTGCATGGGTATTTGGTGTGAATGGGAAGAACTTTATTAAAACAATGCTGAATCTTGGGAAAACTCATGATCAACTGACGGTTGTCAACAATCAGACAGGTTCTCCAACATATACTTATGATTTGGCAAGACTTTTAGTTGATATGATTCAGACAGAGAAGTATGGAAGATACCATGCAACCAATGAAGGTTTATGTACATGGTATGAGTTTGCATGTGAGATTTTCAAGCAGGCAGGTCTGGATGTGAAGGTTACTCCGGTAACCAGTGATGAATATCCGGCGAAAGCAAAACGCCCCGAAAACAGCCGTATGAATAAAGAAAAATTAAAGGAAAATGGATTTGAACCATTGCCGTCATGGCAGGATGCGTTAAATAGATATTTAAAAGAAATTGAGAATTAGGAGGAAAAGAATCATGGGAAAAATCACAGTGACACCTTGTGATATTGAAGGACTTTATGTTATTGAGCCAACAGTTTTTAAGGACGAACGAGGATATTTTGTAGAAACGTACAATCAAAATGATATGAAAGAAGCTGGACTTGATATGGTATTTGTACAGGATAACCAGTCTATGTCTACGAGAGGTGTTCTACGTGGACTTCATTTTCAGAAACAATATCCACAGGGTAAATTGGTTCGTGTGGCTCGTGGAAAAGTATTTGATGTAGCAGTAGATTTACGTTCAAATTCCAAAACTTATGGAAAATGGTTTGGTGTGGAATTATCTGCGGAGAATATGAAACAATTTTATATTTCGGAAGGATTTGCACATGGATTCTTAGTATTGTCTGATGAAGCAGAATTTTGTTACAAATGTACGGATTTCTATCATCCGGGAGATGAAGGCGGACTGCTTTGGAGTGATGAAGAAATCGGTGTAGAATGGCCGCTGGAAGAAGGTGTGGATTTGATTATTTCAGAAAAAGACCGTAAATGGAAAGGGTTAAGTGAAACATTTAAGTTCTAGAAGATAAAAAGAAAGGAAGAGCGAATGAAGGGAATTATACTTGCCGGAGGCTCCGGCACCAGATTGTATCCGTTAACTATGGTAACATCCAAACAGCTGCTGCCAATTTATGATAAACCAATGATTTATTATCCGCTTTCTGTTTTAATGAATGCAGGAATCCGGGATATTTTGATTATTTCCACACCGGAAGATACACCGAGATTTGAATCACTGTTAGGGGATGGACATCAGTTTGGAATTCATCTTGAATATGCAGTGCAGGCTTCACCGGATGGATTGGCACAGGCATTTATCATCGGAGAAGAATTTATTGAAGATGACAGTGTAGCTATGGTGTTGGGAGATAATATTTTCCATGGACACGGTTTGAAAAAACGTCTGCTTCGTGCAGCGAATAAAAAGCAGGGTGCGACTGTATTCGGGTATTATGTAGATGATCCGGAACGTTTCGGCATTGTAGAATTTGACAGCGATGGAAAAGCGGTTTCTATTGAGGAAAAACCAAAACATCCAAAATCCAATTATTGTGTCACAGGATTATATTTTTATGATCATCGAGTGGTTGAGTACGCAAAGCAGTTGAAACCATCTGCCAGAGGGGAGTTGGAAATCACAGATTTGAATAAAATCTATTTGGAACATGAGGAACTGGAAGTAGAGCTTTTGGGACAGGGATTTACTTGGCTGGATACAGGAACGCATGAATCTTTAGTAGAGGCAACCAACTTCGTAAAAACAGTGGAAACCCATCAGCATAGAAAAATTGCATGTCTGGAAGAAATTGCATATTTAAATCATTGGATTACAAAAGACCAGCTGTTAACGGATATTGAACCGTTACGGAAAAATCAATATGGACAGTACCTTTTAGATGTTATGGCAGGAAAATTTTTGGATAAATAAGGAGTAAAGAAAGATGAAAATATTAGTAACAGGCGGAGCAGGATTTATCGGCGGTAACTTTGTACATCATATGGTAAATAAATATCCGGATTACGAGATTGTGAACTTGGATTTGTTGACTTATGCAGGAAATTTAGAAACACTGAAACCAGTGGAAAAGAAGCCGAATTATAAGTTTGTGAAAGGTGATATTGCAGACCGTCCATTTATTATGGACTTGTTTGAAAAAGAAAAGTTTGATATTGTAGTAAACTTTGCTGCAGAAAGCCACGTAGACCGTTCCATTGAAGATCCTTCGATTTTTGTAAAAACAAATGTAGAGGGAACGGTAGTGCTTTTAGATGCGGCAAAGGCATATGGTGTAAAACGTTATCATCAGGTATCTACGGATGAAGTTTATGGGGATTTGCCATTGGACCGTCCAGACTTGTTCTTTACGGAAGAAACACCGCTTCATACATCCAGCCCATACAGCAGTTCTAAAGCAAGTGCAGATTTATTTGTTTTGGCATATCACAGAACTTTTGGCCTTCCGGTAACGATTTCCAGATGTTCTAATAACTATGGCCCATATCATTTCCCAGAGAAATTAATTCCTCTGATGATCAGCCGTGCGTTAGCAGACGAAGAACTTCCGGTTTATGGAAAAGGTGAAAATGTCCGTGACTGGCTCCATGTATCTGACCATTGTCAGGCCATTGATTTGATTATTCACAATGGAAAAGTTGGGGAAGTGTATAATGTAGGCGGACATAATGAACGTACCAATTTAGAAGTGGTAAAAACAATCTTAAAGGCACTGGATAAGCCGGAAAGCTTAATTAAGTTTGTGACAGACCGTCCGGGACATGACATGCGCTATGCCATTGATCCTACAAAGTTAGAGACAGAACTTGGATGGAAACCACAGTACAATTTCGATACAGGAATTGCACAGACTATTGCGTGGTATCTGGATAACAAAGAATGGTGGCAGAATATTTTATCTGGAGAATACGCAAATTATTTTGATAAAATGTATGGAAATCGTTTATAAGTATGAATATACAAAAAAGAAAGGAACAGCTGTTATATTGGATTATAACGGTCGTTCTTATGATATTGATCTTTCTGTTTTCTGCCAAAACGGGGAATTCCTCTTCAAAAATGAGTATTGGATATGCGAAAATATTGGCTAGAATTTTAGGATGGATTGGAGCCTTTCATATTTCATCTGCTTCAGAATTATTGATATATGCAGAACGAGTGCATACATTGGTGAGGAAGATGGCACACTTTATGGAATATGCGGTACTGGGATTTTTCAGCTGCCGTGCCGTGCTTTGTGATGTCAAAGAGAGAAAAATGGCAACAGTAATTTTGCATTAAAGTATGTTAATTTTAAATAGTAACAAGTAACAGGGAGGAATCGGATGAGGCATTTACCGTATATGATCCAACAATGGGTTCTGGTTCCTTATTACTTACGGTAAAAGAAGAATTGCCCAAAGGTGAAAAAGACGGAGCAATAAAATTTTATGGGCAGGAATTGAATGCACAACTTATAATTTAACCCAGATGAATTTGATGATGCATGGTGTTTCATTTAATAATATGACATTAAATAATGCGGATAACTAGAGATTGACTGACCGGATGGACCGGATGAAATGGGGGATTGACCAGCCAAGAAGTTTTGATGCAGTTGTAGCAAATTCTCCATATTCTGCAAAATGGGACAACAGGGCAAGTAAATTGAAAGATTCTAATTTAAATAATGATGGAACGATGGCTATTGTGCTGCCCCATGGAGTTTTGTTCCGCAGGGCAGCTGAGAAAAAAATTCGTCAAAAATTAATAGAAAAGGATAATGCTGAAATTGCAGTACTCGAAAAAGAAATTAAAGAACAATTAAAAATTTGGCCATTATTATGAGTTTATTAATAACTATGATTATATATATCAATCTGATGGATGAATTAAGCATATTAAAAAAAACATCCAGAATGTACTCAGTATATAAATAAACTGTCTGAAATTATTCAAAATCCTAATTATATTGGGATTAGTCCAAATGAAAAAGGGAAAAGTTTTGAAAATTATAGAAGATGAAAAAGTTATATAATTTGATAAATTCATCTTGGAAAATGACAGAGAAAGATATAAAAGAAGGAGGTGGATCTGTTGATTTATACGTTAATGAATAAAGAAAAAGCGGTATTAGATTTGGAAATAGAGGATGGAATTATTTTAAAAATTTTGGATGTATGGAATCCGGAATGGATGCCTCTTGGAATGAATGCAAAGTTTGGTCCCGACAGAAAATTTCTCAATCATTGGTGGTCTGGAAGAGCAATTCCAGCCAGCAGATCAGGAATTAGAGATGCACTGGAACATATGAATATTGATACTCCAAAAGAGTTACTGGAAAAAAATTATGGATTATCATTAAGTGATCAATATTGGATATGTCCTAAGAATTCATCAGTAAAATGGAAAAATATTAACTTTTTCCAGAATCCATTTACAGATGATGTTGGATCTGCATTATTTGGGGGTGAATTCAATGGAGATTTTATGTCACCCAATAATACATCGGATGGATGGTTAAAGAAAAAATGGACAATTATAGATGGAAAAAGATTTTTATTAAAATCCGGCAGCGGAATTGCCCAACAGGAACCATTAAATGAGATTCTTGCGAATATGGTATGTGAACGACTTGGAATTTCTAATTATACAAAATATTCTTTATATAATTCTTCAAGAAATATTTTTTCTTTATGTGAAAATTTTATTACAGAAGATACGGAATTGATTTCTGCAAGTTCTGTTATGCGGTCAAAAAAGAAAAAAGGAAATGCTTCAGAATATCAACATTTTATTGAAACCTGTAAAGAGTATGGGTTAGATGTAATAAGGGATATTGATGATATGCTGGTTTTGGATTTTGTCATATGCAATCAGGACAGGCATTACAATAATTTTGGAATCATACGAAATGTAAATACATTGCAGATTGAAAAGGCAGCTCCCATTTTTGACAGCGGGACTTCAGCTTTTAATGGAATTCCAACAATATATATTAAAAATCAGACAGCGAATCCATCCAAACCATTTAAAAAATATCATGAAAATCAGATACAGTATGTAACAGACATTGAAAGATATGATTTTAAGAGGTTAAAAGGAATTGGAGAAGAATTTTCTGAATTATTGAAGAAATCGCCAGCCATTGATGAAAACAGAAGAGATAAATTATCTGTCTGGTTAAGTAACAGGACAGATTATATTATAAGCCAGAATTTTTGTAGAGATAATCTGAAAAAGATACAGATTAAAAGAAAAAGTAAAAAATATGAAAGGTAGCAATACCAGATATTTTCAGTAGAAAAATGAGCAAGTATAAAATTGTTTTATAGTAAAAAAACAGAATATTGAGAAAAGGAGCCGCGCAGTGATGCGTGGTTTTCTTATGCCCAAGATGAAAGGAGGAAGAAATGCATTTGACATCTGAACAGATTGCCATGGCAAAAGAGGTTCCAATTGAAAAGATTGCAAGTGCCATGGGATATACATTTGTACGGAAAGGAAATTATTTTTCTTTGAATTAGTGAATTTAGATTATCACATTTTTACTGGATAGGCATAAACTATCACAAGGAATGTATGTGAGGTTGTTATGCCGGGAGTAATTTTGGACGCCGGACACGGCGGTTATGATAATGGAGCACAGTTTAATGGAAGAAGGGAAAAGGATGATAATCTTCGCTTGACCCTTGCAGTTGGGGAAATTTTATCTAGAAACGGAATTCCTGTTTCTTATACCAGACAGAGCGACATTTATCAGTCACCTTCCGAAAAGGCTAGAATTGGAAATGCCAGCGGAGCAGATTATTTTATATCCTTTCACCGCAATTCCAGTCCCAATGTCAATCAATACAGCGGAGTAGAAACATTGGTATTTGATAACAATGGAGTCAAAGCAGAAATGGCAAGAAATGTAAATGCTCAGCTTGCAGATGTTGGGTTTCAGGATTTGGGAGTCAAAGAACGTACAAATTTGACTGTATTGAAAAGAACAAATATTCCAGCTATTTTGATTGAAGCAGGTTTTTTAAATTCCAATCAAGATAATCAGATGTTCGATGAACGATTTGATGATATTGCACAGGCAATTGCAGATGGAATTATGGAAACTATTGGAAGCGGGCAGCAGGCATTGAGCGGCATTTACCGGGTGCAGGTTGGTTTGTATCGAAATTTTTCCAATGCACAGTATGCGTTAAATGAAGCTTTAGCTCAAGGTTTTGATGGGGATATTATTTATGAAGCACCTTTTTATGCCGTGCAGCTGGGAGAATTTAATACTTTGGATGAAGCAGTAAATTTGGAAAATCAATTGAAACAGAAAGGGTATGATACGCTGGTTGTAAAAAAGTAAAAATCGATATTTGGAAAAATAAGAGCCTTATTCTAAGTGTTTGTAAATTAGAATAAGGCTCTGTTCAATGAAAAATGATTGGGCTGGTATTGGGCCTTTTGAATATTTTTATTTAAGCGGTCATAGACTGTAAAAAACAGATAGGGAAATAAGACTTTGAGGGCAGGGAAAAAGTGGGTTTCCGGGATTTTAGCGATGCTGATTCTTTCATTGTGCATTTTTGGATTTTATAAGAATGTGCAGGAAGCGTTTCGGGAAAATATTTATGTGTGGAAAGAAAGCGAAGAAAAGAAAATTCCGATATATTGCGTCGATACAAAAAAGAAGGTATTAAGCCTGACGTTTGATGTGGCATGGGGAAATGAAGATATGAAGGAGATTCTAGATATTTTAAAAAAGGAAAATGTAAAGGCAACATTTTTCTTTTCGGGGGACTGGATTAGCCGCTATTCAGAAGATGTAAAAAAGGTGTATGAAGCAGGGCATGATATAGGAAATCACGGGGATAACCATAAGTATATGACGAAATTATCTAAGGAAGAACAGCAAAAAGAAATACGAGGTGCGGATGATAAAATAAAAGCATTATTGGGAACTTCTATGGAACTATTTCGTCCGCCATATGGAGATTATGATTCAGAGGTAATACGAAATGCAGAGGATATGGGATATTATAGTATACAATGGAGTATTGACAGTTTAGATTGGATGGAACCGGGAGTTGATGGAGTCATAAATAAAGTCTGCGATCATAAAAATTTGGATAATGGAGGAATTATTTTACTGCATACGGGAACGAAATGTACGAAAAAGGCATTACAGCCAATGATCCGGGATTTAAAGAAAAAGGGCTATCAATTTGTACCAGTGTCCCAATTGATTTATCGGAAAGATTATCGAATTGATCCGGCAGGAAAACAGATAAAATATTGACAAATTGAAAACAGAAAGCGATAATAAAATAAAAAATAAATACAAATGCATATTTAATGGTTGCCTCGTAAAGAGACATGAAACTGGAATCAGGTGGAAATCCTGAGCGGTCCCGCCGCCGTGATGAGGAGTTGAGGCGATATGCCACTGGGAAACTGGGAAGGTGCCAAGACGTTGAATCAGAGCCGGAATACTTGCCATTATCTAAGGATATACTTTACGATGTATAGAGTCGTTCTGATCATGCAAAGAAACTAAGGAATGAAAGCCTTGGTTTATTCGTGGTACAAGAAAGACAAAAATTAAAAAGAGATAATAGTAGATCCTTTGGTGCGTTTTTACGGGAGGATCTATTTTTATGAAAAAATTTATAACGTGGCTGTTAATTTTTATGCTGTCTGTATCTATGACAGCCTGCTCAAAGAATCAAAATAAAAAAGAAACAGGAAAGAATGATACGGTCACAGAAAGTTCTGTGAAGAAAACAGACAGCAGCCAAGAAAAGGAAACCAAAAAAGAAAAAACAGAGAAAAAGAAAAAACAAGAAAAAACAAATAAGAAAACAACGGAAGAAAAGAAAAAGGCTGCAAAAAAGAGTTCAAAGAAATCTTCTAAAAATTCAAAACAAAAGAAAGCATCAACAACAGAACGTAAAAAAACGACAACAACAGAAACAAGTCAAGAAAGGCAGGAAAAATTCTGTCGAATTGCGATTAACTGTCATACCGTTTTAAAGAATAAAGATAAATTAAAATCCAATTATCAAATTCCGTCTGGCGGTAAAATTTACAGCGGACAGTTGAAAATAGAAGATGGGGATACGGTAATGACAGTATTGAAAAGAACCGGAGTAAGTATTGATACCAGCAAAGGATATGTACAAGGAATTGATGGATTGTATGAGTTTGACTGTGGACGTTACAGCGGATGGATGTATAAAGTAAATGGCAAATTTCCAAATGTAGGAGCAGGAAAGTATACAGTGCATGAAGGAGATCAAATTCAATGGCTGTATACTTGTGAAAGAGGAGACATCTAACATGAAAAAAGCATTGAAAAGGATGCATCCGCTGGGACTGCTGCTATATTTTGCAGGGATATTTCTATTTTCTATGTGGAGCCGGCATCCTTGGATGACGGGAGTACAGTCGATATGCTTGTGTATTTTGTATTTTTATCATGAAAATAGTCTGCGCAGGATATTTCCATTTTTGGGAGTGGTATTTATAGCAGCAATCACCAATCCACTATTTGTACAGCGGGGAATAACGATATTATTTTATATAGGAAGTCTCCCAGTGACACTGGAGGCATTGCTTTATGGTCTGCATTATGGATGCCTTTTGATGAATGTATTGCTGTTGTTTTCTGTTTTTCAAAGATATTTCCGCTGTGAACACTGGATATATTTGTTTGGAAGTACTTTTCCAAAACTTGGAGTTATGTTTTCGATGGCAGTCGGATTACTTCCCAAATATAAAAAACAGGCAAAATTGATGATAGATACGCAGAAGCAGTTTGGAAAAGAATCTCCGATTCGTCGTGCAATGAAAATATTTTCAATGGAGACGACATGGGCATTTGAAACCTCCATGGACCAGTTGGATTCTATGAATGCCAGAGGATATGGATTAAAGAAAAGAACGCATTTTCATTTGTTTCAGTTTGAAAGGAAAGATGCACTTTGTATTTTAGAGGTTCTTGTATTATGTCTGATCAATGGATATGGATATATAAAACTGTATTCTAAATTTTATTTTTATCCAATGATTTTGTGGAATCCTATGGGAATACGGGATGTTGTATTTATGATTTTCATGGCGATGCAGATTTTGCTGCCGTTTTTTGGGAGGGAGGGTTCTTATGTTTCAGATTAAAAAATTGTCCTTTCAATATGCTTTGTCAACAGTTCCTGCACTTCGTAATGTTACATTAGAAATTCCAGAAGAGAGTTTTACATTAGTTGCCGGGTTAAGCGGCAGCGGGAAAACGACACTTTTGCGTCATTTAAAAAAAGAACTTTTTCCACAAGGAAAAAGAGAGGGAGAAATTTTCTATAGAGGTTCTTCTATAGAAGACTTGAAACCGGAAAATTCAGTCAGTGAAATTGCATATTTGTTTCAAAATCCAGCACATCAGATTGTGATGGATACTGTATGGCACGAGATTGCTTTTGGATTAGAAAATATGGGGATGCCGTATGAGCAGATGAAACGAAATGTAGCAGAAATTGTGAACTATTTTGATTTGCAGGATATCTATGATTGTGATATTCAGAAATTATCCGGCGGACAGCAGCAGATGGTAAATCTGGCAGCACTTATGGCAATGCATCCGAAAGTGTTGATTTTAGATGAACCGGCCGCACAGTTAGATCCCATTGGAAGAAAGAATTTTTTATCTATGATAGAAAAACTGCAAAAGGAATTTCAAATCACGGTTGTGATGGCTGCACATAATTTAGAAGATGTTATGGAAATGGCAGATCAGTGTGTGTTTATGAAACATGGAGAAATTCAAACAGTTGGAACAGTTAAGGAAACAATTTCTTATTTTTATCAGCAGGAAGACGTGATAAAAGAAACATTTCCACAAGCTATTCGTTTATCGGAAACTTTTGGAATGAAACCTATATTTTCTATGGGAGAAATCAGAAATGTAATATCAAACTGTTCGTATGAACTGGTTTCCCAAAAGAGAGACAGCGGCCAAACAGTGCTAAAAGTATCACATTTGTATGCTGATTATGGAAAGAAAAAGGTTTTAGATAATTTATCGCTATGTTTGAAGAAACAGGAAATGTTTGCAGTTGTCGGAGCAAATGGGAGTGGAAAGACAACCTTTTTAAAATGTCTTGCCGGACAAATGCAGTATGATGGGAAAATAAAGTGCAGAAAAAAAATGGTATATTTGCCCCAGGATCCTACAGTGCTGTTTGTGAAAGACCGATTAGAAGATGATTTGCAAGAAGCAGGAAACGGACAGGAAGCGTGGATGGAATCCTTGATTGATTTATGTGATTTGAGGGAGAAGCTTGACAGTCATCCATACGATTTAAGCGGCGGACAGCAGCAAATGGCAGCGTTGATAAAAGTATTGCTTGCGAAACCGGATATCCTATTATTGGATGAGCCGACCAAAGGACTGGATCGGATACATAGCAGAAAATTTGGAAAGGTTTTAAGAAAACTCCTAAAAGATGGATTAAGTGTTCTTTTTGTATCTCACGATTTAGAATTTGCGGCAGAGTTTGCAGACCGGACAGGCATGATGTTTGATGGCAGAATTGAAGGAATTGATGTACCGGAAATGTTTTTTGTGAAGAATTATTTTTACACGACAACGTCAGCTAAAATTACAAGAGACATGGAACAACCGATTATACTTCCGGAGAAAGTGAGGTGCCTATGAATATTATTCTTCTTATTATGGCAGGGATCTCCTGTGTTCCATATTATTTAAAATATGAAAAACGAAAACCACAAACGAGAGAAAATGTAGTGATTTCAGTGATGATTGCATTGACAGTGGTTTCCCGAATGATTTTTGCCGCCACACCGGGATTTAAGCCGGTAACAGCAATGGTTATCATTTGCGGGATGGCATTTGGAAAAGAATCTGGATTTTTATGCGGTTCTCTAAGTGCTTTGATTTCTAATTTTTTCTTTGGACAAGGGCCATGGACTACTTTTCAAATGATTGCATGGGGTGTCATTGGCTGGCTTTCTGGGATATGGAATTGTCATAGATTCTTGGAACGGCATCGTATGATGCAGACGATTTTTGGGATTTTTGCAGGCATATTTTTTTCGATGTTTATGGACATATGGACAGTTTTGGCTGCTGGAGATCGTTTTCAATGGATTCGTTACATAGCAGTTTTAGGGACATCCTTTCCAGTGACTGTGGAATATTGTATATCCAATGTAATATTTTTGTGGATACTAACCCCTGTGCTTTTAAAAAAGTTACACAGGGTAAAGTATAAATATGGATTTTACAAAGAAAGTGAAATTCAGAACTTGACAATAAATCAAAACTAAAGGAGGATTTTTATGAAGTTTATGAAGAAAACGGCTGCTTTGTTTTTGATGCTGGTTATGGTGATTACATCAAATATGCCAGTACAAGCAGCAGTGACAACAGCAAAGACGCCAGTAAATAGTGAGGAGGCACAGTTAAAATGGGCGGCAAAAATAGGTGAGTTGTCAGACTGGAATACAAATACCTATAATAATCTGTCAGAAATTGCTGTAAATGGAGGATATATATATGCAGCAGATGACAGTAAGCATCGTATAGTTAAAGTCGATTCTAAAAGTGGAAAGGTTGTAAAAGAAGGAAAATATATAGATTCTTCTTATTTGATTCATTATGGTGCCTCTATTTGCTATGGAGATGGAAAAGTTTTTATAGGTTATGATAATGGAATTATTCAGGCTTTTAATGCGGATACTTTGGAATCTGTTTGGGTAAGTGAAAAAGCGGATAATGCTGTTTCTTCAAAATTTCTCTATGAAAATGGCTGTTTATATGTTGGAACGGGAACATATTCAGGAAAAGGATCTTTTTATGCAATTTCAACCAAAGATGAAGATACAGCGAAAAAAGATGAAGTAAAAAATTTTTCATGGAAACATGAAACAAATTCTACATTTTATTGGAATCAGGGAGTAATTGTTGGAAATTATGTTGTTGCAGCAAATAGTGAGGGAACACTCATGGTCTTGGATAAAACCGATGGAAGTGAAAAGGCAGCAAAAAAATTAGATTCTGCATTTAGTGGCGGAATTGCATATGATTCATCAAAAGATACAATTTATTTAGCTGCAAAAGAGTCTGCAACACTTTACGGAATCAAAATAAATACGGCTAACGGTTCGTTTGGAACAGAAAAAACGGTAAATTTGTATAAAGGGGGGTATGTTGCAAGTACTCCTGAAGTCTATAACGGAAAAGTATATATTTCCGGGAAAAAACCTGCGGAAGATCCAGATAACCCATACTACTGTAAAGGATTTATGGCTGTTGTTGATGTGAATTCTGAAAAATATAATGTTAAATATACAGTAGAGCTTCCAGCATATTCACAATCTATTCCAACTGTTGTTAAAATGGGAGTTGATAAGGTTAATGTGTATTTTACAGTTAATGATGAGCCGGGTGGAGTTTATGCAATAGAAGATTCTGCAAATGCAACGCAATCAAAATTAAAGGCAATTTACTTGCCAACAGGAGAAAAAACTCAGTATTGTGCCAATAATATTCATGTGGATTCTGAAGGAGACTTATATTATATTAATGATTCAAGAACGTTATTTGCAATAAGTAAAAAGGCATCTTCCACAACAACGGAAACAAAACCGACAGCTGTAGTGAAGCCAATTACTTGTCAAAAAATTTCGACGAGAAAGGTAAAAGTATCTTGGAAGAAAAAGAAAGGTGCCAAAGGTTATGTCATTTATGCCAAGGCCGGTAAAGGAAAATATAAAAAGATGAAAACTGTAGGAAATGTAAAATCAAAAACGGTAACAGTGAAATCCGGAGCCTCTTATAAGTTTAAAGTAAAACCATACAAAAATGTTAAAAAAGGCAAGAAGATAGTTCGCAAGTATTATAAAGCATATAAGGCGAAGGGAAAAAATGGAGCAAAGACCTTAAAAGTCGTTTACAAAAATGTAACAGGATACCAAGGTTATGTTGTCTATCTAAAGACAGGAAAAGGCTCTTACAAAAAAGTAAAGAGTACAACAAAAGGCGGTACCATTACTTATACAAAGAAAAATGCGAAAGCAGGAGTGAATTATAAATTCCGTTTAAAAGGTTACAAAACAGTCAAAGGGAAAAAAGTTTATACAACACTGAAATAATTGTAGAAAAAGGCAGCAATACCAGCTGCCTTTTCTTGCATATAAAAGATGCATATGTTACGATAAATTGGAACTCGAAGGAACAATGCAGAGGCAATAGGAGAGTATAATTATGCAGTTTCAATTTGATTTTAATGATTTTAGGGGATTTGGTTCCGGTGGATTTCGTCCGCATGTAAAAAAGCCGGGAAGAAAAGTAGTTGTGAGTCTGATCATCTTAGCCGTTCTTTTTCTAGGTATTTATTATTATGTTACATTGCCGGCAGTGAATTATCAAGAAACAGGATTCTGGGCAGTGCTGATTGCAGTGTTTGCAGTCTTAACACTGGGGTTTGGGGCAAAAACCCTTCAAAAAGATTCAAAAACAAAAGGTTTATTTAAAGTTTGTTTCATATTATTGATTTTAACGGTTGGTGTTTTTGCAGTTGGAATGCTGCTTTCTTCAAAAGTTGTTTCCTCTTCCAAATATGCCGGCCGTTTGAAAGTAGAAAATAAAACCTTTGAAAAAGATATGAAAGAGACAGAACGAATTACAGATATTGCTTTGATGGATACCGAAGGTGCAAGAATTATTGGGGACAGAGCAATCGGCTCATTGTCAGATGTTGTCAGTCAGTATGAAGTCAGCGATTCATACAGCCAGATTGATTATGACGGAAAACCAATGAAGGTGGCACCATTGTATTATGCAAGTTTTATTCGATATATGAATAACCGGAAATCTGGAATTCCGGGGTATGTTCAGGTCGATCCGATTACCAATGAAGCAAAATATGTAAAATTAAAGAAACCAATGCAGTATTCGCCATCCGCATATTTTTCCAGAAATCTAAAACGGCATTTAAGATTCCAGTATCCAACAGCTATGTTTGAAGGATATTATTTTGAAATTGATAATGAAGGAAATCCTTATTATATTTGTCCGGTATTAAAGGCATATGCAGGAATTTTTGGAGCGAAGGATATCAAAGGAGTTGTCATTTGTGATCCAGTATCCGGGAAAAGCATATATTATGATAAAGACCATGTGCCGCAGTGGGTAGATCATGTTCATGATGGACGGTTATTATTGAAAAAATATAATTGGAAAGGACAGCTTTCCGGCGGATATATTAACAGTATTTTTGGAAAGAAAGGATGCAAAGTGGCAACCGATGATTACGGATATCGTGTCATTGACGGAGATGTATGGGCATTTACCGGAGTAACTTCTGTCAATGGTGATAATTCTAACATTGCTTTTGTGATGATGAATATGCGGACTGCTGAGTCAAAATATTATACGGTTTCCGGTGCCAATGAGCAGTCAGCGATGGAAGCGGCGGAAGGACAGGTACAGCATCTTGGATATTCTTCTGCATTTCCGTCTTTGATTAATGTGGCTGGAAAACCAACGTATGTTATGATTTTGAAAGATAAAGGCGGCTTGGTAAAGATGTTCGCCATGGTTAATGTAGAAAAATATAATATTGTTGCGACATCCACGACGCAAAAAGGTGTCTTAAAAGAATATAAGCGTTTGATGAAAGAAGAAGGAATCATTTCCTCCAAAGATGTGGGAATTGATTCTGAACAGACAAAGGAAATACAGATTGCAGATATAAAGTTTATTCCAATTGATGGGAATACCTATGTTTATATTACAGACAAAGAAGGACAGGTGTATAAACAGGAATTTTCTAAAAATGAAGAAATGATTAAATATAAATCTGATATGAAAATAAAAATTAAGTATGAAAAAAGTGATGATGGAATCCATACAATGATAGAGTAAAAATGAAAAATATTTTCAGTACTTTATAAAATACAAAAAAAACACTTGATTTTTAAATAGAATGATTGTATCCTATAACCAGTGAAGTTACTGACAAGGGCGTCAAACAATTAGGTTCATATTGTTTGCCGCCCATTTTTTATACAGCAATGCTTCAAATGCTTTAAAAGAAAGGAAGAAAACCTATGAAGGAAAAAATCAATGTAGCAGAAATTTATGGAAGTAACGTCTTTAATGACAGTGTTATGAAAGCACGTTTACCAAAAGCCGTTTACAAGGATTTGAAAAAGACAATCGAAGAAGGCACAGAATTAAATCCTGCAATTGCAGATGTAGTTGCAAATGAGATGAAAGAATGGGCCATTGAAAAGGGTGCAACACATTATACACATTGGTTCCAGCCAATGACAGGAGTTACTGCTGAAAAGCATGATGCTTTTATTAGTCCAACAGATGATGGAAAAGTATTATTGGAGTTCTCTGGAAAAGAGTTAATTAAAGGAGAACCGGATGCATCTTCCTTCCCGTCCGGAGGATTAAGAGCAACATTTGAAGCAAGAGGATATACAGCTTGGGATTGTACATCACCGGCATTTATTAAAGAAACACCAAGTGCTAATATTTTATGTATTCCAACTGCATTCTGCTCTTATAAAGGGGAAGCACTGGATAAGAAAACACCATTGCTTCGTTCTATGCAGGCATTGGATATTCAGGCAACCAGACTGTTGCACTTATTAGGAAATGACAGTGTAACAAAAGTTAATACATCTGTAGGACCGGAACAGGAATATTTCTTAGTAGATGAAGAAAAATACAAACAGAGAAAAGACTTGATTTTCACTGGACGTACATTATTCGGGGCAATGCCTCCAAAAGGTCAGGAAATGGATGACCATTACTTTGGTATTATCAAACCAAGAATCGAAGGATTCATGAGAGATTTGAATATTGAAGCATGGAAACTGGGAATCAGTGCAAAAACAGAACATAATGAAGTAGCACCGGCACAGCATGAATTAGCACCGATTTATGATTCCAACAATGTGGCAACAGACCACAACCAGTTATTAATGGAAACAATGAGACGTGTTGCAAGACGTCACGGATTAAAATGCTTACTGCATGAAAAACCATTTGCAGGAATCAATGGCTCAGGGAAACATAACAACTGGTCTATGGTAACAAACGAAGGTAAAAACTTATTAGATCCAGGAAAAACACCTCATGAGAACCAGCAATTCTTATTGATTCTGGCTACGATTATTAAAGCTGTGGATGATCATGCAGATTTACTTCGTATGTCAGCTTCTACACCGGGAAATGACCACAGACTTGGAGCTAACGAAGCACCACCGGCAATTATTTCTATTTTCTTAGGAGAACAGCTGGAAGATGTTGTAAAACAGTTAGTAACCAGAGGGGAAGCTACAACTTCTAAACATGGAGATAAATTAGTATCTGGAGTTCATTCTCTGCCGGAATTTGAAAAAGACGCAACAGACCGTAACCGTACATCACCATTTGCATTTACAGGAAATAAGTTTGAGTTCCGTATGGTTGGTTCTACACAATCTATTTCTGATCCAAACGTTGTATTAAATACGATCGTAGCAGATGCAATTGCAGATGTCTGCGAAAAATTAGAAAAAGTAGAAGGCAGTGCAGAAGATGTAGCAATGGCTGCGCATGAACTGACAAAAGAAATGCTGACAGATCATCAGAGAATTATCTTCAATGGAAATGGATATTCTGATGAATGGGTTGCAGAAGCTGAGAGAAGAGGACTTCCAAACCTAAAATCTATGGTAGATGCAATTCCTACTTTGGTAACAAATAAAGCAGTCAAAATGTTTGAAAAATTTGGTGTTTATACAAAGGACGAATTGGAATCCCGTGCAGAAATCTTATTTGAACAGTATGCACAAACAATCAATATCGAAGCCTTAGCTACCTTGGATATTGCAAAGAAACAGATTGTACCAGCTGTTATGAAATATCAGAAAAAATTGGCAGATGCCGTTTCAGAATTGAAAGCAGTAGGAATGGATACTTCTGTACAGGAAACATTGCTTTCTGATATTACAGAAAACTTAAAAGAAATGTTTGCAGCCATTGGAGTTCTGGAAGAGGATACTCCAAAAGCACAGGCTATGGAAGATGTTCAGGCACAGGCACGCTTCTATCACGATACAATCTTTAAAGATATGAATGCGGTACGTGAACCTGCAGATAGACTGGAAATGCTGGTTGCAAAAGAAGACTGGCCGTTCCCAAGCTATGGAGATTTGATTTTCGAGGTTTAAGAAGAAATTTCATAAAAATTTTCAAAAGATACCGGATTTTTCCGGTATCTTTTTTTCAATCCTTCACATGCTATCATTAGAAATTTAATGCAGGAAAAAAGTGAGGGAGAAACATGAAGAGAAAAATCATAGGTTCTGTCTTAATGATGCTTTTGGCAGCAGGGTTTTTTTATCAAGTGAATGATCAAGAAAAAGTAAACCCCTTGGGGATTGCAGGACAAACAGAAGCGGAGGGCGGGCTTTTAGCTAACAATTCCATAAACAGTAAAAAAGTTTATTTGACATTTGATGATGGCCCGTCGGACCATACCGATGAGATTTTAGATATTTTAAAGAAAAATGATGTAAAGGCGACTTTTTTTGTGATTGGGAAAAAAACATCAACAGCGAAAAAGCAATATCAGAGAATTGTTTTAGAAGGTCATACCTTAGCAATGCATTCATACAGTCATAATTATGAGCAGATTTATTCATCTGTGGAAGCTTTTGGGAAAGATTTAAAAGAACTGCAGCAGTATTTATACAATATTACAGAGGTAAAACCATTTATT
This sequence comes from Lachnospiraceae bacterium, assembly GCA_021771695.1. Classification (GTDB taxonomy): domain Bacteria; phylum Bacillota; class Clostridia; order Lachnospirales; family Lachnospiraceae; genus Anaerostipes. Next base: position 440 of record JAETON010000008.1, on the reverse strand, counting down.
TATCGTTTTCCGGGAGGAAGCAGCAATACCTGTGCAGGAGATATTAAACCGTATATTCGATATATTAATCGACAGGGCTGGCTTTATTTTGATTGGAATGCATTAAGCGGAGATGCTTTGGATTTTAGTGTCAGTGCAGAAAAATTGAATCAAAATATATTGAAGGATGTCAGAAGACAGAAGGTCAGTATTGTATTGATGCATGATTTACACGAAACAAAGCATACAGTAGAGGGACTTGAGAAATTAATTAAAACATTAAAAGGGGAAGGGTATCAGATTCTGCCGATTACCAAGAACACAAAACAGGTACATCATGTATCCATGTCAACCGTTTTTGAAAATGTCCCAAAATAATTGAAACATTAGCCCCGGCTTTTTGCTGGGGCTTTCGTAGGTCTAAAGCGGTATTTTGTTCTTAGGCACTCCCTTGTCTAAGC
>JAETON010000105.1 GCA_021771695.1 Lachnospiraceae bacterium | reverse complement strand
GAGACTATGAAGAAAAGTCTGTAAATAAGGTTCTTCTATGATAATAAAGGGTGAAAATCTTAAAAAATAGGATTCTCACCCTTGTTATATATATAACAGTTGCTGAAAAGCATGTCAAGCGCGGGCAGAAAATCTGCCCGTTTTTTGGTCATTTTAAGATTACTCTGGAAGTCGTCCTTCGTACATGATGCTTAACTCTCCATACACCTGAGCCCAGTTCCGGATTGTTGTAGTCCATTTTTTCGTAGCTTCAAATGTAGCTAAATACAGTGCCTTCAGGAGTGCTGTATCGCTTGGAAATACGCTTCTCTGGCGGTTCAGCTTCCGATAGGTGGAATTCAGGGATTCTATGGCATTTGTGGTATATATGACCTTTCTGACAGTTGTCGAAAACTTAAATATTGGAGAAATGGCATCCCAGTTATCCTTCCAACGCTTCATGGAGTTTGGATATTTTGGAGTCCATTTTTCACTCACCCGTTCAAGAGCTGCTAAAGCTTTCTTTTCATCTGAAGCCTGATAAATGGTTTTTAAATCTGTAGCAAATGCCTTCCTGTCTTTATCCGGAACATATTTCAGCGTATTTCTTACTTGATGGACAATGCAGCGTTGGTATTCTGTTTTCGGAAATGCGGCAGCAATCGCTTCCTTTATTCCGGTAAGACCATCTGCACAAAGGATCAGAATGTCTTTTACACCTCGATTTTTCAGTTCGTTTAATATAGAGAGCCAGTATTTAGAACTCTCATTATCTCCAACATTAATCGTCAGTACTTCTTTTTTGCCTTCTGTATTGATACCGAGAATTACATATGCTGCTAATTTATGGATGACACCGTTATCACGAACAGAGTAATGGATCGCATCAATATATAAAATCGGGTAGACATCATCTAAAGGCCGGTTCTGCCAGTCTTCAATCTGTGGCAGTATCTTATCCGTGACATCTGAAATAAAGCCTTCTGAAGTTTCAAAACCGTAGATATCTTCAATGGTTTCTGATATCTGTCGGGTGGTCATACCCTTTGCATACATAGAGATGATCTTTTGATCGATATCAGAAATATCTTTCTGTCGTTTTTTCACTACCTGAGGTTTAAAAGTAGATTTTCTGTCCTGAGGAACCTCGATTTCCATAGAACCATAACTACTGTTTACACGTTTGTGTTTGTAACCATTGCGATAATCCTCATTGCTTGAGCGCTCGGATTTTTCGTATCCGAGATGATCATCCATTTCAGCTTCCATCATTTCCTTAATGGTTCCGCCAAGGAGATCTTTGAGAGCATCCTGGATATCTTCAGCTGTCTGGATATCGTATTCTTCCAGGAGCTGATGAATGATATTTCGTTTTCCTTCTGTCATTTGTACTCTGTGTACAGGTTTCTTTTGTTTTGCCATAAAAAAGGCCCTCCTATGATTTTTATTTTATCATAGAAGAACCTTTAAATCCTATTTTTACAGAAAAACTTTCACACTCTC
>JAETON010000104.1 GCA_021771695.1 Lachnospiraceae bacterium | reverse complement strand
TATTATAACCAGCCTTCATTTTCATAAGTTTCTGATAAAAAAGCACAAAATGATTCCCATCTGTCTGTTTTTCTCTTTATGGAGTTTCTTTGTCATTATCCACTTTCTTCATACAGCAGACCGCAGTAATTTTCTAACAACAGGTCATCCCTGAATATTCTCGTTACACTTTTCCTGGTTACTCTGCTTTCTTTAAATCCGTGAATTCTCCGATACAGATATAGCTCCCTTATATTAAATGCTATTAGCATCAGCAGAAAAATGACTTCCACTCCTGCATGGCAATAACAGTGTTTCGCATGGTAGTATGTCTTTAGCTGGTGGAATGCATTCTCCTCTATATCCCATCTTTTATGCATCATCTCCCATAAGATTTCATATGGGACTCTCTCACTGGTTGTAACCAGCCACATCCAGTTTATTTCCTCTGTCCCATCTTTCCTACGGATGTGCTCGCAGAATCTGACGACTCTTAATGGGATATTTACTCCCTCCATTTCAAAACCGCTGATATCCCACGTTTCAATCCTTCTCTTCCCCCGCTTGAAGTCTTTCTTTTTCCCTTCCCCTTTCTCAAACAGTTTCTCCGCATCCTTATAGATCAGCCGTCTTTCATCTTTCAGGCGGATGACTGCATCCATATGGCACTCCAGAATTGTGTTAAGAAACGGGGCATTCAGGTACAATGCATCTGCCACTATCAGATCTGCAAAATGTCCGAATTTCTTATACAGGTTCTTTACCAGCCTTTTCCCTCCGGTCAGTTCCCCTTCGTCCTTTTCTCCTCCATCCCGTGGGGTAAGCATCTCCTGCCCCAGAATTACATGTGGGCTGCTCCCTATAGTCGCGCATACCACGCAGCGGTGGAAATATTCCGTCTGCCCTGCTTTGTTTTTTCTCGTCAGGCAGCCCCCGCAGGATTTCTTTGTGCTGCTAAACAATTCCACTCCGTCAATGGCTGTTGTTATATATCCGCCAATTGTACCAGGACGCAACACAGCATTTTTATATGTCTTTTCGACTACGGAATCAAATATATTTTCCACCTCATCTGCTGCAAGCAGGGCAAGCGCATCACGGACAGCATCCACTTTAGGTATTTTCCCACGGATGAAGTTACTGAAACGTCTCCCCATGCTTTCTGGGGCGCTGAAAAAAGTATGGAAGCTTTCGTATTGTAAAAGCAGGGCCATAAAAACCGGCATGATAAGGTTAAAAAATGGGATTCCTTTTCTTTTCCTTTTGTCGGTCATCCCCTTGATTTTTTGTGGAACCTGGTATACACTGATAGCATAAATTAGTAGTTTTCTTAACTCTAATTTTTCATTTATGGCACCTTCTTTCGTATGTTTTTTGTCCTATAATAATTATACAACAAGAGGTGCCATTTTTGTATATTTTCACACAATAAAAAAGAATTATTATCAAAATCTATCAATTTCAGGAATCCATTTGGTTCCTGTCTTTTTTAATTATTCCAAAACTAAAAGCTAAATCTCTG
>JAETON010000042.1 GCA_021771695.1 Lachnospiraceae bacterium | reverse complement strand
TGTCATAGTGCTTTGCCATAATGAGATCCTCCTTCAGTGCGGTACCTACATTGTACCATGAAATATTAGATTAGGAATTCTCATTTTGACTTGTACTATTTATATTCTAGCACCAAGTATACCAACAATCAAAAATTTGATAGTTATCCAATCCACAATTTTTTTCACTCGTTTTCCCTCTCATATTAAGTTCTAACACTAAGCTTCATAATTAAATCCACGCTCTTATATTAAAACAGTATTTTAACATCAAAATGGTTCAATTATCTAATTATTCAATTTCGTGTAGTCATAATTCAAAACAAACTTTTCAAATTCACTTATTTCTTTCACATAGTTAGATTGTGTTAACCTATTTTGGGGATTAGAAATGTAATTTACAATATCGTTTGCAACCTCTGTATCAAAATGTATACTATCCATATAATGATCTAAACTGGTAATCACTTCTTCCTTTCCTTGATAGAAAAAAACAGAAACATTATCATAAGAAATCAATTGCTCCACCAATATTATCATTGTATCAATTTCTTTTTTTACATTCTCCGTAATTCCCCATCTTACTATCGAATATGGCGGAAAATAGAACAAAAACTCAATATCTTCCCGTTTTTCAATCATTGGAATGATGTTTTGTTCTAAATTATTCATTACTGTTTGTTTATGTAATAATCTGTCATATTTTACTTCTTGCTTATCAAGCTTTGAAGTATTATAAATTTCAAGGACCTTCTCTTTCGAAAATGTATTCTCATAGACATAATTTTGATACTGATCCATATTAGTAGATACACTTTTATTCTTAGTGTTTTTCAAAACATTATATGACTCTGTTAAGCCCTTCATATTCATAAGATATAAGACATCATTCAAACAATTTTCATCATAGAGATATAGGGGATATGTATATGTAGAATAATCTTTGTCCACACTATAAGCAAATGTATCTAGGCTCATCACGATTTTTTTAACATTACTTTGCTTTTCTAAAACTTCAAAAAGTTCTGATAAATCTTTACCTCTTGCTTCTGCCATAGAAAGCTTTACCGTTTTCCCACCCAGAACATCATTCACATAACTTGGTTCTATTGCTCTTGACATACTTGAACCAGTGATTACTGTATCATACTCAAAATTTTTAGCTATTCCTGGATTTATATAAGCAAAAGAGTTAGTATCCAAAACATAACTCATATTTTTATTAGGTTTATGATACTGAAAAAAAGGATCTATATAATAAACAGTTATACCAGTCAATAGCATAACTAATAATAAACCACTTATAACAATTAAAGAAAATTTCTTATAATTCACACGAACCACCTTTCCCTTTAAAACATTTCATAAAGAAATGATACTGTATTGCCAAATGACAAAACACTCCAAGATAACAAAATAATTGTTGTTAATGCTTTTAATCCTGTTGGTTTAAATTGCATCAGCTTTTCATTAGTATTTTTCCCGTCTAAGATTATAATTATCAAAACGATTAAGAATACAAACGGGAAAATATATAAATACTGTTCTATATTTAAAACATCAAACAATATTTCAATTTCTGGCAAAATCAAAGTCGAAAGAACATTATTATCAATTCCTCTAAAGTCACACTTCAAAATACCTTTCACTACGAACAACGCATCTCCTAATGTATTTGCTCTAAAAAATATCCATGATATATTTATAAATCCAAATGTATATATCCAACTTACGACATCATACATTTTCTCTGTAATTTTGAATCTTCTTTCCACAATACTAAAAATGCCATGCATAATTCCCCAAACTAAAAATGTATAATTTGCTCCATGCCACAAACCGCTTAAAAAGAATACAATAAACACATTGAAATATGTACGCTTTTCTCCACACCTGTTTCCTCCCAGCGGGATGTATAAATACTTTGTAAAAAAGCGCGTTAAACTCATATGCCATCTTTCCCAAAACGAATTAATAGATTTTGCTTTATATGGAGAATTGAAATTCTGTGGCAATTTTACATTAAACATCAAAGCAATGCCTATAGCCATATCACTATATCCACTAAAATCAAAATAAATTTGAAGCGTATAACAAAGTGCTAAAATAATTAGCATTCCTGAATTATAAGAATATAATTCCCCCCCAAATCCTGAATCCACTAATTTCCCTAACACATCAGCAATTAAAATCTTTTTAGACATTCCAATCGCCAATACATATACTCCTTTTGCAAAATTATCAATTTGAAAAGTGTATATCTCATTTTTCTTATATTGTTCAGAAAAATCTTGATATAGCATAATAGGGCCTTGTGTTATTTTAGGAAAGAACGAAGCAAATAACAGGTATTGTGTAAAATCAATTTCTGTAATTCTTCCTTTCCAAGAATCATATATTAAAGCAATAAACTGAAAAGTAAAAAAACTTATTCCTAAAGGCAAAAAAAGCTTTACTAAATTAAAATTTGCTTTAAAGGCCATATTCAATGTTGACAGAAAAAAATTAGTATACTTTAAAATTGCTAAGGCACAAAGATTTAAAGCAATTCCTAAAATTGACCATTTTTTACTTTTAAATCGGATAATTTTTTTAATAATCAAATAATTTACTATAATACAACCCAAAAAATAATACAAATATCTTATATTCGCATATCCGTAAAAAAACATATTAGCTCCTATAAGGTAATAAATAGCTATTCGCTTATTATTTAATTTTGCTAAAACAAAATAACCAATCAATGAAAGCGGCAAAAAAACGAATAGAAATATCCAAGTATTAAACGACATATTTTCCCTCCCATTTTACAACTCTATTCACTTCTATATAAAGCAAAATCATTCCCAACAACTACTTTTTCACTAATTTCCTCATCTTGGCCACATAATACTTTTCATGTTCCTCTCTTTAATTTTCCTCAGCATGATAATACTACTAACTATTCCTCGACTTTATCCATTTGTCTCTTTTCGCATTTGGTTCCCACTCTCCAGACTTGTTTACATAATAATCACCAATCCATGTATCTGACACCATAGCTCCATTAGATGCAAGATAATAACATTTACCATTCACCCAACACCATCCTGTTACCATCCAACCTGATTTATCAAAATAATACCATTTCTTTTCAATATATTCCCAGTTGGATTTTGTATAACTTCCATCAGCGTGACAATACCACCAGTGCTCCCCTGATTTTATCCATTTGTCTCTTTTGGTATTTGGTTCCCACTCTCCAGACTTATTTACATAATAATCACCAATCCACGTATCAACTGCCATGGACGAATCTGGCATAAAATAATACCACTTAGTGCCAAACTGTTTCCATCCAGTTACCGCATCTCCATTTTTATCCAAATAATACCATCGTCCACTATCCTGCAGCCAACTTTCAGTCTGATATTTTCTTTCCGCAAGCCAATATCTCCATTTACCCTCCACCTTTACCCAGCAATTTTCTGTTTTCAAAGCACCCCGTTCGTCAAAACAAAGAACTTCTCCATCTACCATATATGCTTTTCCATCAGTAAAAACTCTACCGTTTTCATCAAAATAATACTTGCTTCCATTCAGATCCAGCCAACCTGCTTCTATTTTTTCATATTTTGTCGTAATTCCATTTTCATTAAATGTTGCAACTACCGCCGCTGAATCACTTGCTGTTGCATACATTTCAGAATGAGGAAGACAATCTTTTTCCCGCGCATTAAACCAGCTTTCATATCCTGTAATCACTACCGTTTTAGGATTTAAGGACGTCAAAAAATAAGTTGTATTATTAAAATCGATAGAATGATGAAGCATCTTCATTAAATCAATACTAATTGTCTTTCCACTATTCTTTTTAGATTCATCAATTTCCGGTGTTTCTATTCTGGTTTCTGGAAGATCCAAATCCACATCACTTTTCGCTGCATAATTAATAGATGAATAGTTCTTTTGCAATTCAATCGTCTTTGAAAGGGAATCTTCTTGCTGATATTGTTCTTCACTCCATAATTCTTCAATCAATTGATCTGCTACTTTTCTCGTATCTCCTTCTGTAGGATCTAAATCTGCAGTCAATAAAGCAGTCCACCCATATGCAGTAACTTTAGTTACAATACTATTATCATTCTCATCCGCCACAGACATCACTTGTCCATTTTCATCCCGATTGTGTTCTACATTCATTAACTCTAGAGACATATCTCCCAAACTCAAAAAACAATTTTCTGCATTTGTTTCTAAATCTGAGATAATCTGTGTCCCGTTTCTTTTCGCTGATTCAATAATACTGTCATATACATACCGATTATCCCATTTTCTATTTTCATCCCGAATATATTCATCCTTATATTCATTAATATATAACTTTTCAGTAGGAAACGCATCTAAAATCTCATCTCCACTCCCTATATGGTCACTGTGAGAATGTGTCGCAATATAAAAATCTAATTTTTCCACCCCTACCATTTTCAAATAACGAATCACTTGCTGTTCAAAACCAATCCCCTTTGTAATTCCACTTCGAAGTGGATATCTTTCATCTGTTCCATCCGGATAATCCCAATCTTCTCCTGAATCTACCATTCCGTAGTGTCCATTACTTTCTAATAGAATTGCATCTGTAGTGCTAGATAATGATATAAAATGAATTTTTGTTCGATTATCATTTTGAGCTTCTACACAACAAAGAGGGAGCAATAATATTGCTCCCATGATTAAACACATTTGAATTAGTTTTTTTATTCTCTTCTGCATATTATAGATCATCTCCATATGTATACTTTTTTATAGTATACATAATATTGTCTATTTTTTCCAGACTATTTTCACTTTTCGCCCATATATTTCTTAGCATCTTTCAAGAAACTAGACACAATCAAAACAATAACTGCGCCTATTGGGAACGCTGCGATAATGCTCACAGACTGCAAATTACTCATGGAACTCTCTGAAAATACCAACGCCATCGGAAGTAAAATCAACAACACACACCACATCAATTGTATCATTCTATGCGGATTTTCACCATCTTTCAAACGATGATAACTATAACAAGATGCTATTAACGCAATGGAATCAAATGAAGTAGCATAAAACGCCACCATAGTTATCAACAATAATACTAACACGAGCGGAGCACATGGTAAAGTTCTAATAATCGATATGATTACTTCATATAAATCTCCTGCATTTTCATAAATTGCAAGGAAATCTGCTTTTCCAGACACCTGAAGTCCAAGGGAATAATTTCCAAGAACAATAAAACTTACAATTGTCGATCCTACTCCAAACACATATCCTCCGAGAATTGTTTGTCGAACGGTACGTCCTTTAGAAATATTGCCTATAAAGAAAGGAGCTGCTACACACCATACCATCCAATAAGCCCAGTAAAAAATTGTCCAGTTCTGCGGAAAAGACGTTGTTCTTTGCGGATCTGTATAGGTCGCAAGTTCAAAGAAATTTTGAAACATTCTCCCAAGCGCAGATACTCCGGTTTCAATAATATACTTAGCTTCACCCCCGAAGAACAATACAAAAGCTAACAATCCAAAAAACAAATATACACAAGATTTTGCGAGAATACTAATTCCTTTAAAGCCATGTAACAAAGAGTATGTATACACTATACATGTAACAATTAAAATCACTATAGTTACAACTGTTCGATTCAGTTGTACGTGAAACAGCTCATTAATAACACTCGACATTAAAGGAGTTGCTAAACTAAAGGTAGTAGCTGTTCCTGCAATCAATGCAAATACTGCCAAAAGGTCAATAAGTCTCCCCCAAATACCATCCGTATGTTTTCCAAGAATAGGTCGGCAAGCCTCTGAATATTTCTGTCTTTCTCTTTTTCTAACATGAAGCATAAATCCAAAAGCAACGGCTAATACAAGATAGAACCCCCATGGAATCAGACTCCAATGAAAAATCGGATATACACTTGCCCAATCCTGAATACTTCCAAGTTCTGCAATGTGTGGATCTGTTGCATACAAAATCCATTCCGAAAAGGAATAAAACAAAATATCAGCTGCCAACCCTGCGGTGAACATCATAGAACCCCATGCAAAAAAAGAATACTTGGGTTTTTCATCTGGTTTCCCTAATACAATATTTCCATACTTTGATCCCGCAACATAAAAAGAAATCAAAAACACACCCAATCCGATAATCAAATAATAAACTCCAAATGTATCACCTAAAACGAAACGAATCTGGCTAATAATTTTATTTGACTGTTCCGGCAGGAAAAAGAATAAAATACATAGTACCAAAATAATACCAAGCGGCAATAAAGTAATCATCCAATCAATCTTACTGCGTTCGAAATCTTTCGTATTTTTCTCCATATTATTTCCCTCCATTCACATATTTCTCATATGCCTTATCAATTTGAGCTAATTCTTCCAAATTATCCACTTCAATAATATCCCCAAATTTCATTTGGTGAATACCAAGTTGATATTCTGTTGGATAGCAAAACAATGCTACATCATCCCAATAAATCTGTCTGTTCTTTTTTTGTTCAAACTCTACTTCTAAGTGTTTTTTTAGTTTTTCTCCGTCTTCCTTTGACCATCTGGAAACACTAAACAATTGCCACCCATGATTACCTCCGGTTCTGCTGCACGATTCTACAACCTCATTCTTTAATGTCAATACCCACTCCTTCGTCTCTTCTTCTGTCCAAATACAATTATATCCTGACCGCTCAAATTCTGGTGCCAAAATCTCCGGATTATAAATAATTTGATCTCCATCAAGAATGATTGTATTCTCGATATATTTTCTTGCAACATAAAGAGAAGAAATATTATTGCATGTATCATAATAAGGATTTTCAATTAACTTTAATCCTTTATATTCCTGCTCTAATATTTGAAACTGTTCTTTCAGATAACCCACTACCACATATATTTCCGTAATCCCATTTTTGTGCAGCCCCCGAATCACTGTATCTATCATACGAATACCATTAACTCGTACCAGTGGTTTTGGCGTCTCCAATGTAACCGGCTGCATTCTTTTTCCAATTCCGGCAGCCATAATAATTGCTCTTTTTACTTTATACATTTTTCAGTTCTTCCTCTCCCAACATTTGTGCAACAATTCTGTAATATTCTTTCGCATATCGATATTGTTTCAAAGAATACTCTCCAAACTCAACACCACAGATTCGCTTATACTCACACCAGTTACTCCACAACAGACCACAAATTGCTATATAACAATATATTTTTATACGAATTGCTTCTTCCACTTGTCCTTCAAAATATGCATCAATTAGTTTATCAACCTGGTCTTTATTATACATTGCATAAATAGCAAACATAGCTATATCCACATGTACATCCTGCATACCGGCATACTCCCAATCAATCAGATAAATCTGATCGTCTTTCATCAGGAAGTTATCGCATACCGCATCAATATGAGTAAGCGCCCATTGCTTCGGCTGCCTGTCAATATATTTTTTCAACCAATACACATGCTCTTTCGTTGTTTTATAGTCACGATAAACAGATGATGCTCCTTGCCATAAACCCTCATAATATTCAATCTGTCCAAACAAATCAAATTCATGTTCTACGCTAAGATTAAGTTCGTGAAATTTTTTCAGATAGTTCATACATTTTTTTACATCCGCATCATTTGAACTATCACATGTCCTTGTTCCTTCTATATATTCGGTAATTTTATAGCCGTTCTCCGGACACATATAAATAACAGGATCTGTAATATTTTTCCCATTCAATTGTTCATATACTGCATATTCCTGACTGCGATTAATCATCTTATCTGTTCCCTCTCCCGGAATACGCATTATGTATTTTTTATCCTTGCAGCAAAATGCAAATGAACGGTTTGTCATTCCTTTTTTCAACGAACAGATATTTGTAATTTCTTTTTCTTCACATCTAAACACTTGACAGATTAATTGAATCACATCCGATTGCAGATGATCCGAATCACTATCAAGTTCTCTAAGCTGTTCATATGTATTAATTTCGTGGACTTTTTTATGTTCAATTTCTTTCGGTGCAACAAACATACGGTCTTTATTAAGTAATGCTAGTTCCCAAAACGATTGATCATATTCTTTTCTTGAAACCAGTTCTCTGATTCTCTCTATTAACGAATCAGCTTCTTCCTTAAGAATATAGGAAATTCCAATCATCGTGTTTCCAATTTCATTTTTTCTCACATTTACTAACTCTTTTTTCCGATTCACACGAACAGAACTTCTCTCATCCAATTGGTCTGTTACCATATACCACGAATACCATTCTCGCACAGAAAACGGATTTTTTTCACACCAGATATCGCATGGAACAATATATGTATTTCCCAATTTATTCATCACTTGATACAATGAATGAAGATTATTTTTAGTAACATAGTCTTTGTTAAACACCAGATTTACATTATATTTGTCAATCAAATATTCATATTGTTCTTTCATAAAGCCTACAACAATATCTATTTCTGATACTCCTACCTCATGCAACTGCCGAATAAGACGTTCAATCAATGGTTCTCCTTTTATTTCCAGCAATCCTTTAGGAACTTCAACATTGATAGGCACCATCCGCATTCCATATCCTGCTGCCAATATTACTGCATTCTTAGGCTTTTTCTCTTTTAATTCCTTTAAAGCTTTTTCTGTAACTTCTTTCTTTTCATTCAAATATCCTTCTTTAATAAGTGCCTTTAAAGATTGGTTAACCTTACCTACAGAATACCCTAATCTCTTGGCTACCTCTCTTTGATTACCATATTGATATTCTAAAATGCTGTTCATAATTTCATATTCTTGAATGTTCATGTATTTATCTCCAATCATTTTTGTGAACAATCTGATTATATACCTATCCTTTATAAAAAGCAAGAAATTTATAATAATAATTTAAGGGTATCGAAAACTCATCATTGTATGGTAAGTTTTCGATACCCTTTTTAATATAGCTTTTTTTGCAACTATTTTACTAATAAATGACTACCTTTGTACCTCTTGGTATGTTATCATAAATCCATTTTGCATTATTTACATCTAATCTTACACATCCATGAGACAATTGCATACCCAATCTTCCGTCAATAATTTTACTTGGTCTTGATGTTTGTGCATAAAGTACACTATGGAAAAGATAGTTCCCCTTAAACTGTGTATAATAAAAACAACGAGCTCTTCCAGAATCAAAATAATACCCTTTTCCCTGAACTGTAAATGTTCCTGATACTGTTGGTGTTGATGGCTTTCCTGGCGAACAGCTCCAAAACTTGCTTTGCTTCCAATTTCCTGCTTTACCAGTATAAATTCCCACTCTACAAGCTGATCTATCCACCAAGATAAGATATCTAGTATTACTTGCATAAGACTGGGCTTTCGCCAACATTTTCATCTCTGTACTGGAAACCATAGCACCACTATCTGTGAGTTTCCAACCATCTATACTTACATTACGTGCCATCGCACATTCCACACCACCATGAGGATCGTTTGCAGTATAGAAATAATACCAATTACCACCTATTACTTTCCAACCAGTTTTGGCCGCTCCGTCCGACCCAAAGTAATACCACAAACCATTCATCAAAGTCCAGTTGGTTCTCATTGAACCATTAGCATTAAAGAAATACCATTGTGAACCCAGTTTTTTCCAACCATTAGACACCATTTTATTGTGATTACTCGGATCCATATAATACCATGTATTTCCCACTTTTTTCCAACCAGAAACTATCTGTCCTGTATGATCATCATAATAATACCAACTTCCATTCTCTGAATACCATCCTGCTCGCATTGCTCCGGATGACATAAAAAAGTATGTTTTGTCTCCTATTATCCTTTCACACCCCGCCAGCATCACTCCTGGATATTCTTCATTTGTAGCATCTAAATAGTACCATTTCCCAGACACTTTCTGCCAGCCTGTCAACATCGCTCCACTTTGATTGGTATAATACCAGCCCTCTGGCCGTATTACCCAACCTACCGGCATTGCTCCATTTTTATCAAAGAAATATGTACTTACTCCTATTTTTCTTGCACAGTCTGACAACATTAAGCCTGGATATTCCTCATTTGAAGCATCCAAATAGTACCATTTCCCAGACACTTTCTGCCAACCCGTTAACATTGCTCCACTTTGATCGGTATAATACCAGCCCTCTGGCCGTATTACCCAACCTACCGGCATTGCTCCATTTTTATCAAAGAAATATGTACTTACCCCTATTTTTCTTGCACAGTCTGACAACATTAAGCCCGGATGCTCTTCATTTGTTCCATCCAGATAATACCACTCTCCTGATATTTTCTGCCAACCATATAGTTTTTCTCCCTGTTGATTATAGTAATACCAGCCATTATGTTGCTTATTAAAATACCAGCCATAATGTTTTTCTTCTTTATTTGTATCATTTTTATCCAAATCTTCTTGATTATCTGTAATCACGTTATTAGCATTGACATTATCTGTATCATTTAACCCATTGGCAGATGCATCGTTGTCACAAACATCCGGTGTTTTTTTATTTTCTTCATAAATATAATTACTATCACTGATTGATGGTTCTGAAGCGTCTTCTCCAAAAACAGTAATCGCATTAAACATCACCAATAACATTACTATCAGAAAAATACTTTTCTTTTTCAATGTGTTATTCCTCCTTCTATACTCCACTTGTCTTTAAGCTATCAATCTGAACACGTATTTTATTTCCATATCCTACGGACGTAGCCCAGCCTAATCCTTGGGGATTTTCCTTCTGTCCTAACCACTCAACATATTTTGCACAACCTTTGGTCACATATTTAAACCGTTCATCGACGCATAAATTTGCAAGTGTTTTTTCCGTTATGGTATCAGATGCATATGCTTTCAAGTGCTGAATTTGAGCACGAATCCCCATACGTACACCTTCTGTTCCATATTTAGAAAAGTCAGCTCCTAAAGCACCACCATCCGTCGCTCCCAGACCTGCAAAATTAAACTGCCCAATCTTCACCTGCCCCTTAAACTGTAACCAGCCTGTTTCATGCATAGCCTGCGCGAAAGCCACTTCAACTCGAATATTCTCACTCTGAGCCTCCTCGTAATATATTTGACAAAATTCTTCAAGACTATTTACACCACCGGAACGATATGAATCCACCGGAAAAGTGATCGGAGAATTCTCAGCGTACCATCTTACCATCTGTTCTACAGTAACAGTGTTTTCTCCTTCAATTGTATAATACTTTTCAACGGAAGGTTTATCTGTTGGTTCTCCTTCAATCGGCGGCTTACTTGTAGGATTAGGGTTCCATACTCCAGATGATTCCAAATAATACCATTTATTTCCTATGTATTGCCAACCGGTGAGCATGACTCCACTCCCGTTCATATAGTACCAATGTCCGCTAATCAATTGCCAGCCGGTGAGCATTGCTCCACTCCCGTTCATATAGTACCAATGTCCGCTAATCAATTGCCAGCCAGTTGTTTTATATCCATAATTGTCGTAATAATACCATTTATTCCCTACAATACGCCACCCCGTATACCATGCTCCTGTCTGCTCATCTAAATACCATTTTGTTCCACCTATATTCTGTTCACCCTTTAACATATAGCCCGAACCATTAAAATAATACCAGATATTTTCTATCTTTTGCCAGCCGGTAAGCATCCATCCACTACTGTTAAAATAGCAAGTGTGACTTCCTATATTTTGCAGCCCCGTCAGCATCACGCCACTTTCATTCATATAGTACCAATGTCCACCAATCAATTGCCAGCCAGTTAACTTATATCCATAATTGTCGTAATAATACCATTTATTCCCTACAATACGCCATCCCGTATACCATGCTCCTGTTTGCTCATCTAAATACCATTTTGTTCCACCTATATTCTGTTCACCCTTTAACATATAGCCGGAACCATTAAAATAATACCAGATATTTTCTATCTTTTGCCAGCCGGTAAGCATCCATCCACTACTGTTAAAATAACATGTCTGACTTCCTATATTTTGCAACCCCGTCAGCATCACGCCACTTTCATTCATATAGTACCAATGTCCACCAATCAGTTGCCAGCCAGTTATCTTATATCCATAATTATTATAATAATACCATTTATTCTCTACAATACACCATCCCGTATACCATGCTCCTGTCTGCTCATCTAAATACCATTTTGTTCCGCCTATATTCTGTTCACCCTTTAACATATAACCGGAACTATTAAAATAATACCAGATATTTTCTATCTTTTGCCAGCCGGTGAGCATCCATCCACTACTGTTAAAATAGCAAGTGTGACTTCCTATATTTTGCAGCCCCGTCAGCATTTTCCCACTTCCGCTCAGGTAGTACCAATGTCCATCCAAATATTGCCAGCCAGTAAGCATTACTCCACTTTCATTCATATAATACCAATAGCCATCTAGCGATTGCCAGCCGGTTAACATTACTCCACTCCCATTCATATAGTACCAATGTCCATCCAAATATTGCCAACCGGTTAACATATATCCATTTTTATCAAAATAATACCATTTATCAGAAATATACTTCCAACTATTGACTACATATTTTCCACTTCCGTCTTTCCATTTCCATTTACCATTAGAAGCTAATTCCCAAACACCTTTGGATAATCCATAATATTTTGCAATCCCTGTTGCATCTGCAATCCCTAAAGAACGTAATTTTGCATCACTTGATAAATACTTAGAAGCATCTCCAGAATTGCTGACAAAAGCATGTTCAATAATCAATCCTGGGAAGCCATTGCGTATTGAATTTTTAATAACTGCATATGTATCATTTTTTTTCACGCCACGATTATAAAGCCCTAATGAAACCAATTCGTTTTCAATTTTTTGTGCCAAGGATTTTCCATCACTACTCGATGAAGGATAATATACTTCTGCCCCCTTAGGCGAAGAACTAGTGGATGAATTCAAATGAAAACTCACAAAAGAAGATGCGCCTTTTTCCGCTGCCCATTGTACACGTTTTTCTATATCTCGTACATTTCCATTTGAAACGCCAATTGTTTCAGGATATGGACATTCAGCTCCTTCTCGCGTCATATAAACAGTAATACCATAATATTGTTCCAACTCTTGCTTACAATACTGAGCAATCTTTAAAGTAGCCTCTTGTTCTTTCACCCCATAACCAGAAGCTCCTGCATGACTCGAGTCATGTCCTGGATCTAATACAACAACTACATTACTTTTTTTAGCCTGTCTACTTCTGGCTACAGGCACAACATCTTCTGACACTTGTTCTAATGCATTACTTACATCTGATACAATAGCACTTTCATTATTATCAGAAATAACTACTGCTTCTTCTACCTCTTCTTCAGTTATATCTGTATTTTCAGAAAACATAGCATATTCTGAAGATTCTTCTCCAACCTCAAAAGAAGCTTCTATTCCTTCATCTTCTAACAGTAATTCATACTCAGCATTTCCAGAAGTATATTTAACCTTGGTAACTGTATAAATCCCCTCTTTTTCAAACTCTTTACTGAAAAGATACGTCTGCTCTTCACTTTTATTTGCTTTTAACTCCATTTCCTGTCCAGATTCTGATTCATATACCAAAGTAACTGCATCAATCTCATCTGGTGCCTGAGCTAAGGATACCACAATATTCTCTGTATCTCGTATTCCCATATCAGGACTTTCTATATACAGATATTCTATTTCGGGCAATAAATTTTTTTTACCATTTTGTGCATCTGCTTTCGCCTGAGTCCCCATCACAGAAAACACAGAACAAAATACCGTGATAGCTATGAGCCCTATTACTGATCTCAATCTTTTAATTTGCATTATTCTCCCTCTCTTATGTTATAAATTACGACGTTGTTGCATAAGTAGTTTTATTATACAACATTTGGCAACAACATTCAAGATTGTAAGCTACTCATACCCCCACATAGTAAGCTACTCATACCCCCCCCCCCTTGAGTTTCCGCAGTTTTATCCACGGACTCTTGTTTTGACAGGATATACTATAAACAACTTTCAAAAAATGCCCAAAATATAAGGAATCCTTTCCCTTTTTGATGTAAAATTTAATCGCCACAAAAAAATCGTACTAAACAAAAAGA
>JAETON010000041.1 GCA_021771695.1 Lachnospiraceae bacterium | reverse complement strand
TATTATACTATAGATTATATCAAACTTTAAAATAAGAAGCCAGTAGTTTTTGCTAAGCACGAAATTATCAATTTGTCAAGAGAAAAATGAAAATTCATGTTGACAGAGAAAAATCTATATGATAACATAAGAAAATGCTTTAATGTGGGTTTGTCTGCCCATACTCTTTAAAATTTTAATTTTTAAATTGTGGAGAATCGTGATAAATACGTGGTTTTTCCACAATATGTAGTATATAAACCAGGTTTAGATCAAGAGGTGAAAAAACGTCCATGGAAAAGAACAGAATACAGCCAATAAAATCAGGTACCGGGATGCGAATCAGCTATGCCAGGCAGGATGATGTCCTTGAAGTGCCGAATCTGATCGAAATACAGAAGGATTCATATAACTGGTTCTTAGAAGAAGGATTGGCAGAGGTTTTTGAAGATATTTCTCCAATCGAAGACTATAGTGATCAGTTGAGCTTGGAATTCGTTGACTATCAGCTGTGCAGGGATGACATCAAATATTCCATCGAAGAATGCAAAGAAAGGGATGCAACATATGCAGCTCCTTTAAAAGTCAAAGTCAGACTGTATAATAAGGAAACTGATGAAATCAAGCAGCATGATATTTTTATGGGCGATCTTCCATTAATGACAGCAACAGGTACTTTCATTATTAATGGGGCAGAACGAGTGATTGTCAGTCAATTAGTCCGTTCCCCTGGCATTTATTATGGAATTGCCCATGACAAAATTGGTAAAAAATTATATTCCGCAACAGTAATTCCAAACCGTGGAGCTTGGCTGGAATATGAAACAGATTCTAATGATATTTTCAATGTACGTGTAGATAGAACCAGAAAAGTTCCAATTACTGTATTAATTCGTGCATTAGGCATTGGTACAAATGCTGAAATCAAGGAATTATTTGGAGAAGAACCAAAAATCCTTGCAAGTATTGAAAAAGATCCTTCTGATAATTATGAAGATGGACTTCTTGAATTATATAAGAAAATTCGTCCAGGTGAGCCTTTATCTGTGGATAGTGCACAGAGCTTAATCAACAGCATGTTTTTCGATCCAAGAAGATATGACTTAGCAAAGGTAGGACGTTACAAATTTAATAAAAAGCTGGCACTTAGAAACCGTATTGCAGGATTTATGTTAGCAGAAGATGTCGTAGATCAAACCACTGGGGAAATTCTTGCTCAGGCAGGCACTTTGGTGGATATGGAACTGGCTGATAAAATTCAGAATGCAGCAGTACCGAGTGTTATGATTCAGACAGAGAATGGAAATACCAAGGTATTATCTAATATGACCGTAAATCTTGCAGAATATGTAGATTTTAATCCGGAAGAAATTGGTGTTCATGAGAATGTATTCTATCCTGTTTTGGAAAAGATTTTAGAAGAAGGATATGAAGGAGAAGAATTAAAACAGATTCTCCGTAAAAACATTCATGAATTAATTCCAAAACATATTACAAAAGAAGATATTTTAGCTTCTATTAACTACAACATTCATTTGGAATACGGACTTGGAAATGACGATGATATTGACCACTTAGGGAATCGTCGTATTCGTTCCGTTGGAGAGCTGCTTCAGAATCAGTACCGTATCGGATTATCTCGTTTAGAGAGAGTTGTCCGTGAAAGAATGACAACACAGGATATTGAATCCATCACACCACAGTCATTGATTAATATTAAGCCGGTAACAGCAGCAGTAAAAGAGTTCTTTGGAAGCTCTCAGTTGTCTCAGTTTATGGACCATAATAACCCATTGTCTGAGCTGACACATAAGAGACGTTTATCTGCATTGGGACCGGGTGGTTTGTCCCGTGACCGTGCCGGATTCGAGGTTCGAGACGTACATTATTCTCATTATGGAAGAATGTGTCCGATTGAGACTCCTGAAGGTCCGAATATCGGTTTGATTAACTCTTTGGCCACTTATGCGAGAATCAACGAATATGGATTTATTGAAGCTCCATATCGTGTATTAGATAAAACAGATCCGGAAAATCCGGTTGTAACAGAAGAAGTTGTTTATCTGACAGCAGACGAAGAAGATAATTTCGTTGTAGCACAGGCGAATGAACCGCTGGATGAAGAAGGACATTTTGTTCATGCTCATGTATCCGGACGTTACCGCGAAGAAACTTCTGAATTTGATAAAGCAAACCTTGATTTGATGGACGTATCTCCAAAGATGGTATTCTCTGTAGCTACATCCATGATTCCTTTCTTGGAAAATGACGATGCCAACCGTGCATTGATGGGATCTAACATGCAGCGTCAGGCAGTGCCTCTTCTTTCTACAGAAGCACCGGTTGTCGGAACAGGTATGGAGGCCAAAGCTGCATATGATTCCGGTGTATGTATTACAGCGAGAAATGCAGGTGTTGTAGAGAAATCTACAAGTACGAAGATTGTTGTTAGAAATGATGATGGTGGAAGAGATGAATATCATGTCATCAAGTTTGCACGAAGCAACCAAGGAAACTGTATGAACCAGAGACCGATTGTATTCGTTGGCGATAGAGTAGAAAAGGGTGACATTTTAGCAGACGGAGCTTCTACATGCAATGGAGAAATGGCGCTTGGTAAAAACCCGTTGATTGGATTCATGACATGGGAAGGATATAACTACGAGGATGCGGTACTGTTAAGTGAGCGTCTGGTACAGGAAGATGTATATACATCTGTTCATATTGAAGAATATGAAGCAGAAGCAAGGGATACCAAATTAGGACAGGAAGAAATCACAAGAGACCTTGCAGGTTTAAGTGAAGATGTTCTGAAAGATTTGGATGAAAATGGCATTATTCGTATTGGTGCAGAAGTCCGTGCCGGAGATATTCTGGTTGGAAAGGTAACACCAAAAGGAGAGACAGAATTAACTGCAGAAGAAAGACTGCTCCGTGCTATTTTTGGAGAAAAAGCAAGAGAAGTACGTGATACTTCTTTGAGAGTTCCCCATGGTGCATATGGTGTAGTTATGGATACGAAGGTATTTACAAGAGAGAATGGAGATGAGCTTCCTCCTGGAGTAAATAAGACAGTTCGTGTTTATATTGCACAGAAAAGAAAGATTTCTGTAGGAGATAAGATGGCCGGCCGTCATGGTAATAAAGGTGTAATTTCCCGTATTCTGCCGGTAGAAGACATGCCTTATCTGCCAAATGGACGTCCATTGGATATCGTGTTGAATCCATTGGGTGTGCCGTCACGTATGAATATCGGTCAGGTGCTGGAAATTCATTTGTCCCTGGCTGCAAAAGTATTAGGATTTAATGTTGCAACACCAGTATTTAATGGTGCAGATGAAAATGACATTGCAGATACATTAATGATGGCAAATGATTACGCAAATACTTCATGGGAAGAATTTGAAGCAAAATGGCGTAATAAAGTCAACGATGATGTTATGCAGTATTTATATGAAAACAGAGACCATAGAAAAGAATGGGAAGGTGTTCCAATTGACAGTACTGGAAAAGTTAGACTTCGTGACGGACGTACCGGTGAAGAATTTGATAGTCCTGTAACCATTGGATTCATGCATTATTTGAAACTTCATCATTTGGTAGATGATAAGATTCATGCCCGTTCTACAGGTCCTTACTCTTTGGTTACTCAACAGCCTTTAGGTGGTAAGGCACAGTTTGGTGGACAGAGATTTGGAGAAATGGAAGTTTGGGCACTGGAAGCCTACGGTGCATCTTATACACTTCAGGAAATCTTGACTGTCAAATCCGATGATGTGGTTGGACGTGTGAAGACATATGAAGCCATTATTAAAGGTGATAATATTCCGGAACCGGGTGTTCCTGAATCCTTCAAAGTATTGCTGAAGGAATTCCAGTCACTGGCTTTGGATGTCAAAGTATTAGATGAAAATGCTTCTGAAGTTGAAATTAGAGAAAATATTGACGGCGGAGATGTTGACCAGGATTTGGCACCGATGATTGAAGGAGACAGCGTTTTCAATAACTATGAAGAAAGCGAATCAACTTTAGGTGCATTGGGATACAAACAGGGAGAACTTTCAGAAGGTGAAGATGATACGATCTTATAGATGGATGTGCAATTAGGAAGGAGCAGCCTTAATGATAGAATCAAGCAATGAATATTCAAGCAACAAAATTTCGTTTGATGCAATTAAAATCGGGTTGGCTTCTCCAGAAAAGATCCGTGAGTGGTCAAGAGGAGAAGTAAAGAAACCTGAGACGATAAACTATCGTACATTAAAGCCTGAAAAAGACGGGCTTTTCTGTGAAAAAATCTTTGGGCCGACCAAAGACTGGGAATGTCACTGTGGAAAATATAAGAAAGTACGTTATAAAGGCGTTGTTTGTGACCGATGCGGAGTAGAGGTTACAAAGGCAAATGTACGTCGTGAAAGAATGGGACATATTGAACTGGCAGCGCCAGTGTCCCATATCTGGTATTTTAAAGGAATTCCAAGCCGTATGGGATTGATGCTTGACATTTCACCTAGAACTCTGGAAAAAGTATTATATTTTGCCTGCTATATCGTATTGGATAAAGGTGATACAGATTTAGCGTATAAACAGGTATTAACAGAAAAAGAATATAGAGAAGCTTACGAAAAATATGGAGAAGGATTCCGCGTAGGAATGGGAGCAGAAGCAATTAAAGAACTTCTGGAAGCCATTGATTTAGAAGCGGAAGCAAAAGCTCTGAAAGATGAGTTTAAGACAGCAACCGGACAAAAGAGAGCAAGAATTGTCAAAAGACTGGAAGTTGTAGAAGCTTTCTGCAACTCTGAAAATAAACCGGAATGGATGATTTTGGATGTAATTCCAGTAATTCCGCCGGATATTCGTCCAATGGTGCAGTTAGATGGCGGACGTTTTGCTACATCTGACTTGAATGATCTTTATAGAAGAATCATCAACAGAAATAATCGTTTGAAGAGACTTTTGGAACTGGGTGCTCCGGATATTATCGTAAGAAATGAAAAGAGAATGCTGCAGGAAGCAGTAGATGCTCTGATTGATAACGGAAGACGCGGACGTCCGGTTACAGGACCTGGAAACAGAGCGTTAAAATCCTTATCTGATATGCTGAAAGGGAAACAGGGACGTTTCCGTCAGAATCTGCTTGGGAAACGTGTAGACTACTCTGGACGTTCTGTTATCGTAGTAGGACCGGATTTGAAGATTTACCAATGCGGTCTTCCAAAAGAAATGGCAATTGAATTGTTCAAGCCATTCGTAATGAAAGAATTAGTAGAAAGAAAACTTTCTCACAATATTAAATCAGCAAAGAAAATGGTTGAAAAACTGCAGCCGGAAGTATGGGATGTGTTAGAAGATGTAATTAAAGAACATCCGGTTATGCTGAACCGTGCACCGACACTGCATAGACTTGGTATTCAGGCATTTGAGCCGATCCTTGTAGAAGGAAAAGCGATTCGTCTGCATCCGCTGGTATGTACTGCATACAATGCGGACTTTGATGGTGACCAGATGGCAGTCCATCTTCCATTATCTGTGGAAGCACAGGCAGAATGCCGATTCCTCTTGTTATCACCAAACAACCTTCTGAAACCATCGGATGGTGGTCCGGTAGCCGTACCTTCTCAGGATATGGTACTGGGTATTTACTATTTAACTCTGGAAAAAGAAGGAGATAAGGGAGAAGGAAAATACTTCAAGTCTGAAAATGAAGCATATTTGGCATATGAAAATAAAGTGATCACTCTTCATGCACGTATTAAAGTAAGACGTACAGGAGTAGATAAAGATGGCAATCCGATTTCTCAGATTGTAGACTGTACTTTAGGACGTCTCCTGTTCAATGAAATCATTTTACAGGATTTGGGATTTGTTGATCGAAGCAAACCGGAAAATGCTCTTGCATTGGAAATTGATTTCCATGTAGGAAAGAAACAGTTAAAACAGATTCTGGATAAATGTATCAATATTCATGGTGCAACAAAGACAGCAGAAGTATTAGATGATATTAAAGCGATTGGATATAAATATTCTACAAGAGGTGCATTGACAGTATCTATTTCTGATATGACGGTACCGCCTGAAAAACCACAGATTCTGGCAGATGCTCAGAAACAGGCAGAGTTTATTACAGAACAGTATAAACGTGGACTGATGACGGAAGAAGAACGTTATAAAGCAGTTGTTAAGACATGGTTTGATGCCGATGAGGTTCTGACAGATAAGCTGATTACAGGATTGGATAAATTAAATAATATCTTCATGATGGCAGATTCTGGTGCCCGTGGTTCTAACCAGCAGATCAAACAGCTGGCAGGTATGCGTGGGCTGATGGCAGATACATCAGGACGTACCATTGAATTGCCGATTAAGTCTAACTTCCGTGAAGGTCTGGACGTACTGGAATACTTTATTTCTGCCCATGGTGCTCGTAAAGGTCTGTCTGATACAGCCCTTCGTACAGCCGATTCCGGATATCTGACACGTCGTTTGGTAGATGTATCACAGGATTTGATCATTCGTGAGCAGGACTGCTGTGAAAAAGACGGAGAAATTCCGGGAATGTATGTAGAAGCATTTATGGACGGGCAGGAAGTGATTGAAAGTCTGGAAGAACGTATTACAGGAAGATATGCAGCAGAAGAAATTGTTCATCCGGAAACAGGAGAGGTGCTTGTGAAAGCAAATCATATGATTACGCCAAAACGAGCAAAGAAAGTCGTAGATACAGGATATACAAAAGTTAAAATCCGTACAATGCTGACATGTAAATCTCCAGTAGGTGCATGTGCAAAATGTTACGGTTCTAATATGGCGACAGGGCAGGCCGTTCAGGTTGGTGAGGCAGTTGGAATTATTGCAGCCCAGTCCATTGGAGAACCTGGTACACAGCTTACTATGCGTACATTCCATGCCGGTGGTGTAGCTGGTGATGATATCACACAGGGTCTTCCACGTATCGAAGAGCTTTTTGAAGCACGTAAACCAAAAGGTTTGGCAATCATTGCTGAATTCGGTGGAGAAGTACAGATTAAAGATACAAAGAAAAAACGTGAAGTTATCATTTCCAATAAAGAAACAGGCGATGTAAAAACATATCTGATTCCTTACGGTTCCAGATTGAAAGTTATGGAAGGCCAAGTTTTGGAAGCTGGAGATGAATTAACCGAAGGTTCCATTAACCCGCATGACTTGTTGAAGATTAAAGGTATTCGTGCAGTTCAGGATTACATGATTCGCGAAGTACAGAGAGTATACCGTCTGCAGGGTGTAGATATCAATGACAAGCACGTAGAGGTAATTGTTCGTCAGATGCTGAAGAAAGTACGCATTGAAGACGGCGGCGATACAGGATATTTACCGGGAGCAATGGTGGATGTTTTGGAATTAGAAAAGAAGAATAAAGAAATGGAAGAGAAAGATCTGCAGCCTGCACAGGCAGAACAGATTATGCTTGGTATTACGAAAGCGTCTCTTGCAACAGATTCATTCTTGTCTGCAGCATCCTTCCAGGAAACTACAAAAGTTTTGACAGATGCAGCAATTAAAGGAAAAGTCGATCCATTGGTTGGTTTGAAAGAAAATGTAATTCTTGGGAAACTGATTCCGGCAGGAACAGGTATGAAACGTTACCGCGATGTCAAGATCAGCACAGATATAGAAGATTTTACTATTGGTGATGAGATTGATTTCGATGATGAAATCAGCTTTGAAGAAAGTTTAGATTTCTAATTGCAATCTAATTGTAATTTAAAATAAACACAAGAACAGGGGAGAAATTTTGTTTCCTCTGTTCTTTTTTTAGAAAATTAGAAATAAGAATCTTAAATTATCTGAATATACTTTTTATTTGACAAACTAATCAGAAATTGATATAATAAAATCAACAAATGAAAGATAAGTTTTTAAAGAAAGGAGAAGTTGCCAGAAGTGCTCCCAAAGGTTCAGGAGAGAACCTTTAAAACCGGCAGTCAATCATCGAAGTATTTTAGAAAAGTAAGATGAGACTGACTTAACAAGATATTGTAATTCCGGGAGGGAATGATACAAGTCTTAGAGCGGATAGAACGGTAAAGGAGTCAACCTCAAGGGAAGAAGATACGTAGAAAAGGAATTAAGAATTTTCAGAGGTCTGGACAGATTGGAGAATCAGTAAGGAATCAAAACAGAATCCGGGAGGATCAGAAAGATTCATAGGAGTAGAATAGGATTTAAAGATAGAGCAGACTCAAAGAATCAGCGGGATTCAGAAAATCAGAAAAAGATTCAAATTAGGTTGACTGACCGGTGGAGCATTTAGAAAAGAATTCATTTACAATTCTTCAGAAAGGTTATAATTGTAAAAGGTTAAATAAAAAGATTTTCCTCTTAAATTAAAAAAATGAGAAGACAGAGAAAATCAAGAAGATAAAAAGCTGCATTGAGTCGTGCGGCAGGATGTGACGAGAAAGCATTTTGCCAGCAGCAGAAAAGATAGTAATGATTTTTTCAATTTTCAAAAAATAGATTAATTATAAGAAACAATACAATTGTAATTCTGAAGAAAAGTATTGACAAAGACACGTTAGAGATTTATAATATCCTAGCGTGTCTTTTTAGGTGTTTAAAAGATATGCAGAAAACCAGGTGAATTTAAGTAACCACAGTAGAAAACATGTATGGAGGTGAAATCAATGCCAACTTTTAACCAATTAGTTAGAAAAGGGAGAAAGACAACTGTAAAGAAGTCTACAGCACCAGCACTTCAGAAGGGATTTAACTCTTTGAAGAAGAAAGCAACAGACACAAGCTCTCCACAGAAGAGAGGCGTATGTACAGCTGTTAAAACTGCAACTCCTAAGAAGCCTAACTCAGCACTTCGTAAGATTGCCAGAGTTCGTCTTTCTAACGGAATCGAAGTAACAAGTTATATCCCAGGTGAAGGACATAACTTACAGGAACATAGTGTTGTCCTGATTCGTGGTGGTCGTGTTAAGGACTTACCAGGTACTCGTTACCATATCGTTAGAGGTACACTGGATACTGCCGGTGTAGCTAACAGAATGCAGGCTCGTTCTAAATATGGAGCAAAGAGACCTAAGAAAAAATAAAACTAAATTGGTACAAAGCAGCATAATTAGATGCTGACTTGTATAGTTGTGCCGGAACTTTAGTGTTTCCTACAAAGGTTACAGGAGATATAAAAGTCCTGCACGAACATGCAATGAAACGTATGAGTACCGATGAATTAATTATTATTAAGGAGGGAAGAACCGTGCCGCGTAAAGGACATATTGCGAAAAGAGACGTATTAGCAGATCCTATTTACAATAACAAAGTTGTGACAAAATTAATCAACAACATTATGTTAGATGGTAAAAAAGGAGTTGCTCAGAAAATCGTATACGGAGCATTTGCCCGTGTAGAACAGGAAACTGGTAAACCAGCTCTTGAAGTATTTGAAGAAGCTATGAACAATATTATGCCAGTTCTGGAAGTAAAAGCTAGACGTATCGGTGGAGCTACTTATCAAGTGCCTATCGATGTAAGACCTGACAGAAGACAGGCTTTAGCACTTCGCTGGTTAACAACTTTCTCACGTAAAAGAGGAGAAAGAACTATGGAAGAACGTCTTGCAAAAGAACTTCTTGATGCATCCAATAATACTGGAGCATCTGTAAAGAAAAAAGAAGATATGCACAAAATGGCAGAAGCAAACAAGGCATTCGCTCATTACAGATTCTAATCTCATTGGGAGATTTATCTCGCGGATTGCCATGGATGCTTCCATGTTAATAACAATAGGAGGAAATAACCTTGGCTGGAAGAGAATATCCATTGGAGAGAACCAGAAATATTGGAATTATGGCTCATATCGATGCTGGTAAAACAACATTAACAGAGCGTATTCTTTATTATACTGGTGTAAATTATAAAATTGGTGATACTCATGAAGGTACTGCTACCATGGACTGGATGGAGCAGGAACAGGAAAGAGGTATCACTATCACTTCCGCAGCTACAACATGCCACTGGACACTTCAGGAAAACTGCAAACCAAAAGCAGGAGCTGAAGAACACAGAATCAATATCATTGATACTCCGGGGCACGTTGACTTTACAGTGGAAGTAGAACGTTCTCTGCGTGTACTTGACGGTGCCGTAGGTGTGTTCTGTGCAAAAGGTGGAGTTGAACCTCAATCTGAAAACGTATGGCGTCAGGCTGACACATACAATGTACCAAGAATGGCATTTATTAATAAGATGGATATCTTAGGTGCAAACTTCTACGGTGCAGTAGATCAGATTAAAGATCGCTTAGGTGCAAATGCAGTTGTACTTCAGTTACCAATCGGTAAAGAAGACGACTTCAAGGGAATTATTGACTTATTTGAGATGAAAGCTTACATCTATAATGATGAAAAGGGAGAAGACATTTCTATTGTTGATATTCCGGAAGATATGCAGGAAGATGCAGAATTATATCACACAGACTTAATTGAAAAGATTTGTGAATTAGATGATGATTTAATGATGGAATATCTTGAAGGTGAAGAACCATCTGTTGAAGCATTAAAAGCAGTATTGAGAAAAGCAACATGTGAATGTGAAGCTGTTCCTGTCTGCTGTGGTTCTGCATACAGAAACAAAGGTGTTCAGAAATTATTGGACGCTGTTCTTGAATATATGCCTGCACCAACAGACATCCCTGCAATCAAGGGTGTTGATGAAGATGGAAATGAAGTTGAAAGACATTCATCTGATGATGAACCATTTTCAGCTTTAGCATTCAAGATTATGACAGACCCATTCGTTGGAAAGCTTGCTTTCTTTAGAGTTTATTCTGGAACAATGAAATCAGGATCTTATGTATTGAATGCAACGAAGAACAAAAAAGAACGTGTTGGACGTATCCTTCAGATGCATGCCAACAAGCGTGAAGAATTAGATATTGTATACTCTGGTGATATCGGAGCTGCTGTTGGATTTAAATCAACAACAACTGGTGATACAATCTGTGATGAACAGCATCCGGTTATTCTTGAGTCTATGGAATTCCCAGAACCAGTTATCGACGTAGCTATTGAGCCGGCATCAAAAGGTGCTCAGGGTAAAATGGCTGAAGCATTGGCAAAACTGGCTGAAGAAGATCCTACATTTAGAGCTCATACAGATCAGGAAACAGGACAGACAATCATTTCCGGAATGGGAGAACTTCATTTGGAAATCATCGTTGACCGTCTGCTTCGTGAATTTAAAGTAGAAGCTGATGTAGGTGCTCCACAGGTAGCATACAAAGAAACATTTACAAAGGCTGTTGATGTTGATTCTAAATATGCAAAACAGTCTGGTGGACGTGGACAGTACGGACACTGTAAAGTACACTTTGAGCCAATGGATGCCAACGGAGAAGAACTGTTCAAGTTTGAATCTACAGTTGTCGGTGGATCTATTCCAAAAGAATATATTCCTGCAGTTGGAGAAGGTATCGAAGAAGCAGCTCAGGCTGGTATCTTAGGAGGATTCCCTGTACTTGGTGTAAAAGCTACAGTATACGATGGATCTTATCATGATGTCGATTCTAGTGAAATGGCATTCCATATCGCTGGTTCTATGGCATTTAAAGAAGCTATGCAGAAAGCAGGCGCAATCTTACTTGAGCCAATCATGAGAGTTGAAGTAACTATGCCGGAAGAATACATGGGTGATGTAATTGGTGATATCAATGCACGCCGTGGACGTATCGAAGGTATGGATGACATCGCTGGTGGTAAAATGGTTCGTGGATTCGTACCACTTTCTGAAATGTTTGGATATTCTACAGACCTGCGTTCAAGAACACAGGGACGTGGTAACTATTCTATGTTCTTTGAAAAATACGAACCAGTACCAAAGAATGTACAGGAAAAAGTACTTTCTGACAGAACAAAATAATATGGAAATTCAAGAAAATAGGCTTGAATTCTGTAACTAAATGAAATATAATCAAATTTAGGACAGCCCTTTTACGGGCGGTATTTTGAAGTAGTAAAATCATTATATGTAATTGCCCAGAGGGCGTAATAAGGAGGACATTTAAAATGGCTAAAGAAAAGTTTGAGAGAACCAAACCTCATTGTAACATTGGTACCATCGGACACGTTGACCATGGTAAAACAACATTAACAGCAGCAATCACAAAAACTCTTTCTGCACGTGTAGCAGGAAATGCAGCAGTTGATTTTGAAAACATTGATAAAGCTCCAGAAGAAAGAGAACGTGGAATCACTATTTCTACAGCTCACGTTGAATATGAAACAGAAAAACGTCACTACGCTCACGTAGACTGCCCAGGCCATGCTGACTATGTAAAGAACATGATCACTGGTGCTGCTCAGATGGACGGAGCTGTTCTTGTAGTAGCTGCAACTGATGGTGTTATGGCTCAGACTAAAGAGCATATCCTGCTTTCTCGTCAGGTAGGTGTACCATACATCGTAGTATTCATGAACAAATGTGACATGGTAGACGATGAAGAATTATTAGAATTAGTAGAAATGGAAATTCGTGAATTATTAAATGAATACGAATTCCCAGGTGATGATATTCCTATCATTCAGGGATCTGCTTTAAAAGCTCTGGAAGATCCAAGCAGCGAATGGGGAGATAAAATCATGGAACTGATGGATGCTATCGATGAATACATCCCAGATCCGGAACGTGATACAGATAAACCATTCTTAATGCCAGTCGAAGACGTATTCTCTATCACAGGACGTGGTACAGTTGCTACAGGTAGAGTAGAAAGCGGTGTTCTTCATGTATCTGACGAAGTTGAAATCGTTGGTATCAAAGAAGAAACAAGAAAAGTTGTTGTAACTGGTGTAGAAATGTTCCGTAAACTGTTAGACGAAGCTCAGGCTGGAGATAACATTGGTGCATTACTTCGTGGTGTTCAGAGAGATGAAATCGAAAGAGGACAGGTTCTTTGTAAACCAGGATCAATCACATGCCATACAAAATTCACAGCTCAGGTATATGTATTAACAAAGGATGAAGGTGGACGTCATACTCCATTCTTCAACAACTACCGTCCACAGTTCTACTTCAGAACAACAGACGTAACAGGTGTTATCGAATTACCAGAAGGAACAGAAATGTGCATGCCTGGTGATAACGTAGAAATGACTATCGAATTAATTCACCCAATCGCTATGGCGCAGGGATTATCTTTCGCTATCCGTGAAGGTGGACGTACAGTAGGATCAGGACGTGTAGCTCAGATTATTGAGTAATACAATCTAAATATAGATTTGTTATCGCAAGATAATGTTGTGTTCAAACGTAAGATACCCGTAGAACTTCGGTTCTACGGGTTTTTCTGTTGCGTGGAAGTGTATAAAAGATTGAAAAATAATAACGAACAGTATAGAAAAACGATTGCCGGGAGAGTATCTCGACAACCGTTTGTGATAGCAGAATGATAACAAAATCCTGAAATTGGATTAACAAATTGAAAATCAATGCTATACCACCACTATAATTAAGTTAGCAATAGGTTCTGGTTCGAATCCAGATATCGCCACCATATTAGGAATTCTTTTGAGTTCTATGATTTCGGGAATAGTATATGACATCGAAAAATGCATTTACAAGAAAGGAATTGATATTATGAAAAAAGAAATCTTTTTCTTATGCGTAAAATTAAGTAAGATTGTATGTTTTGATGACATTGTCATTGGTACCTTTTTTAACCACAGTGTGGCAACCGATTGTAGTTCCCATAGCACGTAATTTCCATTCTTCCTGGGTAGCATTCAGTTTATCCAGTTCTTCTTGCCTTTTATCTTCATCTTCAATATCTAATATTTCAGCTTTTTCCTTTTCATAGACATTTTTAAATTGACACCATTTCTTGAAAAAGTCCTGCATCGTAGGATTATAGAAAGTCAGTGCAATCTTCTGATCAGATGTCTCAGCAAGAGAGTGGTTCACTGAATCATCAATAGAAAACAGTAAAGAAAGCACATCTCCAACTGTCTCAATATTAAAATCCAGAAAAACACTTACATTTAATCCAAGTGCAGTTGCTATCTTTTCTAACTGATCCGGTTTTGGATTCCGGATTCCCAATTCATATTTTCTTATCGTACCTACATTAATGCCGGACAGCTCGGCTAACTGTATCCTCTGAATTCTCGATATGCCCGGATTTTTTTACCTACCATAATGCTGCCTCCTTCATAATATTTGTGCTTTTATTCTAGCACAAAAGTGAATTATAGTAGAAAACATCAAAAGTGTAAATGAAGAATACAATCTAGGCGAAGGAACCGTTCGAAGCTGGATCAAACGGTTTGAAGAAGAATGCAGATCCAATCCAGAAAAACAGGACCAAAAGGAACTCT
>JAETON010000040.1 GCA_021771695.1 Lachnospiraceae bacterium | reverse complement strand
CTTATTCAAGTGCCTCTAATCACATAACTGCCATTCTAATTTTCTCAAAAAATAGGCGGATTGGTACTTTAGAAAGATTTACTCACTTTTTCAATGCAGTTTGCGGAAACTCAAGATCATTCTTTTGTCAGGATGTAAACTATTTACTTTTTATGGCTGCTACTGTGTAATACAGTGGATATTTCCTCCGCCAAAGGCTACTTTTTCTGTCCGCACGCCAACAACTTTACGTTCTGGGTACATTCCTTGAATCTGCTCCAGTGCCCCAATGCATCGTTCTCGCCTCCATATTGAGGAACAATGACTCCTCCATTGACAATTAAAAAATTCATATACGATGCAATGGAAATCTCTCCATCCTCTCTGTCCAATGTTCCTTCCATTTTATCAATGGTGTCGGCACCATACAAAAATACTGGATTTTTCGTCGTACAAAGTTTATGTACTTTCAACTTTCTTCCTTTGGCATATGAGGATTTCTTCCCAGACTTAGAAGACACATTTCTGTTGTAATGACAGTTTCTTCTTTTTTCAGCAATCTCATCCAGATCAAGTTCTGCAATTATGATACCCTCTGACTCTCAATCTTTTTTGGCAATAATCTCACCGCTTTCGTCTGCAATAAAAGATGAACCATAAAATGTCATTTCCGTATCGTCTTTTTCTGTACCAACACCTATCATTCCGTATTTGGTATTCCATACTTTAAATCCTGTATCCCCTGATGTAAAATAAATTTTTTCTGCATAGGATAATCCATCTGGAATATGAGTTTTGCGGTAAATTCCGAGAATACTGCCATCTGCATCAATCATTGCCATAGAATTAAATGCTATATTTCCTGCTTTCTCAAAAAAGCTGATTGGAAGCACTACATTCAACTCTTTTGCAATCACTCTAAATTGAGCAATTGCTTCATTCTCTTCCAGCACATATGCTAAATCAAAATATTGAAAATCCTGTCTTTGACAAAAATAAGGCGTTTCAAATAATTCTTGCAGTAAAATTACATTGGCTCCATCTTGTGCTGCTTTTCTTACCATCTGTTCTGCTTTATTTAAATTCTTTTCTAAATCCCACGTGCATGCCATCTGTATGCCTGCAACTTTCACTTTTCTCATGTTCCCTTCCTTTCCCTTTTCGTCGAAAGAAAGAATTCCAAGAAATTCCTCCTGATAACTTAAATTTAAATGCAAGGAATAGTGCCAGCCCTATACATCATAGACAGATTGATAATAACTGGTGCTCACACGAACCTCTTCTGGTATCAAGTCACTCTCTCTGTATACTATATCTTTCCAGTAAACATCAGTCCTTCGGAATAATCTAAATTTTTGAATTCGTGAATGTAAGCCTCCATGTCTTTCAATTCATAACCAATTCCCGCAGGACGTTCCAATTCATTTTCTCGAACTTGAGATGCCAGATAAAAGGAAGCACTGTCAAAATCAAATAAATATTGCAGTTGTTTCATTACTTGGGACCGCATCTCGTCAATATCCGTCATACTATAGATTTTATAAATTATTGAGTTCCAAATGATTCAGTCATTATTTTTCAGCATATGTTTTTTCTTCTTCCTGTACAATGTTCATTAAAATTTGTACCACTTGTTCCATTTCCTCCACAATCACATGTTCATAAGGACCGTGCATCGCATAACCGCCCGTTCTTAAATTAGGACACGGAAGTCCTCGAAACGAAAGCTGTACTCCATCCGTTCCACCCCTTACCGGATTTGAAACTGGCCAAAGTCCAGATTTTCTGATTGCTTCCTTTGCTTTTTCAACTACTTTTGGATGTTTATTTATTATCTCTTCCATATTTTTATATTGATCTTGCAATTTTAATTTTGCAGTTCCAAGTCCGTATTGATCATTGATCGTTTTTTCAATATCCATCATCGTCTGTTTTCGTTTTTCAAAATTTATCCCATCATGATTCCGAACAAGATAGGACAGTTTCGCTTTCCCGACATTGCCCTGCATACTGCATAAAGGAAAAAATCCTTCTCTGCCTTCTGTATCTGCCGGTGTTTCACCTTTTGGAAGTAATCCATCAATTTTCATTGCAATAATGATGCATTCACCATCTTATCTTTCGCATCTCCAGGATGTACGGAAACTCCTGTAATATCAAAAACAGCACTTGCTGCATTAAAAGTTTCATATTCTATTTCATTGGGAGCACTTCCATCCACTGTGTACCCATAGGCTGCATCAAAATGTTCCAAATCAAGGAATGCTGCACCATGTCCAATTTCTTCATCCGGCGTAAAGCAAATACAGATTTTCCCATGCGGAATATTTTCATGGATCAACCTTTCACACATCGTTAATATCTCAGCAATTCCTGCTTTGTCATCTGCACCCAAAACAGTATTTCCATCTGTAGTAATCAGGGTCTTGCCAATGGCATTCTGAAGCTCTGGAAACTGTTCAGCATTGAGGATACAATTGCTTCTGCCTAGTTTTATTTCTCTCCCATCATAGTTTTCAATCACTTGGGGATTTATCTCTTTTAAGCCAAAATCACTGACAATATCTAAATGTGCAATAAACCCTATGTGTTCGCTATGTTCACAACCTTCTGTTGCCGGCAAGAAACCATAAACGTAAGAATGTTCATCCACAGTAACATCGGAGAGTCCAATTTCTTTCATTTCTCTTTCCAGAAAATATGCCAATTGAAATTGTTCCTTTGTAGAGGGCGTTGTATCTTGTCCATCTTTACTACCTGTAGCTATTGTTACATAATTTAATAAACGTTCTTTTACATTCATGCCATTCCTCTTTCTATATTATAAATTCTCTGTGTCAATAAACATATCATCTGTAATTATCCATGATTTCATCTCTTTTTCAGCTTTTTTTACATCGGAAAATCTGGCATCCTTCATTACCAATCGATCTTTTTGAGAATCATATTCATAAATTTGATGCATATTCCCAAGCCATTCTGATCTATGTCCAAGAAATATTCCACGAATCAAATCTATCTGCGGTTTCTTTCCTTTTTTTGATAAAAAGTCCACATAATCCAATGTATATAAAAATACTATATCTTCTTTCACTTTGTTTTTTAAAATTTTCCCATTTTTCCATAATGAAATAAACTGCCAATCTAACCAATCCATGTCGTCATCTTCAGCATTAGGATCATGATCTGATTCTAAATCTTTTTTCTTAAATCCCACATCTAACAATGAGATCGTCTTGGAGTAGTTTATATCTTTAAATTCTAATACCACTTTGTAATCGTCGATTGGATATCCTGAAAATAATGCTCGGTCTGGATAATCCTCATATTTATCAATGTCATCCAGAGTAGAAAATAAATCAACTAATTGATGTGTCTTTTCTTTACATCGAAAAACTCCCAGCTCAATACTTTTATTGTAACAGCGCTGTGCTACGAGTTCTGTCTTCCCATCTCCAGTGACATCCATTGCTTTTAGAGCAGTCCACTGATCCATACCATGAAAAAAGAATTCTGTTTTTGTTTTATAATATGTCTTTTTTGCATAATCAACAACAACAAAATAATTAGTTCCTTCTCTATCTTCTTCCTTTGCTTTTGTATTCTTTACATCCATCACAAATAATCCTAGACAATTCCCTTTTATCTCTTCTTCCCTGCCTTTTTTATCTAAATAGCGCATTTTCGATTTGTCTGATTTCGTATTCGTCATATTTCCTACAACAAAAGAAGATACTAAAACTTCCTTTTGAAATCCTGCAAAAGATAAATCCGCATAATAGTTATTCTTCTCCTCTGTCGAAATTTCATCCCAACTCCTATCTAACTCTTCATGAAGTCGAATCTCTACTTTTCCTTTCGTTTTTGCTGGATTAGGAATCATATTTTTCTTTTCTTTGCTTATGGAGATATCTAACTTTAGATTCTCTTTTGAAGTTCTATCAAAACTTGTATCCGTTTTTATTTTATTGCATCCATATATCCCTATCATTATAAATAATAGTAGCACACCTGGCCAAATTCGTTTCATAATCCTATCCCCCTTGTTTCAAAACGTCTATATGATATTCATTATAATGTATGAAACAACTGATTTTATCCCGATGTTCTTTTTTTATTAAAAAGGACTCCCCGAGATTCTCTCGGAAAGTCCATAAAATCAATACTTTTAAAGATTACTCAATAATCTGAGCTACACGTCCTAATCCTACTGTACGTCCACCTTCACGCTACTTTAAAAGCACTTTTTCCCATGTTTTTCATGCTATTTCATCATTTTTATAAGGAACAATCGCTATTTTTTCACTCTATATTTATATTTCCATGATTTCTTGGCACCGTTTTGGCACCAAAGTCACTTTTCTAATCCGAAAAAGATGAACAACTTACTTGCAGTATGATTTATCAATTTTTACAACCAGCTACCCATAACGGTAATTCGTTACCACTTTCTTGTATACATATCGCAAAACAAACATTTCATACTTACAAGTATATTTGAATGGCATTTCTCTTAAAATCATTTCTGATATTCTATTTCTTCAAATTGCTTTCCATTATAAACCGCCCTGAATAATTTTGATTTTTTCACACATTCGCGGGCAACTTTTCCAGCTGCTTCCTCCAATATTTTTTTCTTATCTGGATCAGTTTCTTTATCTG
This sequence comes from Lachnospiraceae bacterium, assembly GCA_021771695.1. Taxonomy (GTDB): domain Bacteria; phylum Bacillota; class Clostridia; order Lachnospirales; family Lachnospiraceae; genus Anaerostipes. The sequence goes on along the minus strand of JAETON010000040.1, from coordinate 10,013 downwards.
CTTCCTGCTCTAAACTATGTAATAAATTTTCTAAACGCTCAATCAACCAAGCCAATTTATGTATAGGACGATATAATTTCAGTATTTTTATCATTTCCCGTCCTTTTTCATCTTCCGAATCAATTCCACCCATCTCATTCCTAAAAAAAATATCGTTATAATCAACTTCAACCGGATTGTAAAAAAGTTCATTTTCAATTTTAGTAGAATTGTCTATATCCCCTTTGTACTTATCTCCTTTAGATAAATTACACTTTGGACATGCTAACATCAAATTATCATATTCTGTTAATAATGAATCGTTTTTCCCTTTAAATACCTTTTGTGGGACAAAGTGATCTATATGATAAGAAATAGTTAACAAATTACTTGGCATGTTACAATAACAACATCTATTTTTAAAATCATTTTCTAAATAGGTTTTGTATTTTCTATAATCATCAAAATGTTCTGTACAGCTTCTCTTAATCTCGTGATTTTTAAACTTTTCATATTTCATTCTATTTCCTCTACATATTTTCGTATTTATCAAGTAAAGCAAACGCTTCTTTCAGATTATCCATCTCCAACTCCATATCTATAACTGTCTGATATATCTGTTTGTATTTTGCTAGTTCCTTTTCGATACTAATAACATTTTCAAGCACTTGTATATTATCACTGTCTTTTTCAAGTTTTTGTAATTCAATAGTCAACTTTGCTTCTAAATCTTTACGGTGCTTGTTATATCTATTAATATTCAATATAATATTTTTTACTAACTCATTCGTTTCTTCTGATTGCGGATTTAGAAAAATCTTCTTTGCATAAACTTTATCTGCGTCAGTATATTCTGACTCCTTACTTTCATCAGGAACATTTGTCATAATGACCACAGGGAATTCGGGAAATTCCAAATGTGTAAATTCTATTATCTCCCACCCTTTAATAATATCCTCAGTCGTATCTAAACGAAAATCAACAATTAATGCATGAATCACTTCATCTGAAACATCTTTTCTAATTTCACTAAAAAGATTTTCCTTTGTTTTATGCTCTAATACATACTCTTTAAACTCAACTTCTGTCCCTGTATTTACGTTATCAAGAATTGATACTTGTATATCATCTCTTTCACTCTTCACATCATCTATTATTCCTATTCGATACATTCTCTTTCACCTTTCACTTCAAAATTATTTTCAAGCCAAATCCTTCTTGCTTATTTATTACTTCTATTTTTCCATTATTTCTTTCCACTGTTTCTCTGACAACCCATAAACCAAGTCCCGTTCCTGCTTTACCTTTAGAAGTTTCTCCCATTTCAAATATTTTATCTGGATTACTTTTATATTTATCCGCTAATGCTGGTCCATTATTTTCCATAATAAAGCATATTTCATTTTCCTGCTTAATCAATTCGAATCCAATTTGACGATTAGGATTATGATTTTGCTCTAAAAACCACGCAGAATTTAATATAAAATTATTTAAGATAATATATATATCCACAATTGCCATTTCAATATTATCATCAAACTCACTTTCCTCAAAAATATTTGGCAGAATTTTTATATGTTTATCTTCAAGTATTAATTGCCACTTGTTTAAAATATTCGCAACTTCTTTTCGTAGTGAAATTACATTTTTTTGTAGACTATCTTTTTTTAACCCTTCCATAACAACATCCAAAAACGCAGCCGTCAATTTATCATTTTTCTCTAATATGTCAATTCTTGTGTATGGATTATAGGCTGGCAGCCCTGTATATTCTTCACCTTTCAGAATATAATTGATTCTACTTCTAATTTGCGATGCCTGTATGTGAAATTGTGTATTAATTGCATTAAATTCATGAAAGAACGTATTTAATATAATACCCGATGAACTCAGTATTTGTAGCATTTGTTTACTTTTTAACTCACTCTCTGATTCATCAACTAACTTTTGTACTGTTCCAAATAACTCATCTTCTGAAAATTGTTCTCCGCGTTCCTGCTCTTCACTTGATGTTCCTTGCTTATCATTTTTTTGCTCTTGTTTTTTAGACCGTTTACGAGCTTCCTCTTTTACACGTTCAGAAAAATCTGCCAATTCCTTTTCTATCAATTGAATCCACTTTGCATATTCTCTGTAAATATATTGTCTGTCATATTCAAATTCATTAATCGCTTCTTGCAACATATTAACAAATATATAGTATGAATCCGTTAATGCAATTCCTTCTCTATTTGCCATATCTTCAAGTTCTGGATTTGATTTTCTGCTAATTTTCACCCACCCAATCATCTGATATGGTTCAACTCTCCAACGTCCACTCAAGTGTGATGGTGCCGCAGGACTCTTTTGGGCTCGCCCCCCTAATCCTAACCAATCATATAGAGCTCCCTCATCACCATACGGACGAACCTTGAAATTATCTCTATATATCTTTATACCCGAAAAATGCTCTAACAGTTTTTTTCTCTTTCTTGTTGCAACCTTTTTCATTATTTCATATCCTGCACTATTTGAATTTCTCAAAAAATACATCTCTGCCTGAAAGGGGCCTACACTCTGAATTCTATCAATCTCATCTTCCAGAAGAACATTTTGAACATTGATTATCTTTTCAATTTCTTTGTTATAATCTTCCTTTGTATAATTTTTAACCTGTAGCTTTTCAGCCTTCCAAAATTCATCTATATTTTTAGTGATTGATTGTCCATACTTTTCAACAGTAATAGTCTTTTTAGATAAATCAACTTCATTACGAAGCAATTTTACATTCAATGCTTCTTTTCCATCATACTCAACTTTAATTCTATAATCATAATCCTCTTTATCTATTGCAACCTTTTCTGTTTGATAGTCAAAATCACGATAATATTCGTTACTAATAACCACTTTAAATTCATCTACACTTCCGATTGGATTGATACTATTTAAATTCGTATTAACTTTTTTAAACAATCTCTTACTCCAAGGTTCTCTTATAGGATTCAAGATAATCATTGTTCCTGTTTCCCAATCATGTTCTTTCAATACTTCTGCATAGTCTTTAAATTCTTGTTCCACTAAAGATTCATATAGATTATCTTGTAATTGGATTTCAGCTTTTACATCATCTATTAATTCTGCTTTAGCAAACTGTTCCCAATCCATGAACCACTTAATAACAGAATTTTCATTTTTTGACTTAGTATACATTAACGAACCTTTTGAAAGTTTGTCTAATGCAAATCTTCCAATTCCTTTCGCACCCGTTTTAACACGTCCTTTAGGTGAAATAACATTATTCTCTTTATCGCTAGTACCTATGTGCATCCATGTTGTAGACACAATGTTCTCTGTCATTCCATATCCATTATCTGCAACTACTATTTTATTATACGAAAATAATATGTTTTTTAGTTTATCTTGTTCATTTTCTGTTAATCTTTCTCTTTTGACTAATTGACCTTCTTCTTCAATATAATATGACATAATACTATCTAAATCTTTTTTGCTTAATATCTCAACTGCCAAAGTCATATCCAAAGTATTTGGTACATCAGGAAAAGGTATCTGCATTTTTACCAAAACACAAGTTGCATCTGCATCATAAGAATTTTTAATCAATTCTACTAGTGCACCATCAACATCAGCAATATTTTCTCTACCAATCAATCTTGCAGCCTTTGCAGCTACAGAAAATTTAACCTCCCTCATTTTTGCACCTCTCTTTTACATATTATGATTAAAACTCATTCATTTTTCTGCAAATACATATTATGATAACATTAATTAAAACATATAATTCTCAATATCTTTTGATGTAATTCTTAATGACACTCCACTTATATGTATTCCAACATCTTCTACATATTTCATAAACGCCTCACTTTCTAATAATTCTTTAGCATCATCCAAGTTGTATACTTTGTTTTCTGACTTTGGAACAATATACATTCCTGCATATGGTATACATTTCTTTTTAAGTTTATATACTGTCACTTTCTCTGTAATAATCGTTGAAATCAGTAATTTACACTTATTTAATCCTGACAATGCCTGTGAACGACCATACTCAAACCACAAAGCATTACTATCACTTTCGCGTCTATCTAATTGATTTCTAAAATCATTTAAGTACGCATTCGCTCCTGGAAAATTTTGTTCAAACTCCTCTTCTGTATATCTAATCAATTCCCCTCTTTCGTAATTATATGGGAAAATAATTTTTTCTGTTTTTCCATATCTCAGTGAACGTGGGGTAGCCGTTTCTCTTACAATTTTCTTTTCAATATTATGTCCATTACACTGATAACAATCAGCTAATTCATTATAATTTTCTTCTTGTATAACAAAAGCTTCATTTAACAATGTTGCAACCACATGTGAAACTTTAAAGTAGTCACCAAACCGTCTTGTTCCAGACGTATTATTTATTGTAAAAAACCACTTCTTTTGTAAATCACTTATTGGAATATATAACTCTTGTCTATTAGCAACATCATAATAATTCAAAATCTCACTTTTTCCTCCCTTGTTAAGCACCATTATCGCTGATTTTACTAATGCATTGTCAAACATTTTATCTTGAGTATAATCTCTTATTTCCTGTAAATATGGTTTTATATAATCTCGCAATTTTTCTCCAAATACAGTTTTAAAGATGCTACTAGGAATTAAATATGCCATTTTACCATCTTGATCTAAACTTTTTGTGCTCTTCTCTATAAATGCATAACAATAATCAAATTTTCCTTTTTCGCAAGTTTCAAATTTTTTTCTTAAAAAATCTCTTTCCTTCTTTTTTAATTCCTGATAAGTAATATAGGGAGGGTTTCCAACAATATATTGGAATTTCTGTGATTCTTTCCATTTTAAATAATCACCATTAATAACATTCCACTTAACCTTACCAATGCCATTTTTTTCGACAATTTCATCTAATTTCACAACACATTTATTATATTGTATGGGATCAATTTCTACTCCGTAAATGTCATTTTCCAATCCTATAGCTATTTGACTATCCAGCAACCCATGTTTTCTACAATCATCAATATATCTCTGAATAATAACTACCAATATATTTCCATCACCACATGAATTTTCCAATATTTTTTTTCCATATAAATTATCTGTATAGTCAATACTATCCAATAATTCCCCAACATAATCATTAGGTGTAAATACCTGACATTTCGTGTTCATATCTTACCTCTTTATCAATATATTGGATCATTTTTAATTAAAAGTCTTTTTCGCAAATCAGTATTCTACCCATTTTCTCAATACACTATATTTATATAATCTGTATCAATAAGCACAATAAACCAATGTATTTTATTATAATATAATCCCTTGTAATTCTCAACAAAATTCAACGTTTATATACTAATATCAAGAATACGATACCCTATTTATTTCAATGCAATTTCTTCAAAACTAATAAATCGCTTCTTTTATTTTTCAACTGCACCACAACTCTATTACTTTATGTCCTTTCAAATCTACAATTTCTTCATCATATAGTTCGGCTCGTACTCAACATATCCGTTTTTAGGATAAAACTTGTGTGATTCAAACCACTCTTTTCCTGTGCCCAAATGAATATGTACCACTGCCTTTCCTTTTTCTTTCAAAAAAGATTCAGCATATTCCAATAGTCTTGTACCTATTCCCCTATGCTTTAGATTATATTTTACAAACACCCTATGTATCCAGACTTCATTCGAATTCTCAATCGGTTTAAACCCTATACTTCCTATCACTCTGTCGTTTTCATCCACTGCAATCCAAAACATTCCACACACATCAAAATAATTTGACTTTATATCCAGCAAATCTTCATTTAATCCGGGAACTCTACCCAATGCATTTTTTGCTTCCAATATCATAAAAATTACATCATCACGATATCTTTCTTCAAATGTTATGATTCTCATTTCTATTACCTTTTCCTCAATCCTCAAGCACCATTTTATGTTTCGCTCTCATAACTTTGAAAAGTAGGGGCATTATCTGCCCCCTATGCTTTCCTTTTTTCTTTTGCTATTTCAATTCAAACAGACGTTTCTTTTCAGCCTCTTTTTGTTCCCTGCTAACTTTCTTACGCTCTGTTTTCATCTGCTCCCTTTATAATTGAAGTGCCTGCTGTGATTTTGTTCCAATGCCCTTACCCTGTAAATGCTTTTTCGCATCACGCTATAATCTTTTTGGATTGTGCATCACTTTTCTTACTTCGGTATCAACAGCCGGACTAAACTTTAACTTATAGTAGTTTTTCAAAATGAAATCATATACTTCATAATCTTTAGGTTCTGCTCCCAAAGTTACTTTGCATACTGATAACCTGCCATCCGAAATCCTCTCAAATACACCAATCCAGAATGGTTCTTCAAAAAATACCGTCAAGTTACAATTTACTTCGTCCATAACGAATCCCTCCTTTAAATGTTATGAACAAAGAACGGACGACCCAAGGAGGGAAGGCTACTTACAGTTTTCACTGTGTCCGGACTACCAACCGAATCTGTGCCAGAGCACATTGTGTTTTTATCTTTGTTTTATATAAAAGCATTTCTGCTTATATATCAATTCAGTTTATTACTTCTTATAAAATTCCTTAATTGCCCGGGCAAAAAATTCTGCGGCACCTTTTCCATACTTTTCATCTATCGCTGTTCTAATCTGTGGATTGCAATAGGATTGTGCAAGAGAAAGCATCATACCCTTTTCCTCCTTCAATTGAAAAAGTTGTTTCATAACAAATCCATATTCCCCGACAATTTCCTTCACCTCAAAAGAATCCAAAGCATATTCACGCTTTTGAATTAACTTTTGTAGAATAATATCCTCTCGTTTCTTATAACTTTCTGCCACTTCCTTACTGATTGGATTTTGGGCACTGTCTAGGAAAGCTTCCTTTCCGCCAAACCATTCCACTACTTTCGCATATTTCTTCTGCATATCTTCTGAGGATACAACATTCATATAATGTTTCTCCCATTGCTCGATTCCACCAAATTCATCTATGGCAGTCTGCCGTATTTCTTCCGGCATATGTTCAAAAGTTGTCTGAAATAGTTCCTTAATTTCTTTTTTGTCAAAAATAGCAAAATCCATCTTATTCTCTCCTTTCAGAATGTCATCAATATTGGCAATCAGGTGCTCCATTCGCTCCTTTTTTGCAATCAACATTTTTCTCTGCATTTTTAAAATCTCATTTCTGTCAAGAGCAGGATTTTCCATAATGGATTTAATTTCTTTCAAAGGAATATCAAACTCACGAAAGAACAATATCTCCTGTAAAATCTCCAGCGCTTTATCGTTATAAAGCCGGTATCCCGCTTCACTCTTATCTGTCGGCTGAAATAAACCGATTTCATCATAATAATGAAGCGTGCGTACGCTGATACCTGTGATTTTCGATATTTCCTTTACTGTTCTCATACCATATGACCTCCTGTTCCTGATATAATTACTTTAATCTATGACGTTCCGTGAAGGTCAATAGGTTTTTACTATTTTTTATTATCCTTCCATCTTTTTAAAGTTGGAAATAATTTCTTGCAATGTTCTCTCATTTCCTCATTCGTCATTCCCATCTGCGAACCAAATTGAGAGCACATTTCTACATATTCTTCCATTGCAACTTTATCTATAAACTCTCCATTTTCATAACCATATCCCCCAATCACCATAGTCAAATGTGCCACTTCCATGATGAAGTTTTCCGGCTGCTTTCAGTTGCTTCAATGCTTCCCTCATACGAATTAAAATTTCCAGCCGAATATCCAATGAATGATGCGCTGGAAATACTTTTTCCACCGGCAATGCTGTAACTTTTTCCAGCGAATCAAGATATGCCTCTGGATCAGTGGACGGATAATAGGCAAACAGCATATCTTTATAAACCAAATCGCCTGTAAATAAATATCCCTTATTTCTCTCCCAAAAACATAAATGCCATGGTGCATGTCCAGGTGTATGTAGTGCTTCAATTTGTCGACCACCAATATCAATTGTCTCATGGTCGGTCAGCAATTTTGTCGGCATCCCCTGAAAAAGTTCATAATCATTTATATCAAAATCATTCGGTAAGTCACAACGGTCAACAACCATTTCTCTAATCTTTTCCACTGACAAAGGAAACTTGCCATTGAGCCAATCCAACTCTTCATCATGGGCATAAAACTCCGGAAAATATTTGTGTCCTCCAATATGATCCCAATGAATATGTGTTGCAACCGCTGTAATAGGTTTATCGGTAAGTTTTACCACTTCATCATATATATTTGAAATGCCAAGTCCTGTGTCAATAAGCAGGCTTCGTTCACTTCCATTTAGTAAATAGCAATGTGTTTCTTCCCAATGACGATATTCACTGATAATGTAAGTTTTTTCATCAATTTTATCTATTGTAAACCAATTATCCATTATCTAAAAATCCTCCACATGGTAATTGTTGAAATATTATTTAAATAAGTCCGTATTATATACTTCTAATAAATTTCCAACAGCAATAACTCCCTCCGAAATTTCTCTACCACTTCGATTTATCCTCTTAAAATTCTTATCTATAAATGACTTTTCTCATACCCGAACCACAATAATCATGAGGTATCCGTTTAAATCCCATTTTCTCATAAAATTCTTCTTTTCCCTTTTCCACAATTAACTGTATGCTGGAACTTCCACCAATGGGGATTCTGTTTTTGACATATTCTACTAACATATTAGTGATATTAGTTCCTATCCCCTTTTTCTGATAAGTAGGATGTACTACAATATCAACTATCAGTCTTCCCATTCCAACAGTTTGATTCTCATTGACTGCTGTTACCGCATATAAACTATTATCAAGTGATTTTCGTGTTTGTTCTTTAGAAAAAAGTAACCAATCAACACTTTTCCTATACATGCAATTACCTCCATGAATTCTTATTTTTTATCTCTTCTCTCAGCTTACTAAACTAAATATTTTCTTTTCCCAAACGAAAGATAGCTTATAGTCTTTTTAGACAAGAATGTTTTTTATCAATTTCAAAACCATTATTTCTATAAAAATTCAATGTACTCTCTTTATTTGACCCTGTTTCAAGAAATACTTTGTAACATCTGTGTTCTTATGCTATTTCTGATGCTTTATCCAACAATGCCGAAGCATATCCTTTATTTCTATAGTCTATGTGTGTTACAACATTTTCAATAACCGCAAAAGGTCTTATGTTATGCGTTAAGCTCTCTACTATCGCCATTTGTACTGATGAAATTACTCTTCCATTTTCTTCAACCACTAATATGTGCATATTTTCATCTTTCTCAAATTTATCAAGAAGACTAGCCCATATATCCATATCTTGCTCTTCTTTTGGTGGATATGCTGTTAAATAGTCAAAGTATAAAATTTTAATATCTTCTGCATCTGAACCTTTTGCTTTTCTTATAATCATAATAGATCTCCAACTACCAGTTTTTACATTCATTATACACTACACTTTCTTCCCTACGCAATCAAAAAGTCATTCTATTCCAAACACCACTGTTTTTTCATCTTTCTCCTTCATGCTGTCTTTCTGCAATATCAACAATCCTGTTATACGTTTCCCTCGGCAGATACTCCTTAAAATAATCCAATTTTCTACTATCTTCCCTTAACTCGTAACTCGTCATTTTCCCGATCCAATTCCTCACATAATCCTTTCTGATATTCCAGTTTTTCTTTAAGTTCCCTATACTCCCATTTCAAATCCTCATTTTCTTCCTTAACCGTAGCCATTTCCCTCTGAACTTTTTTCAGCTCTTCGAAACAACTTTTTGCTCTTGCAATAATCGTATTAACTAAACCCCAAATGTTATTTAAAAAAGCTTTACTATCTTTTCTCTATATGTCTTTGCACTCATCAGTCCCGATGGTTTGATCTGGTCAATCTTTTTTGTAACATTAACACTGAAAAAATGAACGTTATGACATCCTCTTCTCAAATGGTGTCAGATACCCATTCGATGAATGCGGACGCAGATGATTATAGTAACCATATACATAATCAATCGTTTGGCTA
>JAETON010000103.1 GCA_021771695.1 Lachnospiraceae bacterium | reverse complement strand
AAGGGCACTGAAAAAGTCTGATTCCAAAAAAGAATTGGGCTTTTTTTAGTGGCCCTGTTATAATAGAATCATGAGGAAGGAGGTTCTGTCATGTTGAAAGATCATTCACAGTTACAACTATCATTATCACCCTATCAGGGAATTTACGATGCAGTCATTCCAGCGAATCATCTTTTGCGTAGAATTAAAGAAAACATAGATTTTAGCTTTGTAAATCCAATGCTTCGTAAACAGTATTGTGAAAATTTGGGGCGCCCGGCGAAGGAACCAGAGATGATGTTTAAACTACTTTTCCTGAAAAAACTGTACGATCTGTCCGATGAAGCACTGATTAGTAGTGCCCAAACAGATATGGCATATAAATTTTTCCTTGATCTGGATCCAGAAGCAAAAATGATAGATCCCAGTCTTCTGACAAAATTCAGAAAAACCCGCATTACGGAAGATATCCTAGAGGAAATGCTGAAAGAAACAATCCAGCAGGCTCTTGACAAAGGGCTGATCAAATCGGGTACTATTATTGTGGATTCCACCCACACAACGGCATCTGTCCGTGCGAAATCCCCCACACAAATCCTACGGGATATGAGTAAACAACTTCGGAAAGAGATTTATAAAAATGCTTTTGACTTATCAGAAAAATTTCCGGAGAAACCATCTTTGGAAGCAGGGTTGGACGAAGAGATCGCCTATACAAAGGAACTGCTTCAGGTTCTGGATGAAGGGATAGAATCTTGTGGAAACCAAAAGATACAGAAAATTTCTAAAAAGATGAAAGAGTTACTTGAAAACGAACAGATTAGAGAGATTCGCTCCAAAGATGATAAAGATGCACGGTTTGGTCACAAAACAGCGTCCAGTACGTTTTATGGGTATAAGAATCATCTTGCAATGACAGAAGAACGTCTGATTGCCGGGATAAGTGTAACAAATGGAGGAGCACCAGACGGACAGGAATTACCGCAATTGATAGAAGAAGCACAAAAAAATGGGATAAAAGTAACAGAAGTTATAGGGGATATGGCATATGTCAGCGATGATAATCTGGAAGCCTGTGGAAAAGAGATTGCACTGATTGCCCGAACGAATACAGCGGTAGCGGCCGCTGCAAATGGGAAACTTGAAGAAGGTTTCTGTTTCAATAAAGATGCAGGGATGTTGCAATGTCCTGCCGGAGAACTTTCTACACGTGTAGAAAAAAGGGCAGCCAAAAACGGAAACACCTATTTAAGATATATATTTAGCAAAGTTAAGTGCCGGAAATGTCCGCAAAGAGAAAATTGCCATGTAGGGAAATCAAATGCAAAAACACGAAGTTATAGCATCACGCAAGTAAGCGAGAAGAACTTGGAAAGGCTTAAATTTGAAGAAAGTGAATATTTCCAAGAGAGAATAAAGATCCGGCACAGGATAGAAGAAAAGAATGGAGAATTAAAAGAAGCCCACGGTTTGCGCAGAGCAGATTCAAGAGGGCTATTTGCTATGCATCTTCAAATGTATTTTACGGCATTTGCAGCAAATGTAAAACGAATTGTAAGATTAGAGGAATTGGCTATGGGGTAAACCATAGCGTTTTTTTGTAATATAATTAGAAATTACAAGAAAAATTATAAAA
>JAETON010000102.1 GCA_021771695.1 Lachnospiraceae bacterium | reverse complement strand
GGAGCTAACTATATAAAAATCAAGTAGTTTTTTAGAAAAAATGAATTTTAGTTATCAAAACTATGTACCTTGAAAATATGTGAATAATTATGGATTTTATGGCACAACAAACAGACCTTTCAAAAAAGGCTGATTGTATAAGTTGAGTTGTATGTATGGTTATCTCAGTAAATCAGGATCAAAGGTTTGTCCGGTACTTAAAAGATGATAGATGATCCTTAAAAGTTTTCTGATACAGTGCCCCTGAGCACATCTGTGACCTTTGCCTTCGGCCAACTTTTTGTTGTAATAAGCAGTAAAAACCTTATTGTTATTGATAACCGTCAAAATAATCTGATACAGTGTTTTTCTTAGATACCTTGAACCTTTCTTGGTTATTGCGGTGTGCTGGGCGGTAAACTGGCTGGATTCATGGTGATACGGTGCAACACCTGCAAATTTTATTATCTGAGATGCTTTTGTGTAGTTGCAAATATCTCCTAACTCCGCTAAAATGGATGTACCGGAAAAGTGTGAAATTCCCGGTATGGAGAGGATAGGAGAGTCGTTTTGTAAGGAGAACTCTTCTATCTTTTTGTCTATTTCAGAAAGTTGTTCTTCAATCATTTCAATCTGACGGACAAGGTGTCTAATCTGTATTTCTTCAGCAACAGAATGTATGCCGACAGAAGTTTTAGCTGCTGCTTTAAGCTGCTCGGCAGAAAGTGAAATCCGCTTTCCACGCCTATTATATTCAAAACATTCTCGGATGGTTTGAATATCGGAGTCTGCAATTTTTTTGGCAGATGCAAATGTTTTCAAAACATTCATGTAAACAATGCCGTACTTTGAACGGAACAAGGAATTAAATTCAGGGAATACGATATCAATGCATTTCTGAAGCCGGTTTTTGTAGATGTTTAATTCTTCTTTCAGGTTATGATGATGACGTGTCAGCTGCTTTTGTTCATAAAGGTCAAAGCGATTTACTTTTGTAATGCGATATGGTTTCTTACGATGGTTGGAGCTTATTACATCACAAATAGTAAGAGAATCGAGGGAGTCATTTTTGGTGATGCCGCCTTGAAGTTTTCTGGTAAGGTCAGTAGTGGCTGGGTTAATCAGTGCAACAGTATAATGACTGTCAAGAAGATACTTGAGCAAGGCAAAGTGATAATGCCCGGTATCTTCCATGCCAATCAGAAGTTCTGATTTGGCATAGTCGCTTAGTTTTTTGATGAGTGACAGGAATCCTTCCTGATTGTTATTAAAAACAGAAGGATTTGATAGTATTTCTCCGGTTCCTTTGTCAATGATGGAAAAGGTGTGTTGGTTTTTACCGATGTCAATTCCGACTAAAATCATGATAATACATTCCTTTCGTGAAAATATGTAATGTGTTATCCACAGCACTCATTTCATAAAACCTGGTACAAGATACGAATTCGAGACTCATCTAACTAATCATTATTTAGAAATGAGGTGTGGTAAGAACCTCCGTTAAGTAGTCAAAGCCACAGGTTGAACGTACAAATCCACATCACATATTTATATCATACAAATGTACAGCACCGTAATCAACCGCGGATTAAAAGGTTGATAGAAAGGAGAAGGTATATTTGTAAGTGACCGTTAGATGAGTCAATTACAATATACCAGGTT
>JAETON010000101.1 GCA_021771695.1 Lachnospiraceae bacterium | reverse complement strand
CCTGACCATTTATTTTCAGAACCGCCAAAAACAGAGGAGCCGTATTCTACACCTCGATCATGGCATATGTTGAGTGATATTCTGAAAGAATATGGAGCTGGGAAAAAGAAAGTGGAAGAAACCGTTGTACGGATGCTCGCATATGGATGTGTTTCTGCTTCACATGCAGAAAGGATGGGCATTAAATCTACAGGGATTTAAAAGAATATCAGATGGAACCCCTGTTGATATCACAAAACTACCCGAAGATGATAAAGGACTTTATTATAAAGACGAGCCCTACACCACAAAGAAGCTGCATCAACGCCTGATCATTACCTATTCTCCTAAATATGCCCTTTATCAAAAATCTATTCGAGACAAACAGATTGAACGGGCACAAAAGATGCTGGATTCAGGGAGCACAAAAAAGAACCGCAAAAATCCAAATGATCCAGCACGTTTCATCGGAACCATGGCTGTAACAGAAGAAGGCGAAGCTGCTGATGTAAAGCATTATCTAGATGAAATCAAGATTTTTGAAGAAGCCCAATATGATGGATTTTACGCAGTATGCACAGATCTTTTAGATGACGAAGTTGGTGATATTTTGAAAGTAAGTGAAGGAAGATGGCGGATAGAAGAATGTTTCCGGATTATGAAAACAGATTTTTCTGCAAGACCTGTCTATTTACAGGATGAAAACCGGATCAAAGCACATTTTCTAATCTGTTTTCTTGCATTGACCATATACCGCTTCCTTGAGAAAAAACTGGATGCTAAATATACATGTGAAGAATTATTAGATATTCTAAAAGAAATGAATTTCGCCGAAATACAGGAACAGGGATTCGTTCCTTTATACAAACGAGAAAGAATTACGGATGATCTTCATGACGTCTGTGGTTTCCGAACAGATTATCAGTTCATAACAAAAAGTAAAATGAGAAATATTCAGAAAAAAAGTAAAGGGAAAGAATAAAATACTATAGTCCGCAACAACAGCAAAAATCGCTGTAGCCCAATAACCACAAGGGATACAGCGATTTTTGCTTTTCCTAACTGTCAAAGACGGGATTATAAACAGAAATTCATCTGGGGTAAAGTGAGGCTATTATTTTTTACCTGATTTAGTTTTTGCAATAGCCTCATCTAAATTGAAAGTAATAGAATTATCTTCAAATAGAAAGCAAGGAATACCAATACGTTTATCGCTTTTTGCCAAGTCAAATTCAGGTCTACTATCACGTAATGCAGTAAACCATTTTAGGTTTTCGATTGATTCCGTAAAATTAAAATATTCGTATTGAATATTTTCGGCATGCAATTTTTTTTCTGCTTCTTCGCAGAGAATACAAAGCGGTGTTCCTAATAGTTTCATAAATAATCCTCCTAGTATAAAAATGTTTACAAGTATTATAGGTAAAATTTGGACAAGATACAATAAATATAGATGAAAACAATAAGTGTGCATGTATTATAGATATTATCAAATTGACACTAGTGATGTTGGAAAATTAGAATAAAGTTTAAGAGAAAATAAATAAGGATGGTCCTATGTCAAGATTTAGTACAAGTTAAAATGAGGTTTTCCTCATCTTAACTTGCCATAAGCAATTCGTCTTTCTGGATTCTACGATACAGTTCTTCATAATCATTTGGAGA
>JAETON010000100.1 GCA_021771695.1 Lachnospiraceae bacterium | reverse complement strand
TCCTTTAAGTAGATTTCGCATGCTTTCGCTACAGTTTCCTGACGGTCTGCATCGTTGTCATAGAACTTGATGGAACGGATTGGAAAACGGTCCATATGGTCTAGCAACATCAATACAATCCCCGGTGTAAATGTACTTCCTCCGCCTGCAACTGTAATAGAATATTTTTTATTACTGCTCATCTTGTTATCCTCCTGATGTTTTATTTCTTTATTGATTTTGTAACTTCATGGTACATCTCAAACTTCACAAAAACAATAGATTCCAAGACTTTAGGGAACATATTTTAAAGGTGTATTTTTGCACAAAATCTGTGAATTTTCACAAATATTTTAATGCCAATAAAACAATGGTTCACTGACTTTTTTATTCCAAAATTGAATAAGAGGTCCTGTAAAAAATGCAGTAATTACAGTTCCCATTCCTATCGGTCCATGAAGAAAAAGTCCTATTACAACACATAGCATATCTGTCAAAATTCTACAGATTGGATAAGACAATGACGTTTTATCACAAAAAATCTTCCCTACAGCATCATAAGGGGATAATCCCAAATTTCCGGTAAAGTACAGCGATACACCTAAAGTAATAAATGTGATTCCAACAATCATACATAATACATACATTACCATTCCCGGCATCTCCGGCAATGAAAACACTGTTGTAAAAATTGCCGTAAATCCATCAATACAATATCCTAAGCATAATGCATTTATAAATGTTCCCCATCCAATATAATTTTTATCTAGAACAAATACTGCTGCTAATATAATGATTTGAACTGTCATCATTGTAATTCCTAAGGTTGAGTGTATTTCCTTGGCAATTCCTGCATTCATTGATGTACATGGATCAAGTCCTACTTGTCCAATTCTGCAAATAGTAGAACCAAATCCCAACACGAAAACTCCAAAGAAACAAAAAAATAAATGTCTTTTCACAAATGTGCTCCTTTAATCCTCCTCAATATCTGATTGAAAAAGAAGCCCTTCCAATTTAATAGAATGGACTCCTTTTTTATCATATATTCAGTTATATTTATACACCAATTCTAATTC
This sequence comes from Lachnospiraceae bacterium, assembly GCA_021771695.1. Taxonomy (GTDB): domain Bacteria; phylum Bacillota; class Clostridia; order Lachnospirales; family Lachnospiraceae; genus Anaerostipes. Next base: position 621 of record JAETON010000100.1, on the reverse strand, counting down.
TAGCAAACAGGCAGATTCCAGCTAATACGATTACAACCAAACTTCCTGAAACTGTACTCAAAAAATGATTTTGAAGTTTTGTTTGAAAACTCTCTTTTATCGTTGTATTACCAGCATTCATCGTTTGATATAAAATAAAGCCAAGAAGAAGAATGTAAATCATATTTTCCAACATAATTTCTGCCACAATTAGAAATACTAAATTGACAACTGCATAAGCGCTATCTCTTTGTTCAATCTTGTTATGAGCAAAAATCAGTAAATAGGCAATAAACGGATTAATCATAGCAACTAAAAACATGACAGTCATATTTGGATTCTGTCCGACTGCTGCTGCTATTGTTGTTCCCATTTTTGCAGCATTCATTGAAATATACGCCAATGCCACAAATGGAGATAATGCCAATAAAACTTTCGCTATATTGTAATAACGGTCTAATTTCGTATTTTTTTTCGTATCAACCATAATTTCTACCTGCTTTCTTTCAAACAATCTTTACTTTAATTCCGGCCAAAAATCTTTGTTTGCCTCAATTAAATCATCCAGAATCAGTTTTGCTACTTTTGCACTTGGTACTGTCTTGGATAATGTCAATGCCTGCCATAACTTCTGATAGCTTC
>JAETON010000007.1 GCA_021771695.1 Lachnospiraceae bacterium | reverse complement strand
CTGTTGAGGATGCACACTCCCGCCGGCCAAGGGCTGCCTATTTCGGAGAACTGCTTCAGATGGATGCCACACCCTATGAATGGGTTCCCGGCCAGATCTGGCATCTCCATCTTGCTATCGATGATGCCAATGAATTTTTAAACTCCCACATAAAAGAATTCAATGAGAGGTTTTCCCTTCCCTTAAATGGTATCAAATCTGTGTTCGTAGAGCAACCATCAAATGAAAAAATCAATCTGATTCTTGCTGTGCTATGGGAAAGAGTCGTAGATTCCGGACACTGCCTGCAACATTCAAAGAAATACTATCATATGCTTGATCAGTTCGGCATGCAGATTCATTACCGAAAGGGAACAAGGGTAATGTTTATCCAGGCGTTTGACGGTAAAAAATACTGTTGCGTAAATGACAAAGATATCTATGGACTGGAGGAGATTCCGGAACATGAAGCAAAATCAAAAGAACTCGATCCGGATTACAAAGAGCCAAAACCACAAAAGAAATACATCCCTCCAATGAACCATCCATGGAGACGTCAATCCTTCAAAAAATTTGTAAAGCAGCAGGAGCATCATTGGAATGACGCAGAAGAATAGAGTGCATAGTCTGGAGCGGAACTGTTGTCAAGAGAACCGTGGAATACCACAGCCCCTGTGTGGCGAGGACGGGTCTGGGCAGAACCCAGATTTAAAGCTTAGGCAAGGGAATGCCTAAGAACGAAATACCGCTTTAGACCTACTAAAGTCTCAGCAAAAAACCGGGGCTAATGTTTCAATTATTTTGGGACATTTTCAAAAACGGTTGACAGTATTATTACTATTAAACTCAGTCAAGGTATTACGTTCGGCATCACCTTTACTGAAGTATTTATCATAGTTCAAACTACGCTTATCACATGGAACACGATAATAATTACCCATGTCGATAGCATGAGCGCATTCCTCGTTGGTGAGTAATGTTTCATACATCTTTTCACCGTGACGAATACCAATTACCTTAACAGACGCTTTGTCACCGCTAAATAATTCACAAACAGCTTCTGCCTGAGTTTGAATTGTACAAGCCGGTGCCTTCTGCACAAGAATATCTTCTGGATCACCATGTTCAAACGCAAACAATACCAAGTCTACTGCTTCTTCCAAGCTCATAATAAAGCGAGTCATTTTACCGGCTGCCGTCAAAACATTCTCTGTTCCAATTACATTGGTCTTTACTGCTTCGATAGGAAAAAATTCGCAAGAAGGAACCTGTTTCAAAGCAGCCGCATGAAATATGTAGTCCACACCATGCATAGCATTTTTAACGGACTGAAGATCACATACATCCCCAATATAGAAGCCGATCTTGTCCGATACCTCTGGCATTTTTGTCTAAAACTCGCGGCGCATGCCATCCTGTTTCTTTTCATCCCTAGAGAAAATGCGTATTTCCCCTATATCTGTTGCGAGGAAACGATTAAGTACGGCATTTCCGAACGAACCAGTTCCTCCTGTAATCATTAAAATTTTTCCAGTAAATAAAGACATCATCAATCCCTCCGGTTATATGTTTAAATAAAAGAAATATGTTTTTCTTTCCAGGATTCGACCCAGTATAATACCTTGTCAACCAGGTTCACATTAGAACAGAACATCTTTCAGCTTTTATCATTCAGTATTGTCATTACGTTTTCAATACCCAATCTTTCAACAGTGCGCCCTTCAGCTCTAAAATCCCGATCCATAAGAGCAGATACGCAATCAATTAATGCCGTACAAATTGGCGTTTGCACATCTAAAACTCTTCCCAATGATTCAAGCAGTACCAGACCCTGTGGTACATCTTCAGTAATATAACGAGAATCGGGGACATCTGGACCTGAAGGAGCAGAATTATTAGCATAATTAAAAAATACTTCCGTTGCATCTTGATTCATATCCAAAGAATTTCGAAGTTTACAAGCCTCAACATACGGGAGTCTTTTACTTCCAATTTTTTCTAAGACATTCATTTTTTCGTCATCTAGTTTTAAAACTAAATTCCAAACATGCTCGGTAAACACCTCTTTATACATCGAATATTTCCCACCGTTTTTAGCAACATATTCAATTCTTGGAATAGAAAATATTGCACCAACCGTATGGACAATAAGATTAGGGTTGTGTAACGCAGCCTCAACTACATTACTTATAATTTCAAATGGAAATTCCGTATCATCTAAAACCGCCTTAGCTAATTGCTGTTTTTGGGCAGGATACACCCCAACAGGGTTACAGACGTTTCTGAAAAGAACTTTTACGACTCCAGGTTCAATTATCCTACAGTCTATCGGTGAACTTTCAGCCTCAATGATAACAATATCTTTATTACAGTATTTTTTAAAAAAACATGTTGCAAAATAGCCTGGTTCTACAAGAATCACTTGGTCATCACATAGGTATGGGGAAATTTTCTTGATAATATCTTCTTGATAATTTGTTTGTATATATAAAATAATTAATTTTTTCCCTCGAATTGCCGATTCAAAATCTGTTGTAACAGATACAGAGGTAATGTGACATTTGCCTTTCTCAATTATTTTTATATATTTAGTATCTTTAACTTTTTTAAAATGTTCATTATGCATAGCATTTGATGTCTTTAACAATGTTACTGAATGTCCTTTTAAGGATAAATCAGCAGCTACCGTTGAACCAGCATTTCCACATCCTATTATCGTTATATCCATTTGATATATATCCCCTTTTTTGTTTTTTATTTAAATATTTTATTTCAAAGGTAACACTAACTGTGCCCCAAGAATTTCATCTGTTGATCTCAGTCGCCCGCTATCCAATCCTGCAGATGGTGTAAAAGTTAATTCCCCAAAATATATTTTCCCATTTACAATATATAAGTCTACTCGAACAAAGGGAAAATCTTTTGATAGCTTTTCAGCATACTCAAATGCTTCATCAATATGATCGGGCTTAGGAATAATCCGATTCGGATCATTCAACGCATCCTGCGTATATGGCATCATATTCCAATCCCTATCAAAATAGAAATATTTAACCTTTTTTCCTATAATACGGTCTACGCAAATCATGACATATTTACTTTTTCCATTCATACAATAAAACTTATAATCATTAAGCGGACTACCATCCTCGTTACTGAGATACTCTTCAACTATAATTCTTTTTTTACATCTTTATATTGCATCTCAGAGAAGTCTCGCCAATATTCTTCTTTCATCCACTTGTTAAGCATCAATGCGGTATCTTTAATGTTTAATGTACTTTTATCTGATACTATCAAGTTCATTCCACATCCTACATTAAGCTTCATTGCAAATGAACTAGGAAGGTCATCCCATTTTATTTGGTCAGGACTATCGTATGAAGAAATCATTTTTACCAAAAGATCAGAAAGCCCTTTTTCTTCAAGATATCTCCTAACCTCATATTTGTCAGCACACTGCTTAATAATAGGATTATTCCAATATGTGTTAAACTTCAGCCATAATATCTTATCATTCAACGTTATAGGATTATTCATATCAAGTTTTCTTCTGAAACTATAAAAATACAATAACTTAGTATTTAACATTGGAGAAATGCTAGTACATACCGGGGCAGCAATCCATACAAGTTTACGTATTATTCTTTTTAACAAATTTGTTAATATCATGTATCATTATCCTCTCATTTTATCTTATTTGTTCAATCTGGTCCTATGTCAAGATTTAGTACAAGTTAAAATGAGGTTTTCCTCATCTTAACCTGCCATCAGCAATTCATCCTTCTGGAGCTTTTGATACAGTTCTTCATAATCGTTCGGTGACATATAGTCACAATGGCTATGAATACGTTTTGTATTGTAAAAATCTTCCAGATATTCGAAGATCAATCGATATGCATGATTATAATCACGGATTTTGAAACGATTCAGCCATTCACGTTTGATCAGGGAATGATTTTTCTGGAAAATAAATCCATAATACTGGTCAGATATACAAATCCGTCTATCGTCCAGATATAGGTAATATCAGAACACCAAACAGCATTTGGTCGTTCCGGGTTAAATTTTTCATCAAGGATATTTTGTAACTCGCTACTGAAATCAGAATCTTTCGTGGTAATGGTATATGGCTTTACCCACTGTGCTTTCATCCCCATTTGCTTCATATATTTACCGACAGTGCGTTCAGAAATACGTTCTCCGTTTTCCTGTAACTTTTTGGTGATTTTAGGAGCACCATAGTTCTGTTTTGATTCCTCATAGATATCCTTGATTTTCGCTTTTATTGTTTCACGACGCTTTTCAGCGTTTGATGGAACATGATGGGGCCATGCACGATAACCGGAACGAGAAACGCCAAGATATTTCAACATTCCGGAGACAGAAACCCGGCGTTTTGCCTTGTGAGCAGTTTCTGCCTTCTCAGTAACTTCAAGATAAATGGCTTCCGTCATTTTCCCAGAATGTTGATTGCTTTTTTTAATACATCAAGAGCATCCTGTGCGTCTCGTAATTCTCGTTTTAAACGTGCGATTTCTTTCGCTTCATCAGAAGCATAGTTACCAGAACCACGGCATTCAATATCTCCTGTTTCACGCAGTTCTTTTTGCCAACGGGATAATGTCTGCTGGCTGATTCCAAGATTTGATGCACAACCCTGTAATCCTAAATCTCTATGATTATGATAATACTGGACTGCATCAAGTTTAAACTGTTTGTCATAGTGCTTTGCCATAATGAGATCCTCCTTCAGTGCGGTACCTATATTGTACCATAATTATTAGATTAGGAATTCTCATTTTGACTTATACTATTTATATTCTAACACCAGAGTTTGCAATAAAAAAACATTGACCTCTGGTGACTACACTATTACTACATTGCATTTCTTCTGTCCACACCACAGCCACAATCTTGTTTCTATTAAAGACAAATCCTTTTTTCGCATACACAAATATATTAACCTTAAATGCTCTTTCTATCTCCACAACCTTGCTAAAGTTGGCCAGGGTGATTTAAAAGAAGATTTCCGTAAAAATAAATACAAACTCCACTATATCTACCATGAATTCACTGTGGATTTCTTTAAGTTGGATATTTCCTCTCCTTCTAAAAATTCATCTTCTCTTAAATTTACAAAACATAACTCCTATATCATGTCTCTGTGCCTGACTCTTCACGTAAATCTTGGTTTATCACTTCGTAAGACCTCTCAGGCACTAAAAGATTTGTATAACATATTCATAATCGTACCAACAAATTGCCAACTACTGCAAAACAGCCACAGTGGTTGTCAAACCCTTTGTTGATAACTATGATTACAAACCTTCTGATATACTCACTGCTGACGAAACCTATATCAAAGTCCGTGGTGTCAAAGGATACATCTGGTTCATCATGGATGCACTATCACATTCTATCATTGAATACCGTGTATCCGATAACCGTTCCGTCGGACTATGCATTCTCGCTATACGGAAACTGGGCAACGATTCTACAATTCAATATCACTGTAATTTGACTACATATTTTTCTTCTTTATTTGAAATAATCAATTTCTAACGGGACACTCAACTCTTATTTTCTCGAACAATAACATATCCGCCATAAAATACCATTTTTCACAGTCCAAATAGCAACCGTAGTCTTGATATTATCATTTATTCTGTGTTTTTCTTTCATCATTTTACCAACTTTTTCTTAACCACATTAACCATTTGAAACATTTTATCACGATAAAAAATCACATTTACAGCAATCATAATAATGAACCAAGCTATAGCTACTTCTAAAGCTTTTATAATCCAACCAAAATAACTTACAGAATACATAGAAAATATCGAACTTGCTAATCCACACAAAATGACCGTCACAATATCAACCAAAATCTGCTTCATAAAATTCTTAAACGGCCACTTTATTAAATTCTTTGAATCATACCAAGCCATCCAAAGAGTCTGATACGCCATAGCAATTAATGTTCCTATTGCAACGCCAACAAGTCCCCATACTTTTACAGCCAAAATTGATACTACAATATTAATTGCTGATGCAATAATATAATTATTTTGCGTTTGTTTATAATGCCCTGCCGCCAAAATCATTATATTATATGGCAAACGTAAACAATGCACTGCGTTTGCAGTAACAATCAACACCGCAAACAATGGCTGGATGTAATCGACATCGTTTATCCCCAACGTGTACACTCTTATAAATGGTACAATGAGGACAGCTGTAACGCCAAATACAAAAATCGTTCCCGTGTGAATGACCCATTCTGTCCATCCAAATGTTTTCCTTAATTCAGAAATTTCCTGCCTAGCCCATAATTCTCCAATTAAAGATGTTATCCCATTTGTCATTGACATAAACAATTGCTTTACACCCTTGACAACCAGAAAATAAACTGAATAAATAGAAACATCAGCTAATGTAGAAAATAGAGTTAAAACAACCGTATCAGTACCATCAAGAATTACTGCTGCTACATGCTGTGCAATACCATTCCATTTTTGTGGAATAGGTTCTTTATTATATTTAATTTTAGTATCTATCTTATAATGTTTACGTACATACAGATAAATAGCAAAGGGCTGAATCAGATAAATCAAAGATGTTGTCAATTTGACAATCTGTATATTATATTCTAGTATAATCAGTACATAACAAGCAACTGTATTACTAACAACAGCTATCGTTTGAGCCGTGTATTGTATATATCCACGCTGATCCGCTGTAAGCAACAAACGGTTCACTATACCGAAATAATACTGAGCAAAAGAACTAATTGAAATGGTCACAATTAAGGTTGCTGTATATACAAATCCATAATCCTTTCCTGCAAACATTGGATAAAAGATTACTAATATGACAACATAAATCAGCAAAATTTGTGCCAATCGTCTGAAAAATCTATTAGCTGATACAATTATTTTGCTAACATCATCTTTTCTATTTTTAGCTAAAGGTTTATACAGTGCGGATTGAACAACAGCACCCACACCAAGCTCCAAAAACGAAATAATGCCTAAAAACTGCGTTATAGAATTGACAAGACCATTAACATTAGATCCAAATGCATTCAAAATCAGCCTTGGTAGAATAAATCCACACACGATTGTAGTCACTTGAAAAGATAATGAAGATATTGTATTATAAAATAGTCTTTTTTTTCTCATTCTACTGTCACCTCAAGATATTCCTTAATACTATGGGAAACAACGATATTATACTCCCACGAGTTTAGAAAATTATCTTTTCCCAATCAGCACATAGAGGACTGTCACATGCCAAGTTCAAACTGATTTCCCAGTTATCATTCATTTCCTCTTACAAAAGCAGAATCTTTGAAAAAATAAATTTCCAACTAATTCATACTTGGTTCTTCATCACTTGTCGTCCCTGAAAACTAATTATTTCACTATCCACAATTTCACCCTGCCGCATAATCAAAGCCTCATTTAAAGTTTCTTTACATCTATCTTGAATCAGCTCGTCAAGATACCTCCAAATCACTTCCGAATTGTTCCAAGTAAATGTTTTATAGAACAGTGCCGGGGTATGATCTACAACGTAATGAAGGACACCATCAATAATATACGCATGATCCTCAATCGTTGTTGGAATGCTCGTTTCGACCCCGCCATTTCGGTCACAGCTAACATCAATAATCATCGAATTACGCTTCATGCGTTTTAAATCTTTGCGATAAATAATATGATCTTTGCGCATTACATCCCATAAAACAAAGTTTACGATTACATCATATCTTTCTATCTCGTCCCTCAGAAGTTTTTCTGTTCTCCTATCGTACTGGCGAACATCCGCGCCAAGCATATTAAGTACCTTTATTGCACCACGAGCAGTATTTCCTCTTCCTATAACTGCCACATCCGTTTCGTATGGCATTCTACCATAACATTGAAATGCGTGCATTACTGCTGCCTCACCTGCAAGCTCATTGTTTCACCAGAACACATGGCGCCCTTTTTGAAACATCTTTTCCCATGCATAAGCAGTCAATTTCCCATTGATCAGCTTATCAGTAATATCTCTGTTCTGTGTTGCATGTACCCAACCAAAGATAGTCTGTTCATACAACGTTTCGAGATAATCTGCATCTCCAATTTTAGGATCGCAAACAATTTCCTTTGTAAGAGTCTCATTATGTGAAACAATATGACATCCACATGCTTCATATTCATCATCTGTAATCCCCAGTACATTTCCATACCCTTCTTCAAAATACAAGCATTCTGGGTGTGAAATAAATTTAATATGTGCTGGTACAACAGCTCGCCTGTTTTCATTTTCTTTATGGCTAATCGGAAATCCTACTGTTTTCATCTTTTCATACCTCTTCTCTTGCTACAATCAAATCAATTACTAAATAACAAAACATACACAGTGCCACCGCTGTAAGTACATACGGTATCTTTATTTATCTGCAAACCTATGGTTCGATTTAGTTAAATCAAGCATTTCCCCCAAAGCAATATCCGCTTCTTCCAAAAGATTGGTATCGAATCCGCTCTGCGGATAAAATGTCATCTCACCAAAATAAATGTTCCCATTTATACTATACAAATCAACCCGAACATATGGTATTCCAATTGATAACTTTTCAGCTATTTCAAACATTTTATCCATATTGGATGGTTTGGGCAACGAAAAACCTTCCGGAGCATTTTTCCCTCTGATATTCCAACGACGTAGTTCCCAGTTCCTATCAAAGAAATAAAATTTAGGCTCTCCAGTTTCTCTTTCTGTACATACCATTACACAGTCGGCCACACCATTATAACAGAAAAATTTATAATCGACCAACGCTTTTGTATTTAGTAAGTTACCACACGAAGATGTCAAATAATATTTCACACCTCCACATTCTAGACAATACATATCCGATGATGACAACCATTTGCCAAATTCATTATCCCATTTATCTGGTCTAAATCCTTCAAAACCACTTTCTGGATAAAAGGTTATTTCCCCAAAATATACTCTATCTTCAACTTCGTAAAAATCAATTCTTGAAAAATTAATTTCCTCAGACATTTTTTTTGCTAGCTGCCTCATAGTTTCAAAATGAACTGGTTCAGGAATCGAATGAACAGAATCCTGATGTAAGGTAGGCACAATATCAAGGTGCTTCCATGATTCATTATAGAAATCTTCTTTTAATCCATCCTCCGTAAATCTTTCACTGCAAACCAAAATCAATTTTGGTTCATCATTAAAACAAAAATATTTGTAATCTCTTAGATCATCTGCCATATATTGTTCTGCAATAATTCGAGGCTTAACATTTTTATACGGCCATTCACGCGCCATCCAATAAAAATTTTTTTTTAATGACACTTCAATTTTTTGTTTTGCCTTATCTTTATCCAGTTTCCGCTTATCCGAACAGATTACTAACCCCCCACTATCATGTGAACACTTAAGCACAAACTGGTCCGGTAACTTATCAAAATCAATATCATCAAAATGCTCCCAAACACCCAGTGTTGGAATAATATATTGCTCTCCAATCAGACCCGCTACATATGGTTTAACTTCATATTTATCAACCAGAGTTGTATATATTGGCTTACGGTCATAAAGTTTAAGCCACTGAAGTTTTTCATTAAATGTCTGCGGATTATTTAGATTCAGTGATTTTCCCATAATTTTTCTATATCTATATCTTAAATAAATGCTGTCTGGTATCATCATTTTGGCTTTTTCTTTTAAACTCATATCTTTCTCTTCCACCCTTTTAGTGAGACTTAACTCCGAATTTTGATTTAAATATATATCATTTTTCAAAACTGCTTACATCAGAGACTTTTATTTCCTTTCTTTTTCATTTTCTTCTTTTCATTGATACTTCTCCCCTTTTCAATTGACTCCATACATGCATTATCCCATGGATAAGCTTTTTTAGAGTAGCTACACTGCATATCTGCGGTAACTCTTTTGTATTCTTTTGATACATACTGGCTGCCACGGTCTGAATGCAGGATTAATGGTTCTTCGATGTCGCGTCTTGCTTTTGCTTTATTTATTGTTTCAATCACGCAGGACACTTCCAATTTCTATGATTATGATAATACTGGACTGCATCAAGTTTAAACTGTTTATCATAGTGCTTTGCCATAATGAGATCCTCCTTCAGTGCGGTACCTATATTGTACCATAATTATTAGATTGGGAATTCTCATTTTGACTTGTACTATTTATATTCTAACACCAACTTTCCTTTTTAAAATGTTCATCCCCATATTTCATTAATTCTTTTAGCTGATCTATTTTTTCCCAAAATCGATAATTAATATGTAAGCAGTAAAATGCTAAATATGGTATCTTCTCTTTTATTGCCTCTGGAATACCTTTCTCTACATCTTCTCTCTCTTCCTCAGATAATTCTTTTTTATAAAGTTTTTTGAAAGTTTCTTCTAATAATTTACACTGAGATAATTTCTTCTTATTAAATTTGCCAGCTTCTATCTCAAACTGATACATATCTATATCACCTGAACAACTATTTTTAGAATTTTTTATTACCTCTTTAAATTCGCCCAAAATATTATTATCCATTACATCCCCTCTTAACTTTTGTATTTTTACATTAAATGTACTTTATCTTTCTTTACAAATTTCATACTATGATTTTGATAATTTCACTAATCCCTTCGAAACAAATCTCTAGTATAAACCTTCCCTTCTACATCATCCAAATAACTGTCATAGCGGTTAGCTATAATAGAATCACTTTGCTTTTTAAACTCTTCCAAATCATTCACAACCCTACTGCCAAAGAACGTACTTCCATCTTCCAATGCCGGTTCATAAACAATTACAGTTACTCCTTTTGCTTTGATACGTTTCATGACACCTTGAATTGATGACTGACGGAAGTTATCAGAATTTGATTTCATTGTCAAACGATATACACCAACGATGACGTCTTTTTCTTTCTGTTCATCCCAACTGCTGTTTGCTGAATAATATCCTGCCATCTCGAGTACACGATCTGCGATAAAATCTTTTCGTGTTCGATTACTCTCTACAATTGCTGTCATCATATCCTGTGGAACATCTTCGTAATTTGCCAGTAATTGTTTTGTGTCCTTTGGCAGGCAGTATCCTCCATATCCAAAAGATGGATTGTTGTAATGATTGCCAATTCGTGGATCAAGGCAAACACCATTGATAATCTGTTGAGTATCCAATCCTTTCATTTCTGAATATGTATCCAACTCATTGAAATAGGAAACACGCAAAGCTAAATATGTATTAGCAAATAATTTTACCGCTTCTGCCTCTGTAAATCCCATAAACAATGTATCTATATTCTCTTTAATCGCACCTTCTGCCAATAATTCTGCAAAAGTATGTGCTGCTTCTACCAATCGTTCATCTTCCAAATCTGTACCCACAATAATACGCGAAGGATACAAATTATCGTATAATGCTTTTGACTCTCTTAAAAATTCCGGACTGAAAATAATATTTTTACTTCCGGTTTTCTCCCGAATACGTTCTGTATATCCTACAGGAATTGTACTTTTAATTACCATAATTGCATTTGAATTGTAGTCCATAACCAATTTGATGACTGCTTCTACCGCGGATGTATCAAAATAATTCTTCTTACTGTCGTAATTGGTCGGTGCAGCAATTACCACAAAATCAGCATCGCTATAGGCTTCTTTTGCATCCAACGTAGCTGTCAAATCCAATTCTTTTGTTGCCAAATATTCTTCTATCTCATTATCCTGAATCGGAGATTTTTTATTGTTAATCAAATCAACCTTTTCAGAAATAATATCAACTGCCGTTACATGATTATGCTGTGCTAACAATGTAGCAATAGACAAACCTACATATCCCGTTCCTGCAACTGCTATTTTCATATTACCCATGTTTTTTCCCCTCATTTATATATTATAAAATTCTTTATACCATTCAGCGAATTTACGTAGGCCTTCACGAAGGCTTGTATTTGGTTTAAATCCAAAATCTTTCTCTAATGCAGAAGTATCTGCATAAGTAACCGGAACATCTCCCGGCTGCATTGGTACAAGTTCTTTATGTGCTTCAAAGTCATAATCCTCCGGTAACACACCAGCACGAATCAGCTCTTGCTGCAAAATATCCACAAAATCCAAAAGATTCTCAGGCTGGTTATTTCCAATATTATAGACTGCATATGGTGGAATCGGCAGTCCATCTTCTCCATTCTTTTTCTCCGGTGGAGCCTGCATCACACGTTTCACACCTTCTACGATATCATCCACGTAGGTGAAATCACGTTTACAATTTCCATAGTTAAAAATCTGAATGGTCTCACCTTTCAGCAATTTGTTTGTAAAACCGAAGTACGCCATATCCGGACGACCAGCCGGTCCATAAACGGTAAAGAAACGAAGCCCAGTGGATGAAATATTGTAGAGCTTACTATAAGCATGTGCTAAAAGCTCGTTGGACTTCTTTGTTGCGGCGTAAAGAGACACCGGATTATCTACCTTGTCATTCGTGGAATATGGCACTTTCTTGTTAGAACCATATACACTGGATGATGACGCATACACCAAATGCTCTACACCTTTATTGCCATTGTCATAGGAATGACGGCAGGCTTCAAGGATGTTATAGAAACCAATTAAATTTGATTCTATATATACATCCGGATTTGTAATGGAATAACGGACACCTGCCTGTGCTGCAAGATTTACTACAATATTAGGATGGTAATTATTAAAAATAGAATCAAGCAACTCCTTGTCCGCAATATTGCCTTTAATGAAAGTCCAGATAGAATCTTTATGCTTATCTGCAGACTTCTGAATCTCCTGTAATCTCCATTCTTTAATTGACACATCGTAATAATCATTCATATTGTCTATTCCAATAATATTGACTGGAGATTGAGTTTTCAAGAGTTCCAACACAAGATTAGAACCAATAAAACCACCTGCTCCGGTTATTAAAATTGTTTTTTGTTTCAAGCTATTTTTTTGCACCCCAATTCCTCTTCCCTTTCTCCTATCATTCTATACCTAAATATGATATAAAACTTCATAACATTGAGACTTTTATATTTGTATTCTAAATATATTTTTACACTTAAAATTTGTGTGCAAATATTAACTTCATAATTTGTATCATTTCTTTTTTTAGTTCTATTAACATTTTACGATTGAAAACATATAAAATTCCATACAATACTATAAAATAAATTAACACTCCAATTATAATTTTTATCGACAATACAACTAATGGCATCGTGCTAATTTCAAAACTCAAAAGTAAACAATACATCACAATTCCTAATAGTACAAATGGCAAAGATAATTTTACGTACCTGACTACAGGAATAAATAAACTTGCTTTGTAACTCTGATAAATACACACAACAAATTCAGCAAAAAAAGTTCCTATAGACGCCCCAATAGAGCCATAGCAAGGTATTAATAACATATTAATTATTAAATTAACAAACGCCCCCAAAAAAGCAGATATAACATATGGCTTATCCATTTGATGTGGTAACAAAAATTGAGTTCTTATTACATTAGCAAATGCTAAAAAAATACAACCTCAGACTTTGTTGTTAATAGTCCCAACATAATTTTATCCATTACTTTATATAGACTTACCGCAATAACTGTAAGGAACAAAAATAAATTTGGTTTTATATGATTTTTCACTTTTCCCATTTCGCTTAACAAAGTGAATTTCTTTATAAAGATACGGCCATAGTACAACTTGACTCACTATAATGCCAAATACCATAATTATAGTATAAATTCCTACATCAGACTTATTTTTGACAAAAACAAATATACTTACAGTCGTAACAATTTTTACTAAAGTATTTCTTACAACAGTAAGTTTAAACTTTTCCATTCAAAAAAAACCCAATTTACATCAAATATTCCCGATATAACATACAATGTCATAATAATGGCTATTTTATTTTTGTGTGCTATTGAAATACAAAAAATAAAATAAATGATATTAATGATTATACCCAAAAACAACTGCATCGCATAAATATTCCAAAATGTATCAGCCAAAACCTCATAATTATTTCTGCATCTTGCAATTTCTCTATTTCCATAATTATTCAGACCAAGCATTATGAAAAGTACAAAATATGAGGCAATAGAATAGTAATATGAAAATGTACCGATACCATTTGCTCCAAGTATCCTTGAAATATAAGGAGTTGTAATCAACGGTATTAATATTGTCAGAATTTGATAAAAAGTATTATATATAAAATTCATCTTCTGTCTCCTTCATTTTTAAAACTTTTGCTGGAATCCCCCCACTACAGTATTATCTTGTACATCTTTTGTAACAACTGCATTAACACCTATAACAACATTATCTCCAATTTTTACATTACCAACAATTTTAGCACCAGCATATACAATAATATTATCTCCTAATTTGGGATACATTCCTCTATTTTGTCCAATCGTGACCCCTTGATAAATTCTGCAGTTATCACCTATTTCTACATTGTTTCCAAAAACTATGCAAAATGGATGTGGTAACAAAAGATTATTGCCTATTTTAACTGATTGTGTTATGTTTATATGTTCTTTATTCTTTAAATGCTTAGAAACCAGTTTACTTAATAATTTGCTTGATGTAGTAGGTACAAATGCTACCATTTTACCTACTCTAAATTCTTTATTAAAAATCATTAAATAAAATATCACCTAAAATATGTTTAAACATTTATTTATCCCATTCCCTCTCTACAGTCCCAAATCTTAATGACTATACACTCGAATTTTTTTGTTCCGATATAAATTTCTTCCTAAAGTGCACACTTGCTTAATATCTATATTATTTTTCCAAAGAATATACGGCAGAGATAATTGATCTCGCATACTATCATGATGCAAAAACTCATTCCACCACTGCTGGTAAATAATATTTGCTGTCTTATTATGTAATTGAGTCGCCAAAACAGTACATTCTATTAAACCATAATGTGCCGGAAATTCCTCATTTCTATAAAATTCAATCTGCTCTCGCATTTTTTCAATATTTCCTTTTCTTTTCAACTCACAAGTTGATTCTTCTTCATAAATACAGTCTCTAAACCTATGTTTATGTGCAGCAATTCCAACATTATCATTTATCATCTCTGCAAAAATAGAAATGTCAGAAATCACTTTAACATTACCATCAATATAGATTGATACATCAAATGAGTCCCCAAACAAATCAAAAGGATGCATTTTAATATATCGATTTTTATAAATATTATTATAGTCTGAAATGATATCCGGTATTTTTCTATATTCCCAAATACTATTATCTTTTTTCAAACACTCTGTATCATCTGTAAAGAGAATATATTTAACATTTCCAAACTTTAACAATGGCTGTTTGGGTTTATCATAATTTCCCGTTATGCATGTATAAACTACTATGTTTAAATTTGGATCTCCAAAATGTAGATATTTATTCCATTCTTCAAAATCGAAATTCTCAGAAGCACCTTTTTCATAATTACTCAATACCTTTTTATTCATAAAAAAATTAGGGATACTTTCTAATATTTTATGTTTCTTGATTAGATCCATCCAATGAAGTATTTTTTTCCCTTCAGCATACTCTTTCGATTCATAAATATCTATTATTTCTCTGTTTAATTCTTCTATAGCTCTAAGAAATTCATTATTTCCCTGCATATTAATCCTCACTTTTAATAACATTTAATATAAACAATTTAACCAACTTTATAAGCTCCAATTTAAATTAACTCCATCCACAAATGTTCAATACTCTTACAGTATTTAACATTACTATTAATACTATTATTCCTAGTCTAATTAATACCGAAAAAGATTTGTGCATATAAAATTCATGTAACATAGGAATATTGGCAATTATAAAGAAATCAGAAACTCTACTAAACCCAGGAATATTAGCCATAAACAAAATAATTACAAATCCACAAAAATACGCATTATATAATTTATAAATCTTTCCTATTTCATAAATAGTAATCAAAATCAAAAGACCAATTATCCAATCCAAAAATACTGCATTACCCGCTTCACTAGATTCCTGTGCCTTGTTCAAAAATCTTACATAGTCAAGAGCTGGAAATTTAGAAAATACGAAAAGCAATATTTTAGAAGTATAATTAAAAAAATAATATGACATTTTTGCAACAATTAAAACACCAATTGTTATCCAAAAAGTCAATAATAATTTCTTTTCAATTTTAGGTATAAAAAACAAGGCAATAAATATAAATATTCCTATAATACTAAGCTTATGTATAGAAAAAGCTACTATTGAAAGAATTAAGAATGTAATGTATTTCCTATCCATAATTTTAGATATAGCAATTAAAATAATACCTAAAGCAATTCCTGCACGAACAGCTATACCACAATAGTAAATCCCAAAAAAAGAAAAATATATAGTACACAAAACGGGAATATTTTTATAATACTCGTTTTGTGTATCACTATGGATATAATCAATTAATTTAGATAGTCCATAGACAATACTACAGGATGAAAAAACTGAAATCGCCCAAAAAAATACATGAACATTTGTACTTATATATCTTTTAAAAAGAATTATTAACCACAAAAAACCATATTCAAATCCAAAACGACCATTATTATAAATAAACGAAAAACCATAATCATACTTTACATCAATATTATCAAAACTATAAGTATACCAATAGGTATCTGGAATGTTTGTCCCTCTATATGCCATAATTATAGAAAAAATACAGACTAATACAAATGAAAAAAACAATTGACTTTTCTTATTTCTAATATATCCTAAAGTTGTTAGAACAATAGCTATAAATTCAAAGAATAAAATAAATATTGAAAACATAAATTTCCTCTCCACATAATTAAATATGTATCTTTTTTTAATTATTTCATCCAAAAATCAGACAAAAAATATCTTTGAAGATTGCATGTTCCGTTTTAGATGTATATTTTGCATAATATCCTTTGCTTATAAAATTAAGATAATTTTTAAATGAATCAATTTTATTTTTATGTATTATTTTGCTTCTCCATTGATAAAACTCTAAAGCCTCTTTTATTTGATGCGTAGCCATCTCATCATCTTCCAAATATTCCAAAAGATCTTTAAATTTTTTTGACGTTTTATTGCTACTTTTTATTATATAATTAACAGTTTTATTAATTGATTCAAATTTTCTTATATTTGAGTCTCCAACAACATTATTGCTGTGTTGTCTATAATACACCAATGGCTTTTTTATACAAATAATTTCGGAATTTTTTATAGCAGTCCATCCTATACATTCGTCATGAAGCATACTATCTGAAAAACAAATATTATAATTCAATAATTTTCGTCTAAATGCCATACACATTCCAGTAAATACATTACGTTTGAGCATTTCACCTTTTAATAAGCTATTTAATTTACTCAAATCAGGATCATATTTTATTGAATCCCATAAAGTAACTCCTGTTGTTTTTAAATTATCGTCAGCAATTAGTGCATTAGAAAAAGCCAACACGGCTGCCGAATTAGATTCAAATTCATGTACAAAAATTTTAATCTTATCTGATATCCAATAATCATCCTGATCACTCAAAAAAATAACATCGCCTGTTGTATTGTATATTGCTTCCCAAAAATTTTCTACAACGCCCTGATTCTTTTTATGTCTTATTATTCTATATTTAACATGTGACTTAGCCAATATATTATCTGCTATTTCTACGGTTTTATCTTTAGAGGCATCATCACATATAACAATCTCATACACCATGAAAGACTGTTTTAAAATGCTCTCCAATTGCTTTTGTATGAACTTTTCTCCATTATATGTTGCCATTGCTATACTAACTTTTAACATGTTTTATATCTCACAACCTTTTAAAATATCTTCCAGTGACATTATACAAAATGATCGTACTCCTGTATGAACTGAATCAAAACAAATATATTTGTCAGATGGACTTACTCTTGGGTGCAAATCACAAGCCCAGTGCATATTTAGCGTTGGAGATTGAAACTTTTTGGGAGATTTTAAGTCAGCTAAAAGTTTAACATTATCCGAATCAATGTCCCCTAAATATAACTTTGCATGTCTTCTTTTGTCAGGATATGTATCTGTAATAAATTTATTACTCCCATGAACATATGATTGATGTCCATCTGAATTCAAACATATTGCCACTCTCTTACATGTTTTCATCCTGTAATCATTAAACACAAAATGACCATCTACACCATTCACTTGACAATATGCCAATATACCACATTCCGAATCCCAATCATAATGAGAAACCATTCCTGTTGTTGCAGAAATTTGAATATCAGATCCATCCAATTTACATGTAATCAACCTTGAATATCTTTTATCCGGATTATCATATGTCCAACGATGTAAAAATGCCAATCTTTCACTATCTTGTGAAAATTTCGTATGAGTAACATAATGATGTGCTCCAATCATGGTCCGATCTGAATTAGTTTGAGCCAATTCATTAAGAGTTACAATTAACTTACGCTCATTCTTCTCTAAATCAATTAAAAACAACCCTGTTTTATCTGATTCCGGTTCATCAAAATAAGGCTCGTCCTTACAAATATAACCATATCCTGGCATATATCTATTCAAACGTTCATAGCTAAAACTTGTTGCATATTTACCATTAGGGCTAACCGTGTCAATTGGATAATCCACATTTCTAATAGATTTATCAGTAATTGTATATATAGAAGAACCCAAATGACCATCAACTATATC
The DNA here is from genome assembly GCA_021771695.1 of Lachnospiraceae bacterium. GTDB lineage: Bacteria > Bacillota > Clostridia > Lachnospirales > Lachnospiraceae > Anaerostipes. Next base: position 95,200 of record JAETON010000007.1, on the reverse strand, counting down.
ATTATAAATAAATTTATCACTTCTCTGTCCAAGCCACTGAAGTCTACATCCTTTGTGATAATTCCAAGCAAATGTTTGTTTTACAGGTGTAAATATATTCAAATCTTCATCCCAATATCCTACAGTCAGAGGGTCTTTTGAAGTTGGCATCCTTAACGGTATCTCTAATTTATTAGAAAGCACATATTTTTCATCAATAGAAAATGGACTTATATCATGAAACCCAAAAAAATAACCCTCTTTTACAATAATTGGATCTATAGAGAAGTTATCTTTATCTGGTAACAAGTCAAAAAAAGACTGATAAATATTACGTATGGTTGACTTTAATTTAGGATTGGACTTAACAAGATCATATATTAATTTTTCAATTTTATTCATTATAATACTCCTTTATCAACATATCAATTGCCCCATAATTATATTTAAAATAAATCTTTGCTTTTAATTTACTTGTACTAACATGATCTAAATCATTCACAACTATAGAAGGTTTATAAAAAGTTTTTAATGACATTTTCTGCAAGTTTTCTGCAAAATAAATTTCTTCCCCAAACAAAAAGGCTGAGTATTTCATTTTCTGAAGAAATGGAGCAAATTTTTTAGTAAATATCATAAAAGATCCATGAGGAGCATATATATACCCTTCTTTATAATTTTGCACTTTTTTTCTTCTTAAAGAATAAAATAATTTTGTATATGTATAATACAAAGCAGGCAATTTGTACATAACTTTTAAAAATTGTAACTTTTTAAGACTGTATCGTTTTAGAATCTTAGGATTTCTGTCCCTATTCTCACTTATAGACAAAATTGACGGAGCAATACATCCTATATCTCCAGCAAAATCAGTTTCAAATAATTCAACAAAAAAATTTTCTTTTACCGAAAGATCAACATTAGATATAATTACATAATCAAAAGATAACAAATCTATCTTTGATTTACATATAGCATATGAAACACCACCTAAATATCCCAAATTTTCTCCTGTAAATACCTGTTGCAAATCGAAAGAATAAATATCCTTTACCTCTTTTTTCTTTTCAGAATTATCGGCTATAAGAACCAATAAACTATTCTCTTTTCCATAATATCTATAAGCCTTCTGAAGAGAATTCAAATATTTTAATAATTCTTCAAAAGAATTATAGTTCACACAAACAATTACACTCTTCATATTCTTTTTTCTCCATATAAAATTTTATTAATATTTAATGATTATTACCTACAAAAACCAATTAATGAATGCACTAGCTTATAAATACATTTACTAAAATCCACTAATTTCATCTAAATATAGAAAGAATCATTTTCAGATTTAATTTAGTTATCAGGATTCTTCTGAATCTTACTCATAACAAATCTAACTTTTTAAATAATTCTGGAATCATGCAATTTTCATATTCGTAGTCTTTAAAAAGCATAAGAATAAAACCAAAAACAGACATCGTTCTAAAAATTATACATTAATCTTTCCCTTTAAACATATCTAATTGAACTTATACACACATTATCAGCACCGTATAATTCATCTATAAACTTTACTTAATTTTTAAAATTTTTATTATAATCCAATAACAAATATGAAAACAACTCCTCAGAACACCCAAATGTTCTATGTCTCTATATAAAATCCAATGATATTTAATTACTTTTAATTTATTACTACTAATACTATTCTGACGAATTCTGTACCTCATTAATACATCACTCATACCCCAAATATACTTTTCCTTCTTAAGTATTCTCAACCAAAGTGCATCATCGTTACGCTTCCTTATATTTGGAACTTTAAATTTGCCCACTACAGATACATCATACATCACAGTACTATTTCCAACTGGACAATCCAACAAAAGTCTATTATAATCACACTTTTCTCTAGGTCTTACTATCCTATTTAAACTCCTACTCTTTTCATCAATTTGTTCATAAGCAGTACAAGTAAACGCATAACCTGTTTTTTTCATAAAATCAAGTTGCTTTCGTAATTTATCAGACATCCAAATATCATCACTATCCAAAAATGCCATGTACTGACCATTTGCTAGTTTCATTGCAGCAGTTCTTGCAACTGCCGCTCCTGAATTTTTCTTCAATTTATAATATCTAATGCGTGAATCATCATCCATATATTTTTTAACTATTTCTGTTGTATTATCTATAGAGACATCATCAACAATAATCATTTCCCAATTTTTATATGTTTGAGCCTGGACAGATTCAATTGTTTCTCCAATAAAATTTGCACAATTATATGTCGGTGTAATAACCGATACTAATCCTTTTACCATAACTTCTTACTCACACTCTTTCCCTATTACTGCAAAAACAGTACAAAACATTATTACAAACTCATTCCAAAAACTAAATCTTTGAATACTTTCAAGATTATACTTCATTTTCTCTGGTAGTACCTCTTCAATATATACTTTATCTACATCTTCCGCAGCATTCAAAAGTTCTGCTTCGTCTTTATATCTAATACTTGCTTCACTTGTAATTCCTGCTGGTAAAAGCAGTGTTGCTCTCATTTCCGGAGTATACTTTTTCACATATTTAGTTACTTCTGGACGTGTTCCAACAAAACTCATATCTCCGCGGATAATATCGATAAGCTGTGGAAATTCATCAATCCTATATTTCCTAAGAAATGCCCCTATTTTAGTAATTCTCCCATCTCTACTTACAGTTACAGCAGAACCAATTTTATCTGCATCTTTAACCATTGTCCTGAATTTATGAATATAAAATTTCTTTCCATATGTAGTAACTCTTTCTTGGCGATAAAAAATCCCTCCTGGAGAATCCACTACAATCATTAACGAAATTATTAACATAACTGGTGCAAGTACAATTAATATCATACTAGCAAGAACAATGTCAAAGATTCTTTTCAATTTTAAACTTATTTTTTTTTCAGATAAAATATTGTAGTATTCTTTTACTTCAGGTTTTTGTAATCCCTTTGGTAAATCATCCCACTCTTTCCATCTCATCTTTAATATCTCCACTTTTATTTAATATATAATTCAATTGTTTTCTTAAAACTTTCAATTACATACTCCACATCTTCATCAGACAGTTTCGTATGCAACGGCAATGTAATCAAGTTGTGATAATAATTATAGGCATTCGGAAAATCTGTAATGTCCCAACCTAATGCCTTGTAAGCAGTCATCATCGGGAGTGGCTTGTAATGAACGTTCGTAGCAACTCCCATCTCTGCCATTTTAACAATAATCTCATTCCTCTGCTCCGTATCAATTTCCGGCACTCTCGTTAAATATAAATGACCAGAACTACTAAAGCCCTCCCCAAAATGAATAAGATGTTCTACGCCTAATTCATTGCACATAGTGTCATATTTAGCTATTATTTCTTTTCGTCTTTTCAACAATTCAGGATAACGTTCCAATTGCTTTAATCCTATTGCCGCCTGAATATCTGTCATATTACATTTATACCAAGGTCCAACGATATCATATTCCCACGAACCTAATTTAGTTTTTGCAAGTGCGTCTTTTGATTGTCCATGAAGACTATATAACTGATATTGTTTATATATTTCCTCATTATCTATTCCTGAAATACTTCTCCATGAAGCTGCTCCACCTTCTGCCGTTGTAAGATTTTTCACTGCATGAAAAGAAAAAGAACTAAAATCAGCAATATTCCCTACCTTAACACCCTTTTTTGAAGAGCCTAGTGCATGTGCACAATCAGCTACAACGGCTACTCTTCCTAACGATTTTTGAATTCGCTGTCCTAAATTAGTGTTTCCATTTGCTCTAAACATTGATCTTTTATTTTCTACAGCTTTAAAAATCCTGTCATAATCACAGACGACGCCACCCAAATCTACTGGTATAATGGCTTTCGTTTTTTCTGTAATAGCTTCTTCCATCTGATCATAATCCATTTCACAGGAATCTTTCTGTGAATCAACAAATTTAACTGTCGCTCCTACATGAATAGCTGCAGAAGCCGTACTCGTATATGTATACGCAGGAACAATTACTTCATCCCCTTCTCCAATACCAAGAATACGAAGATTCAATTCTTCCGAAGCAGTAGCAGAATTCAGACAGACCACATTCGGTGCTTGTGTCGGTAGTTCCAAAAATTCAGCTAAATTCTTTTCTAATTGTTTTGCCCTTGGTCCTGTAGTAATCCATCCAGAGTGTAATGCTTCTATCACCTCTTGAATTTCTAATTCTGTAACATCCGGCAGACTAAATGAAATATTCCTTTTTCCCATTATCATTCCCCTCACATTTCTATTTCATAATATACTATATTACTTTGCCATTAAATGATATTCCTCTTCACCAATATACCCTTGTATATCCACCACGGAAGCTTCTTCCCTCTTTACCTCAACCTTTTCTTCCTCCTCTAATTGATAAGTGGAAACCATATCAGCTGCAAACCTTCTGATATTCTCACTATTTTCATAACTTTTATACATCAATTCTTCCAGTTGAACTAAAAACTTCTCTATATCAAACGGAATCGGGCATCCAATGTGAATCAGCTTATTGGGCGTTGTTTTTAACCCTTCCTCAGCCATCAGTTTTTCTTCATATAACTTTTCACCGGGACGCAGGCCAGTATATTCAATCTTGATATCTATGTCTGGCTTATATCCGGATAATTTAATTAAACTTCTGGCTAAAGTATCAATTTTGACTGGTGAACCCATATCTAACACAAAGATTTCACCGCCCTTAGCATAAGTCCCAGCTTGTAAGACCAAACTTACCGCTTCAGGTATCGTCATAAAATAACGAATAATATCCGGATGAGTTACGGTCACAGGACCTCCGGCAGCAATCTGCTTTTTAAATAATGGTACAACGGAACCATTGCTTCCCAATACATTTCCAAAACGAACCGCTACAAATTCTGTGACTGCATGTGTTCTCATTTTATGAAAATTTTTCATGCTGCCGCCTTCATCTTCAGCATGGACATACAGTCTGGGAATTTCGTCCTCCCGGTTTTCTTTGATCATTTTGTCAAAGGATTGAATAATCATTTCACAAAGCCGTTTGCTGGCTCCCATAATATTGGTCGGATTTACGGCTTTATCCGTACTAATTAACACAAAACGTTTACATCCATTCAACATGGCAGCATACGCTGTTTTATATGTACCAATGGCATTATTTTTAATTGCTTCGCAAGGACTGTCTTCCATTAATGGAACATGTTTATGCGCCGCAGCATGGTAAACCACATCCGGCTTATATGTTTCAAATACATGGTTAATACGTCTGCTGTCCCGCACAGAACCAATCAAAACCGTCAAATTCAATTCAGGATACTTCTTTTTTAACTCCTGCTGAATGCTATATGCATTATTTTCATACACATCAAAAATAATCAACTGTCTCGGTTGATGCCCTGCAATCTGTCTGCATAACTCACTTCCGATAGATCCCCCTCCGCCTGTGACAAGGATAGTTTTATCTTTCAAATACCGGAATATTTCATCCATATTAACCTTGATTGTATCCCGTCCAAGTAAATCTTCTACCGCAACTTCTTTCATTGCATTGGCAGTGACTTCACCTGTTACAAATTGGTACATTCCCGGAAGATTCTTTAATTCACATCCGGTCTCCTTACAGATATTCAAAATATCTCTTTTTTCTTCGGCAGTCGCACTTGGGATTGCAAGAAAAATCTTATTAATATGAAATTTCTCCACATTTTCCATAATATCATCCCGTCCTCCTGCAACTGGAACGCCATCAATAAAACGATTCCATTTGTTTGGATTATCATCAATAATACAGCAGACTTTTTCATTGGTTTCTTTTGCTTTATTCAAATCCCGTAAAATCATCTGTCCTGCAGAACCTGCACCAATCAGCATAACCCTCCCGGTAATAACTTGTTCATTGGTTTTCTCTCTGGAATTCCTCAATAATAAGATCAAACGGTATGAAAATCGAATTCCCAAAATCAATAAAAACTGAATCAGCATTCCAAATACATAATAAGAAATCGGCATTCGTTCAAAATGTTTTCCCGCGAGCTGACATACTTCGGTAATGCCAGCAACATGGAATACCGAAGTAATCACAGATGCCATCGTTGTTCTTACCAATTCTGTATAACTGGCAAATCTCCAAATACTCTTATATAGTCTAAGGTACCAGAACACAATGGCACAAACCACAGAGTACGCCGGAACAAACCACAAATACAAATTGATATATTCTTTTGGAATCAACTGAAACCGGCAGTCAAATCGAAGCCATAACGCCAGAAAATATGCGGCATTTACTGCCAAAATATCATAGACCATCAAATATAATGCAACGACCCGCCAATGTTCTATTCGAAATTTTTTCTTTATTCTCTTGTCCCTCTCAAAAATGTCTTTCCCCAACTTTTTCCTTCTCCCTGCTTTTCATTTCCCCATTATTTCATTTTTATTCATGATCCAAATCTTCATTTGGAGTCGATGCATACTGCTTAATTTCATCGCTGATTTTCTTTACCTTTGCAGAAGGCTTATAATCTTTATCATCAAATAGGTATTCATGCATATCAGCTGACATACTTTCTAAAGTAACCGGTACGCCATACCATACTTTTCCAATCATTCCACCCCAAAGCTTTCGCGGGAAACCTTTCGTTTCTGTCATCTGATATTTTGACAAATATGCCAGTAAATCTAAGACTTCCCCTGAAGAATAACTGGTTGAAATGTTGTCCATCATTTGATTGGCGATTTCAAATAATTCTGTCTTTTTCTTTGTTTTTGCAGCTTCAAAAATCTTCATTAAAACAGTTCTTTGACGTTCTGCACGCTTATAATCTCCTCCTGCTGCATGACGTACTCTGGAATACGCCACTGCCTGCGTTCCATCTACATGCTGAGTTCCTGTTTCTGTAATTTCTAAAGATGTTGTTTTATTCACTTTATTTAATTCACGAATACTGCTATTCATAGAAGAAAGTTCATCTTCCCGAATATCCAAATCGATGCCGCCCAAATCATCAATAACTTCTACTACATTTCCAAAGTTTACTGTAATATAATTTTCCAATTCTAAATCAAAGTTTTGGTTTAACGTATCTACTGCAAGTTCCGGCCCGCCAAAAGAATGGGCGTGGGTAATTTTATCTAATCCATGTCCTTTGATATTTACATAACAATCCCGAAATACAGAAGCCACTTTGATTTTCTTTGTTTTATGATTTACATTGACAACCATCAAAGAATCAGAACGTGTTCCTTTTCCCGATTGATTGGATCTGGAATCCACTCCGAAAATCGCAAAAGTTTCACTGCCTTCCTCCTGTTCTTCGTGTTCTTCTGTTGTCATTGCCTCTTTCAGATTTTTTTCTTCTTTAGAGTCTTTCTTTGTTGGTGTAAAAATCAATAATTTCACAATGACTGCTGCTAAAATCACAATTGCTGCAATCAAAATCACATTGACAATTTTCTTTCTTTTTTTATTTTCCATCCATGGTTCCTCCCCTCAGGCTATGAGTGTTTTCTATGCTTTTTCCCCTTATCATCACCATAATATCCATAGCCATATTTATATTCATAACTTCCATAGACTCCGCCTCGTTCATCTACTTTATTTAATACGGCTCCCAAAATACGGATACCGCCCATTTTCAACTGTTTTACAACATCTTGAACAATTTTCTTTTTAATCACTCCCTGTTCGATCACGACAATTGCACCGTCTGTTGATTGTCCTATAATGACTGCATCAATTACCAAGCCCAGCGGCGGTGCATCAATCACCACATAATCAAAGTATTCTTTTGCTTTTTTTACAAAATCTTCAAACAATTCTGAGTTCAAAAGACTGGTTGGATCAGGTGATAATGGTCCCGCAGCTGCGATGTAAAATCCTTCTTCTTCTGTTTCATAAATCACTTCATCCCATGCTGCCTGTCCTGTTAAATAATGTGTCATCCCCTTGTCAATACCTTCCATATGGTATTTTCCAACCATCACAGACTTTCTCAAGTCACCATCGACCAGCAATATTTTCTTCTCATTTTCCGCCAAAGTTCTCGCTAACTCAAAAGCCACAGCGCTTTTCCCTTCATTGGGAACACTGCTTGTTACTGTAATTGCATGAATATTATCACCACAAAACATTAAATTTGTCTTTAACTGATTCATTCCCTCTGCCATTCTGCAATCACTATTTTCCGGCAGATGCATTTTCAATTTTTTCATATTTATTTTCCTGCCTTTCTAACCTTTTTGGTCCTCTTTTTCTCACCTTTATTTAATGGCAGTTTTGCAAGAGTATTAATCTCCAGATATTTTTCAATATCTTCTTCACTTCGTATCGTATCGTTCAGCATATGACGTGTTAATATAATCCCGGAAGCCAATACCAAACCAAGCAATGCACCAATCAAAATATTTTTTTGCAGGCTTGGGCTGTCCGGTTCTTCCGCTAAATAAGCATCTTCGATAATCGTTGGTTTCTTCACATCAAGTTTTTTAGAAATTCTTTTTGCTGTTACCTCCGCTAATTCCTGCGTAATTTCTTTCGCCATTAACGGATTTGAATCACTGACTGAGATTTCCATAATGCGTGTATCTGAAGGGTTGCTTACTGTAATCTTTTTTTCCAGCTCTTTGTAATCGAAATCTAAGTCCAGCTTTTTGATGACCGTCTCCAGTACGGATCTTGTCTTTACAATAACCATATAATCCTGTGTCAACTGATTCCCCATCGTCAAATCTGTCAATTGTGTTAAACTTGTTTTGGAAGTTACATACAGCTGTACAGATGAAGAATACATTGGTGTAATAAAAAACTTCGTGGCAATTCCTGTTCCGCCTGCAAACAAAAGGGTTACAAGTAAAATCACGAGAATTTTACTTTTTAATACGAGAAACAATTCTTTCAAATCAATTTCTTCCGCCTCAATTTGAGCCTTTCGGTTTTCTAATTCATACATTGTTTTTATACTCCTTACATATATTTTCCTTTGAGCATCCAAGAAGGATGATCAAATAATATTCTTTCATCAACATCCGCCGATACTTCTGCCATATTCGGACAGCGGTTCCTAAGATCGTGGCAGTCACTTGCAATAAAATGTACCATGTCATTTTTCAGCAGCTTTTTACAAAACTTTGTCCTTTTATCAAAGAAATTCCCGGTAAAACTATTCGCATTCACCTGTAAATAAGCACCAGCTTTTATGAACTCCTGTAAAAAGTTTAATTTTCCAAACACATTTTCATAACGTTCTACATGAGCAATAATTGGAATATATCCAGCATAAACAAAATCTTGTATTGCTCTTTCGATTCTTGAAAAGCTGTCGCCTATGCCAAATTCTACCAGCACATATTTTGTCTCATTCATCGTTAAAGCCTTTCCTGCTTTTAAATCATCCACTGTTGTATTCTGGTAATACAACTCACTGCCTAAAAACAACTGTAATTCAGGAAAAAACTTTTCTGCTTCCCTACATATTTCTTGAAATCTTCTTCGAAGCATATTCGGATCAGGATGTCCAAATTTAGGACCGTAATGCGGTGTCAAAACAACTTTCCGTACTCCTTGTTCCCATTCTTCTGTTAAAAGCCGCATCGAATCATTTAAATCAGCGGCTCCATCATCAACACCATATAAAATATGTGTATGTATATCCAAAATTCCTATTGATTTCATCTCTCTTTTACTATTTTTCATTACACACCTTTATAGGTTCCTTCCCCTCCCCCTAATAACTTTCACCAAAAATATACTTTATACTTCAAAAACTCCCTTTTTTCAGTTAATTCATAATAGCATATTGTGGATATAATCACAATATATTTTTTTTGAAGAACTTCATATAATGGTAGAAAAAGGAAGTGATTGCTGTTATTAATTATTCGCCTCTTTGGCATACCATGAAAACCAAACAAATATCTCAATACAAATTATTAAAAAGTGGAATTGATAATAAAACTTTAGATTCACTAAAGAAGAATAAAAATATCACGTTATTAACCATGGAAAAATTATGTATTATTCTCGATTGTTCCCCAAATGATATTGTTGAATTTAAAAATATACAAAAATAAGTGCGTAAGTTTCAACGAATGAACCTGCACACTTATTTTTTTACACTAAATCTTACATTGCATTATTTTACAATGCTGTAAAATACACTTTTAGTTTTCCATCATTTCCTTTTGAGATCACTTTTGCAATTTTCTGCTAATGACATATCCCTTTTTCTTTCCCTGCAAAAAGGCAGGCTCCCAAAATTTTTTGAGAACCTGCCTTTTTGAAATCCAACTGTATTATGCTTTTTTTGCTTTAATTGTTGTATATACTTTCTTACCTTTAACTATTTTATATCCTTTCAACTTAAATTTATAAGATTTTCCAACTTTTGCTTTTGTCTTTGTATATGTAATGGTTCCGCCTTTGGTTGTTGTTTTTACTTTTTTGTAGGAACCTTTGCCAACTTTCATGTAAATAACATATCCTCGATAACCGGAAATATTCTTGTAAGTAATCTTTACATTCTTCTTTCCATTCTTTCCCATAGCTTTATATGCTTTCCAGTATTTGCGGACAGTTTTTCCATTTTTCTTTACATTCTTGTAAGCTTTTACTTTAAATTTATAAGAATAACCAGCCTTCACAGTCACAGTGGTTGATTTTTTCTTCCCTACCGTCTTAATCTTCTTATATTTACCTTTTCCTGCTTTTGCATAAATAACAAATCCATCTGCCGCTTTCTTTCTCCACCATGATACTTTGATTTTTCTGGTAGATGTCTGTTTATAAGTCGGTTGTTTTACTGCAGGTTTCTTTGTTTCTGTTGCTGCAGCCACTGTAAAATCTTGACCTTTAGAAACTGTTTGGTTATTTACTTTTACCTCACCGTTTCCTTTGTTTCCCACTGTTACACCTTCCGGCATATTTTTAAGTTCTAAATCTCCCTGATAAACTTCTACACTATCACCTGATTTTACATTCACTAATGATTCCTGAATTTTTTCTTCTGTTCCAATGTAATATACATCATCTGCTTTTGATTTTGTATATTTAACAACAACTTTGGAACTGTCAATGAAACTGTCATCAGGTTTTGTAGAAAATGCTCCGCCGGAAATACTTATATTCGCTTTTGTTCCTTCAACTTTTACAGATCCCTTTACTATTCCATCTTCTATTTTAATAGAACCGTTATCTTCTGCCTGTATATCACCATTAATCGTTCCACCAGAAACAGAAATCATAGGTGTTTCATTTTCAAATCCGCCATATGTATAATTATAAGCAACTATATTTCCATTGACTTCGCCACTGAAAACTGTTACTTTGCCTCCATTCGTAGCATTTATATCACCATTGATTGTACCATCCTCAAGATATACATCTCCACCATCATAGGAACCCCATTTATCTGCATCAAAAGCTTTACCATTTTTCGCAGCCGTAATTTTGGAATTTCCTTTTATGATAGTTTTACCATTATTATTAGATACTATCAATTGCGTCAAATTATCTGCTCCTGAAAGTTTTACATTATCTATTGTTAAATTGCAATAATTTTGAATTAATAACTTAGCTGCTTTTGAAGTTATTACTCCATTTTTAAGATATACTGTATTCCCTTTCAATAATTGCATGCCATTCGTTTCTGTACCAGTAGAACCTACTGTAGGATTCGTAATTTCCCAAGTGTGTCTATTCAAATCAATGGTAATATTTTGGATAATATTCCCTTTTCCCACAATAATGCCCGGTCCGGTAAAATTCTGATTCAACGTTATGGTAGCCGTTTCACCATCTTGAACAGCTGCAACAGCTGCTGCCACTGAATCATAATCCTTTGTTACATTACCTTTCGTAAGCGTAACTGCTGCCTTGTCTGTTCCCTCTGCAAATACCGCCATATTGCTCATCCCAAGCATCATAACAGCCGCAAGTACCACAGCCAGAATTTTTTGCATTACCAGTCTTTTTCTCATAGTCCTCTCCTTCTTTCTTTTAATTCCCGGTTGTATTCATAAATTAATTATATCCCCCACCCTATACCCCTGTCAACATATATCATTCCCTTTAAAACATCTTTTTTCTCACCAAAAAACCACCAGATATTTTTACATCTGACGGTTTATAACATATATTTTAAAATTAATCTATTCTTTGCTGAATTCCACCAATTCCAATCCTTCATTCCGATCAAGAACAAACTGGATTCCCCATTCATTTTTAAACAACAGCAATGGATTTCCTCTCATATCTTTGACTTTCTTCACTTCGGATACACCTCTTAATTTATTCATATCCGTCGTTCTATCTTTGATCCATCGAATTGCCTGATATGGAAGCGGTTCTAAACGAATTTCACATTTATACTCATTTTCCAAGCGGTATTTTAATACATCAAACTGCAGAGTTCCTACAACACCAACGATGATTTCTGCAAATCCGGCTTCATGCTCCTGAAAAATCTGAATCGCACCTTCTTGGGCAATTTGTTCTACACCTTTGACAAATTGCTTTCTTTTCATGGAATCTAATTGAATGACACGGGCAAAATGTTCCGGTGCAAAGGTTGGGATTCCCTCATATTCAAAATCATCTTTTGGAAGACATACGGTATCTCCAATGGAAAATACTCCCGGATCAAATACGCCAATAATATCTCCTGCATATGCTTCATTTACAATCTTACGTTCTTGTGCCATAATCTGCTGTGGCTGAGAAAGGCGCATTTTTTTCTTTTCCTGTACATGTTTTACTTCCATATTGGCTTCAAATTTTCCAGAACAGATTCGCATAAACGCAATTCGGTCACGATGATTCTTATTCATATTCGCTTGAATTTTAAATACAAAGGCTGAAAAACCATTTTCCACAGGGTCTACTTCTTTCCCCTTGGAAAGTCTTGGCAGCGGTGTATTTGTCATTTTTAAGAAATGTTCCAAAAACGGTTCTACGCCGAAGTTTGTCAATGCAGAACCAAAGAATACCGGTGACAATTTTCCTTTATGCACTTTTTCCATATCTAATTCGGCTGCAGCTCCGTCTAAAAGTTCAATCTCTTCCATCAGATTTTCATAAAAATCTTCACCAATCAAATCTTTTGCCTGCTCATCATGGGCTGAAATAATCGTTTCTTTTGCTTCTTTGGAACCTCCGGTAGAAACGGCTTCAAAACGCAGGATATTTTCAGATTCACGTTCATATACCCCTTTGAATTCTTTTCCGCATCCAATCGGCCAATTGATCGGACATGTCTCGATTCCTAATACTTTTTCAATATCATCCAGCAAATCAAACGTATCTTTTGCCTCACGGTCCATTTTATTAATAAAAGTAAAGATTGGAATATGACGCATAACACAGACTTTAAATAATTTAATCGTCTGCGGCTCTACACCTTTGGACGCATCAATTACCATGACTGCACAATCTGCTGCCATCAATGTGCGGTAAGTATCCTCTGAGAAATCCTCATGTCCCGGTGTATCCAAAATATTGATGCACTTTCCTTCATATTCAAATTGAAGCACGGATGAAGTAACAGAGATACCTCTCTCTTTTTCAATTTCCATCCAATCAGAAACTGCGTGTTTGGAATTTGCCTTTCCTTTCACAGAACCTGCTGTGTTGATGGCTCCTCCATATAATAAAAACTTTTCTGTTAATGTTGTTTTTCCCGCATCCGGATGTGAAATAATCGCAAATGTCCTTCTGCGGCTGATTTCCTGCTCTATACTATTTCCCATGATTCATTTTCCTCTTTCTTTCCGTTGCATTCTCTGCCATATTAGCATATCATCCGCAATTTTTCCACTGTTTCTATAAATCTTAGGTATTATGAATGAAATTTCTCTATATTTTTAAATCTTCAGTCATGCTATAATAGAACAAAATATAATTACTAAAAACAGGAGAAGCATATATGAATACCGTTCAGTTAAGCAATGATAAAATCTCTATAACCTTAAAATCTCTTGGTGCAGAAATTATTTCTATGAAAGATTCCAATGAAACCGAATATCTATGGCAGGGAAATCCAGACTATTGGAGCGGCCAAGCACCTGTTTTATTTCCGATTGTCGGTTGTTTGAGAAACGGAACTGCATCTGTATCTGGTAATAAAACCTGTTCTTTCGGACGTCATGGACTTGCTAGAAAAAAAGAATTTACTTTAGAATCCAGCACAAATACATCTGCCGTATACTCCCTTACTGCAGATGATGAAACCCTGCAGCAATATCCTTTTCATTTTGAACTGCAGATGATTTATGAACTAAAAGATTCCAGTGTGAAAGTTACCCATAAAGTCATCAATCATGATTCCATTGCTATGCCTTATTGTGTCGGCGGACATCCTGCATTTAATTGTCCAATTTCTGAAGGAGAAAATTTTGAGGATTATGTAGTAACCTTTGAATTTCCAGAAACAGCTCATTGTGCAAAATTAGACGAAAATGCATTAATTGATAACAGTCATCGTGTCACTGTCCTTGAAAATTCTGCCATTCTCCCAGTGAAACATTCCATGTTTTATGATGATGCACTGATTTTTGATCAGTTAAAATCTAGAAAAGCCTGCTTAAAACATAAAGACTTAGACAAGGGAATCTGTGTTACTTTCCCAGACTTTGATTATCTTGGTATATGGTCCAGTGCTAACGATGGTCCATTTGTTGCCATCGAACCATGGAGCGGCACTTCCACCTGCACAGATGAAGATGATATTTTTGAACACAAACGCGGCATCCGTATTTTGGAACCGGGTATGGAGGAATCTCTTTCTTACACCATTACTATTATATAGGAGGAAATAGATTGATGTATAAACTTATTGTATTTGACATTGATGGGACTTTAGTGGATACCAAATATTCTATCTGTAAAGGTCTTCAAAATCTTGTTTTCAAAAAACTAGGCAAAAAGTACCCTTTAGAAGACCTCGAATTTGCATTTGGCAGCGGTGGTCCGGAAACTTTGGAATCTTTAGGGTTAAAAGAAGAAAATCTTGCAGACTGGCTGGAAGAAGTTTCTTCTTTGTCCCACACCATTCACCCTTTTGACGGCATCAAAGAAATGCTGGCAGACATCCACGCAAAAGGAATTGCTTTAGGAATTGCCTCTTCTAAATACCGGGAAGAATTGGATTATACACTGGGTGCTCACGGTATCCTAAAATATTTCCAGCACATTGTTTGTTTCGATGATGTAGAAAATCCAAAACCGCACCCTGAGCCAATTTATAAAGCTGCTGATATGGCAGGTGTCTCAACAAAAGATATTCTCTTTATTGGTGATACGGAATATGATATTGATTGTGCCAAAAATTCCGGCGTTGACTTTGCTTTAGCCGGCTGGAGTGCTTCTGATGACTTAAAAGCCTCTTGTAAAATTTGTCCAGAAACACCACAGGCTTTGCTGCAGTATATTTAAGGAGCATATTTCATGAAAAAAACACTATATATTTCAGACTTAGATGGAACTTTGCTTAGTGGCAGCAGCTTTCTGTCACCATTTACAATACAGACACTGAACCAACTCATACAAGATGGTGCATTATTTAGTATAGCAACTGCCAGAAACCTTCCATCCTCCACGCCGCGGATTCAAGATATTCAATTTCAAATTCCTATTATTTTAAATAATGGTGCTATTATGTATGACTGGCAGAAAAAGCACTATCATTACATCGCAGAGCTTGATTCCCGTGACGTAAATACTCTGGGAGAAATCCTTCATGACATGCAATGTACGGGATATATGTATGCTTTGAAAAACGAAGAAATATATATGATTCATAATCCGCTTTTTTCTCCAGAAGACGAAGCTTATTTTAAAAAACGACGTCCCCGTTATGAAGGTCATATTTTAGAACCAAGACAATTGGCTTCTATGGATATAGGATTTTCTCCTTTTTACTGTATGATTTTCGGTTCTGGTGAAAAGGTAAAACCTGTACAAGAACGTATTCATTCAGATACGTTCCACATGCATGGCGTATTAAATAAAAGTGTTTATGAACAAAACAACTATTTCTTAGATGTTTTTCACTCCAGCGTATCCAAAGCATCTACCATTCAAATGCTGGCAGACCAGATGAATGTGGATGAAATTGTTGCTTTCGGTGATAATTATAATGACTTAGAAATGTTAAAGGCCGCTGACCGCAGTTATGCACCATCCAATGCATTACCAGAAATTAAAGATTATGTAGATGGAATTTTAGAAAGCTGTGACAACGACGGCGTTCCAAAATTTATATATGAAGATTTCCATAAGAATTTTTAACTAGGAGAATATTATGAACTGGCACGGAAAACGTTATTATTCATTTGACAGCTTTTTAAAAAATTATTTTGGAGAAAAAATTTATAAAGTTTCTTTGAATGGAGGATTTACCTGTCCAAACCGGGACGGTACTTTAGACACTAGAGGATGTATTTTCTGCAGCGAAGGAGGTTCCGGAGATTTTGCATCCGATGCCTCCCTTTCCATCCACGATCAAATTACACAGGGCATTGATCTTCTTTCTAAGAAAGCGTCCACAGATAAG
The DNA here is from genome assembly GCA_021771695.1 of Lachnospiraceae bacterium. Lineage (GTDB taxonomy): Bacteria > Bacillota > Clostridia > Lachnospirales > Lachnospiraceae > Anaerostipes. The sequence continues at coordinate 78,640 of JAETON010000007.1, read as the reverse complement.
TACATTGCTTATTTTCAGGCTTTTACAAACACCTATGCTTCCATCGGCAAACTTCGCAGATTATTTACAGAAGCTATCGAAGATTCCAGAATTTCTGCCCTTGCCATCGGCACACGTCCAGATTGTCTTCCGCCGGATGTTTTAGAATTATTGAAAGAATTAAATCAAAGAAAACCTGTTTTCGTGGAACTAGGATTACAAACCATCCATCCGTCAACTGCAGATTTTATCCGCAGGGGATATCCCCTTTCCTGTTTTGAAGATGCTGTAATGCACCTACAGAAAGCAGGTCTTTTTACTGTTGTTCATTTAATTTTGGGGCTTCCCGGCGAAACAAAAGAAATGATGTTAGAATCTGTGCGATATTTAAATACACTGCCCATTCACGGCGTTAAGTTTTCTATGCTCCATGTATTGAAACATACCGATTTGGCAGATTATTATAAGGAACATCCTTTTTATGTCTATGATTTAGAATCTTATGTAAATTTCATTATACAATGCATTGGAAATTTAAGAAAAGATATTGTAATCCACCGCTTAACAGGTGATGGGCCAAAAGATTTACTAATTGCTCCAAAATGGAGCCTTCATAAAAGAAAAGTATTAAATGAAATCGCCCGCCAGTTGAAAATACAAGATGTGCAGCAGGGCGATTTCCTATAATCAATATTCATTCATTTCCTCAAAGGATATCAGCTGTATTCTTTTATTTTGACTTGCATATTTTTTTGCATCAACTGTAAATCCATTTTTTGAAAAAATCATAAAATAATTATTTTGATAATTGAATAGTCCACTTCTTTCTAAAAGTGTTATGATTACATCTTGATCCACCAAATTCTTTCTCCATTTACATTCTACAAATAATGCGTCCATTCCATTCTCTGCCATAATATCAATTTCTTCTTGACATTTTTTCTTTGGATTATTCCCCCACCATCTTCCTGTATTTCCGATTGGAAACGGAAGTTTTTTGTATATTTTAGGTAAATAGACATACTGTTGGCAAATTTCCTCGAATATACTTCCCATAAAATCATTCAGATGTGGTTTTACCATTTGCTCATACACTTGCTCCCCAATTCCTCGAATAATTGTGCTGATATTCGGACGCACAAAACGATACCAAAATAAAAACATATTATCTTCCAACCGATAAATTGTTTTCCGGCTGCTTTCCTTTTCTGTAATTGGAGTCTCCTTTTTTACAATCCCAAGAGAAATCAAAGATTGAATTTGATTACTGCATCCTCCCGTTGCCAAACCTGTTTTTGTCGCAATCTCATTTAATCGGCTGGCTCCTCCTGCAATTGCTGAAATAATAGAATGATATGTGGCCGGTTCTCGTAATTCCTGCTTCAGTAAATTCCCAGGTTCATCAAATAAACGCCCACTTTCATCAAAAAATAAATTTATAATATTTTCACCCAATGTATTCTGATTATAAATTCTTGATAAATATTCTGGAATTCCACCTGTTATTCCATAAAGAATTGCTTGTTCTTCCTGTGAAAAACCGTTCAGCATTTGTTTGGCTTCAAAATAAGTAAATGGGCGTAATTTAAACTGAGCAGTACGACGCCCATATAAAGGACTTTTATATCCGAGAACCTGCTCCTCCATAAAACTCATGGATGAGCCGCATAATATAAGAAAGAGATTACTGTTTTTCCAACACTGATCAATATGACTTTGTATAATAGATGATATTGCAGGATAAGAGGCTGCTAAATATGGAAACTCATCAATTGCTAATATCATAGGCTCCTTCCCCTGCTTTTTACATAATTCATCAATATAAGAGAATAAATTTTCGAAATCAAAAAACTCAGGCAGTATCTGGCAGGAAATTCCAGAAGAAAGTAAGGCTTTGGATAATCCAATAAGATTTTCCCTTTTAGTTCCTTCTACTGCCATATAATATACCGCATTTTTATTTTTTATAAATTCATTTATCAGCGTTGTTTTTCCAACTCTTCGTCTTCCATATATGACAGCAAATTGGAACTGATTTTCCATATACATATTTTCTAATTTTTTTTGCTCTTTTTCTCTTCCAACAAACATCTGCATTCCTCACTTAATCCAAATTCCAAATCATATAATTACTAATCTTACAATTAGTAATTATATGATTAGTTTATTATATTTTTTATAATTATTCAAGTGAAAAAGACTTCTACATGATTGATAAAGCAAAAATACTTACGCTGGAAATTAATACTCCTGACATAATCCCAAAAAATACATCTGTTGGAAAATGTACAAAAAAGTAAATCCTCGTAAATCCAATCAAAGCTGCCCATATGAAGGCGGCAATCCCTGCCGGAATATTTATCGTACACAATGTTAGAGCACAAGCAAAGGAAACTGCCGTATGTCCTGATGGAAAGGATGAACCTACAGGCCGTTTGATTAAAAGCGGAATATTTTGGAATAAATCACACGGCCGTTTTCGCATAACTAAGGACTTAATAATTAAATTATTGATAAAAGCAGTAATTGCAAGCACTTCTCCGAAAAGAATTCCAGAATTCCTCCATTGCCGCACCCCTATCATACATGCAGCAATCATAATCCATATACAACCGCCATTGGCAGATTTGGTAATGAATAATAAAATTTTCGTTAGCAATGGTTTTTTATATTTCTGAATTTTCATAGATGTCCGTATATCAAACTGAATCATTGTATTCATTATTATTACTCTCCTTTGACATTTATGATATCGTATGATTGCAAAATCTATACAATGATTCTGTTAAATTATATAAAAAAAGTCCGCAGAAAAATTTTCTGCAAACCCTTTTTATTAACCAATCACTTTTTTTATTTCCTGATACAATTCATCTACCGTATTTACTTCAATATCCGGCACAATATCAGTCTCCGGCATCGGGCGGCGGCGGTGATTAAACCAAATAACATGCCATCCGGCTTTTTTCGCTCCTACAACATCCACCTCAAAAGTATCACCGACAAACCAGATCTCTTCTGGATTCAAATTCATCTTTTCCTGCACAGCGAAGAATGCCTTTGGATTCGGTTTTGTATAACCAATCACATCCGAAATAAACATAGTCTCTTCTGCAAACCATTTTCCCAAATCTAAAACACGGATTTTCCTTCCCTGATTTTGAGCAGTTCCATTGGTAAGCACGCCTGTTACCACATGGTTTTTATTACAAACATTTAAAATTTCTTGAATGCCTTCTGGTACATGAATGTGTTTTTGATAGTAACGATATCGCTCTTCAAAATGATGTGCAGCCTCTTGATCTACGATTACGCCTGCGTCTTCATAAGTCTTTATGATACGATATACAAACTCCTCTTCTTTGGGCAGTTTCCCATCCCTCACCATATAAAAAGCTTCATCGCTGTAAATTCTAGAAGTCTTAAATAGTTCCTCACAATCCACATCCGCTTTTTTGACAAACAACTCCTCATGTGCTCTCTGAAATGGTTCCATTAAATTATACAGTGTATCATCTACATCAAATATTATATGATTCATGAAATCAATCCTAATCTTTCTAATGCCTGTGTAATTCCTTCTTCTTTCACGGTTCCTGTAATCATGGAAGCTGCTTTCCCCGCCGATTCACTATGTTTTCCCATAACAATTCCTGTACCGACTGTCTTTAGCATCTCTACATCATTATTAGAATCCCCAAAAGCATAGCTGTCTTTACGGTCAATGTGAAATCTTTCTAGCAATTCCGTAATCGCATCTCCCTTTGTAACGCCGCGCAGCGTGACATCAAACAAATTTTCATTTTCAAATGGCTTCACACATTCCAATTGGCCTGCATAATCCTTTTTAAAATCGTCCAAAATGTCTGAGGTCTTATAATGTATCACAATCTTTGTAATATGTTCTTCCTCTTTCCGCAATTCCCATGGTGCAAACCACGCATCTGGAAATCCTAACCGTTTCCGAAAATATTGATAAAACTCTAAATCATTATACATATAGTAGGTTACGTTCTGTGTCTCCAAATGAATCGTAATATCTCTTTGAAAATATTTATCGATAACATGTTGTACAATGTCCTCTGAAATATGGATATCACGAAGGATTTCTCCTGCCGCTTCGCCGTAGCTTCCATTACAGGTGATAACTCCTTGGAATTTATCTGAATCAGCTTCCAAAAACCGCTTGCTTCGTCCAGAACAAAGCATCGTCAAATATCCATTTTCTTTTAATTTCTGCAAAGATTCTACTGTCTTTGGCGTTGCTGCCATAATATTTTCTGCTTCATCAATGGTCGTCCCATCATAATCAAAAAATACCACACCTTTATATTCTTCCATATACTTTTTCACTTTCGTTTCAAAAAAATTAAATTAATCCTAATTTCTTTAATGCGTTTGTTATTCCTTCTTCTTTTACCGTATCCGTGACCATAGATGCCGCTTCTCCTACTGCATCACTATGGCGTCCCATAGCAATTCCTGTACCAACGGCTTTCATCATTTCAACATCATTATCAGCATCACCAAATGCATAAGTATCTTTTTTATCAATTCCAAGCTTTTCAATTAGTTCGGTGACTGCATCACCTTTGGTTACACCTTTTAATGTAATATCAAAGAAATTCTCTCTCACATGTTTGGCACATTCAAAATCATTCACAAATTCTTTCTTGAAATCCTCAAAGACATCCGGTGTTTTATAATTCATTACCAGTTTTGTAATATGATGTTCTGCTTTACGGAATTTCCATGGTGCATACCAGTGATCCGGCAAGTTAAACAACCGGCAGAAATAAGCAAAAAATTCAGCATCATTATGAAGATAATAGGTAACATCTTGTGTATCCATCTGAATAATCGTATCTCTTGGAAAATATTCATCAATTACTTTAAACAGCAGTTCATCTGGAATATAAATATCTCGAATCACTTCTCCTGCTACTTCTGTATAACTTCCATTACAGGTAATTGCCCCTTCAAATTTCTCAATGTCATCTTCCAAAAAACGTTTGGTACGTCCGGAACATAACATCGCCAAATAACCATTTTCTTTCAATTTCTGTAAAGACTCTACTGTCTTTGGCGTTGCCGTTTTGATTCGATCTACTTCATCAACCGTTGTTCCATCATAATCAAAAAATACGACTCCCTTATACTTTTTCATAGTATCTGATTTACCTCTTTTCCATCATTTAAATCTGTGCTAATATTTCATTTAAAATCTTATTTACAATACCAGGATCCGCTTTCCCTTGTGTTGCTTTCATTGTTTGTCCAACTAAGAATCCAATGGCTTTTTTCTTTCCTGCCTTATAATCTTCTACAGATTTTGGATTATTTTCAACAATTTCTTCTATCGTTTTACGAAGTGCTCCCTCATCATTCATAGATTTCAAGCCATACTCTTCCACATAAGCAGCCGGATCTACATCTTCTTTGAAAATCTTTTCAAAAACTTCTTTGCCGACTTTGCGGTTGATTTCACTTTTTGCAATCATTTCAATTAATTTTGCCAAATGTTCTGGTGTAAAGGATACATCATCAATGTCCATATTGGATTCATTGACAAGACGCATGGTTTCACCCATCAGCCAATTGGATACCTCTTTCGGCTCTGTTCCCAAGGCGATGGTTGCTTCAAACAAGTCTGCCAGATGTTTGGAACCTGTAATAATATCAATATCATAATCTGGGAGATCATACTCTTCTTTATAACGGACTTTCTTTTCATCTCGAAATTCCGGCTGTGCTTCTTTAATCTTCGCGATCCACTCATCACTGATTTCTACCGGTACTAAATCCGGATCAGGAAAATAACGATAATCCTGAGCATCTTCTTTGGAACGCATTGCATAAGATGCTCCTTTGGTATCATCCCATCGGCGTGTTTCCTGAACTACCTGCTCTCCCGCTTCAATTAAGTCAATCTGGCGGTTCATTTCTCCCTCAATTGCTCTGCTGATTGCTTTAAAGGAGTTCAAGTTTTTCATTTCAGTACGTGTTCCAAATTTATCTGCCCCTGCTTCACGGACAGATAAATTTACATCAGCTCTCATGGAACCTTCCTGCAATTTACAGTCTGATGCTCCAAGATACTGAATAATCAAACGAAGTTTTTCCAAATAAGCAATAACTTCTTCTGCAGAACGCATATCCGGTTCCGATACAATCTCAATCAGAGGAACACCGGAACGGTTAAAATCTACCAGCGAATCTCCAGTCCAAGGATCATGAACCAACTTTCCTGCATCCTCTTCCATATGAATTTCATGGATGCGGACATCTTTTTTCTGTCCCTCCACCTCAATTTCTACTTTTCCATTCCGGCAGATTGGCAGATACAACTGAGATATCTGATAATTCTGAGGGTTATCCGGATAAAAGTAATTCTTTCGGTCAAATTTACAATTCTGTGTAATCTCGCAATTGGTTGCCAAACCTACCGCAGCTGCATATTCTACCACCTGCTTATTCAGCACGGGCAGAGAACCTGGCATTCCGGTACATACCGGACATGTATGAGTATTCGGTGCACCACCAAATTCGGTGCTGCATCCGCAGAAAATCTTTGTTTTTGTCGCCAATTCTACATGGACTTCCAGTCCAATGACAGCCTCATATTGTTTGCTCATTATCTGGCACCCCCCTTTGCAATTTCCGGAGCCTCATATGTTCTTGTCTGTTCAAATGCATAAGCTGCACGGATAACATTTTTTTCTTTGAAACAATCTCCAATGATCTGAAGACCTATCGGCATACCATTGCTGTCTTTTCCACACGGAAGAGACATTCCCGGCAGTCCTGACAAATTTACGGAAATTGTATAAATATCACTTAAATACATCTTGATTGGATCACTTAAACTATCTCCCAATTTTGGAGCTGTTGTCGGTGCAGCAGGGCCTAAAATCACATCATATTTTGCAAATGCTTTGTCAAATTCCTGTTTAATCAATGCTTTGGTTCGCAGTGCCTTCAAATAATATGCATCATAATATCCGGAACTTAATACAAAAGAACCTAACATAATACGACGTTTTACCTCTGCACCAAATCCCTCAGAACGTGTCTTTTTGTACATATTATGAAGACCTTCATATTCTTTGGCACGATAGCCGTATTTTACACCATCAAAACGAGACAGATTAGAACTTGCTTCCGCAGATGCAATGACATAATATGCCGGAATTGCATATTCTACCAATCCAAGATCAAATTCTTCTACAATGGCACCTTTTTCCTCTAATTTCTTTGCTGCTGCCAAAACTGCTTCTTTTACTTCGGCATCTAATCCTTCTCCAAAATAGTCTTTTGGAATTCCAATCTTCATACCATTTACATCATCTACCAAAGCATCTGTAAAATGATAATCTTCTAATTCTACCGATGTGGAATCTTTTGGATCATGGGAAGCAATAACTTCCAGCAATGCAGCACAGTCGGTAACATCTTTCGCAATTGGTCCAATCTGATCCAAAGAAGAACCATAGGCAATCAGTCCATAACGGGATACGGTTCCATAAGTCGGCTTCATTCCTGTCACACCGCAGTAAGATGACGGCTGGCGGATAGAACCTCCGGTATCCGATCCAAGTGCCATAAAACATTCATTTGCTGCAACTGCTGCTGCAGAACCTCCAGAAGAACCTCCCGGTACTTTTTCTAAATCCCATGGATTTCTTGTGACACCAAACGCAGATGTCTCTGTGGTACTTCCCATAGCAAATTCGTCCATGTTTGTTTTTCCAAGAAAGACCACACCCTCTTTTATTAAGTTCTCTACTGCCTGCGCAGAGTATGTTGGAACAAAATTTTCTAAAATCTTAGAACTGCAGGTTGTCTTATACCCTTTGGTACAAATATTATCTTTGACAGCCATCGGAACCCCAGCCAAAGGTCCTGTATAAGTGCCATCATCCATTCCTTTTTGTACTTCTTCAGCTCTTTTTAATGCACTTTCTTCATCATAAGAAACATATCCATGAATATCCCCATCCAGTGCCTTGATTTGTTCCAATGCAGCTTTCGCTGCTTCTACAACGGTAATTTCTTTTTCTTTTATCTTTTTGCCTAATTCAACGGCAGTTAAATCTAAAATACTCATTTTCTGCCTCCTATACAATGGTTTTTGGCACAACAAAAGAATGATCTTGTTCTTCTGGTGCATTTGCTAAACACTCTTTGCTTCCATCCCCGTTTTTCACCACATCTTCACGAAATACATTGTGTATCGGAAATACATGTGACATCGGTTCTGCCTGGCTGGTATCCAGCTCATTTAACTTATCTACATAATCAAGCATACTTTCCATGTCTCTCTTTGCCTGTTCCTTTTCTTCACCGGATAACTCCAGCTTCGCAAGGATTCCAACATATTCAATTGTTGCATCATCAATATGGTTTGCCATGTTTTCTCCTCCTGATATTATCTTCTGAGATTAATGTTATCATAATTTCATTTATTTTCAAATAAGCACCTTGAGAAAGACTGCCGCTACTATCATAAAAATGGTAGCATACTTCCCTTTGAAATGCAAACAGAGAAGCCCATTTGGACTTCTCTGTCTTTAACCTATAAAATACCATCTTCTTTTAACATGGCACCAACTTCCATATATTCCGGAATACTATCTGCAACATATTTCTTTTCTTCTTCTGTCAAAGGTCTTTTGATCTTCGCCGGACTTCCCATCACAAGCATTCCATCCGGAATTTCTACATTCTGCGTCACAAGACTCCCTGCTCCAATCAAACATCCTTTTCCAATTTTTGCACCATTCATAATAGTGGAACCCATGCCGATCATCGTTCCATCTCCAATTTCACATCCGTGAATAACACAATTATGCCCAATGGTAACTCCATCTCCAATGCATACACTGTTGCCTTCATCTACGTGAATGGTACAATTCTCCTGAATATTGCTTTGTCTGCCAATACAAATTGATTCGTCCCCTTCTGCACGCATTACCGTATAAAAAAGAACTGTGGTTTCATCTCCAATAGAAATATCACCTATCATCATCGTCTCTCTGGCAACATAAGCCGTTTCTGAAATTTTTACACGTTTATAATTCATTACTTACCAGCCTTTTTTGTTTTATTTTTCTTATTGCTTTTTGGGGAATAGTTCATTCTTCCTTCTTTCCAGCCATGTTTATCTGCCGGATCCCAGTCCAGGTTATCACCAAAAATATAGCGTGTCTCCCATAACATGCTGACTGCTGGAACTGTCACCCAAAATACCCTGCTGTCATCCTTCATAAGAAAAGATAAAAGATGAACCCCAAAATACTGTGCCAAAAGTATAGCTGACCATACTGCAATCAGCCAGTACCCTAAATTAAATACCTCCGGCATATCCCTTCCCATTTCTTTTCCAAAATAAAATCTTTCCAAACTGATGATAACTACAGAAAACGCCGTCATCTCTGCACAAATTTTATAATATGCCGGTCCTTCCATATACTTTCCAACAAACATTCCTAGAAATGAAATAATAAACATGACAATCAAACATGCCCATAATATCTTTTCCAATATGCCTTTCACATTTCTTTCCTTCTTATTCTTTGCCTTTTCTTTCATTTGTAAACACCTCAATCTTTGCTTTCTATCAGGAGCAATGTCCCTTGTTTATGATAAATCCAGCCTTCTTCATCCTCTAATTCATTGCTGATCCCCCAGGACTCATGAAAAACCAGAGTATCATCATTCAATGGATAACGGAATCCTTTCAATGTAACCCCTTTCGCCTCATAAATTGGAATCAAGGAAATATATTTGCCAAACTGTGCTTCTTTCTGTATTTTATACTCTGGAGGTAAAACAGAAATCCGATTACATGGATCTACAATCTCGGCTTTTATTCCATGATTTGCGGCAAAAACCAACTGGCCGATATTTCCCATGACATGATCCAGCCTCGTTCCGGTTGCCCCAAGCATCAAAATCTCATCTGCTCCCATCTCTACGGCTCTGTGCATAGCAAGTCCGGTATCTGTATCATCTTTTTCACACGGATATAAAACCTTCTCCTCTGTTGTAAATTCTTCCATAACAGAAGAATCACAGCTGTCAAAATCCCCCAAAATCACATCCGGCACAATGCTGCATTTCTTTGCATACAGCAATCCGCGATCCGCCGCAATCACCCGGTCCGGCTGCCATTCTTTTATATAAGAACAGGCGAAGCCTGTATCCATGTCTCCACCTGTTAAAATCAATATTTTCATTACCATTTTCTCTTTTCTTTTAATTCTGTATAAATATTCACATAATTATCATAACGTATCCGGCTGATTTTTCCTTCTTCCAATGCCTGCTTCACACCGCAGTCCGGTTCATGTGTATGACTGCATCCTTGAAAACGGCACTGTTCTTCATACGGAAAAAATTCTTGAAAATATTCTTTGATTTCATCTTCTTCAAACATATCTACAAACAAAGAACTAAATCCCGGCGTGTCCAACACAAAAGTATCCTGTTCCACACAAATCAACTCCGAATGTCTGGTCGTATGTTTCCCTCTTTTTATCTTATCGCTGATGTCTCCGGTTTCCATATTTGCATCCGGCTGCAAAAGATTCATTAAAGAGGATTTCCCAACTCCAGAGGGTCCTGCCAGCACAGTGGTCTTTCCCCGGATTAAGCCTCTTATTTCTTCAATGCCTTCTTCTTGGCGGACGCTGATAAACATGACCTGATGTCCGCAATTTTCATATACTTGCTCTAATAATTCAAGTTCTTTTTCTTTCGCCAAATCCATTTTATTAAAACAAATAATCACTGGCACTTCCTGCTTTTCCATGGTCATTAAAAAGCGGTCTAACAAATTATAATTCGGCTTCGGATTTTTTGCTGCAAAAACGACCAATGCCTGATCTACATTAGAAACTGCCGGACGAATCAATTCATTGGTTCTTAAAAGAATCTCTGAAATATTCCCTTCTAGATTTTCTTTATCCAGAACATCAATTTTCACATTATCGCCAACCAAAGGTTTTATTTTCTTATTCCGAAAAATTCCCTTTGCTTTACACTGATATAGTTTTTCACCAATTTGTACATAATAAAAACCGGCAATTCCTTTTATAATTTTTCCCTGCATGAAATTTTAACACTCCTGCTATTCATCTTCTTCAAAACTAGAACTATTATCTTCTGTACTGGATGGACGTTTTCCAAGGCTGATCACAATTCCGACTGCCGTTCCCTTGCTAACCCGCTTTCCGCTTGTAATAGACTGCCTGATGACATATCCGGCTTCCACATCATCATTGTATTCTTTGGATACACTTCCAAGTTTCAGGCCTCTTTTGCTAAGTTCCTGTTTTGCCTCAGACTGTGTGCAATATTTTAAATATGGTACTTCTACCTGATTATTTCCTTTGCTGACTACGATCGTTACCGTCGTTCCTTTGGCTGCGTTTATGCCGCCAGATGGGCTTTGTGAAATTACATATCCCGCAGTCACGGAAGAACTATATTCAGATTCCACTTTTACACGGAATCCAAGATTCTTTAATGTCTTTGTTGCTGTTGCCTGACTGTCTCCAACCACATTGGGAATGGAAGATTTCTTTTCCCCGGAACTTACCGTAAGAATAATGGTTCTTCCTTTTTCTACTTCTGTGTCCGCTTCAATACTTTGGCTAATGATTTCTCCCGCATCTTTGCTGGATTCTTCTTCTTTTGTTGTAATTTCTAAGTTATCTCCAATCAGCTCTTCTGCCTGGCTTAAAGGCATACCAACCACATTTGGCACTTCGTACATTTCATCATCTTCTGTATCAGAAACTGTAGTAATTCCCGTACTGCTGGATGCTGTCTCATCTCCAGATTTAAATAACCCAGAACTCCGAATGACAAATACAATAATCGAAATCAAAATGATAGCTCCAACCACAGCTGCTAGAACAATGACCAGCTTCTCTAATTTGGAATTCATTCCTTCTTCTTCATCATCGTCTTCATTATCTAAATACGCATTTCCATCTTCCTGCGGTTCATCGATCTCTTTTTCTGTCTCCTGCATTTGCTGCTTTATTTCATCTTGATCCATCATAATCGTCGGCGAATCATCCACCATTGGTACAACGCCAACATAATCACCGGAAGTATCTTCAAATACTAACTTTAAATCTCCAATTAATTCTTCTGCTGTCTGATACCGTTCCTCCGGCTTTTTCATGACACATTTTAAAATCACCTTTTCCAGACTGCCCGGTATTCCTTCTACAAGGTCACTTGGAGGAATAATTTCATTTTGCAGATGCATCAATGCAATCGTTACACCATTTTCGTGATCAAACGGTACCTGTCCGGTCACCATCTCATACATCGTAATTCCAAGAGAATAAATATCACTTTTTTCATCACAGAAACGTCCTTTTGCCTGTTCCGGCGAAATATAATGTACAGATCCAATCGCTGTAGCTGTTGACGTTACCGTATTGCTGTTTGCCGCTTTTGCGATTCCAAAATCCGTAACTTTAATCGTCCCATTTTCAGAAATCAAAATATTCTGCGGCTTAATATCCCGGTGAATAATATGGTTCTTATGTGCATGAGCAATCGCTGCTGCTATTTGAAGGGTAATATCTACCGTCTCTTTGGCAGACAAATGTCCTACTCTGCGGATATATTCTTTTAAAGTCACTCCCTCTGCCAATTCCATTACAATATAATTCACACCGTCTTCTGCCCCTACATCATAAATATTTACGATATTAGGATGAATCAGACTTGCAATTGCCTGTGCTTCTGTCTGAAATTTCTTTAAAAACTTTGCATCATCTACATATTCTCTTTTCAGAACTTTCACTGCTATATTTCGATTTAATTTGTGGTCTTTTGCCATATAGACATCTGCCATACCTCCGGACCCTATTCGTTTTATAATCTCGTAGCGTCCTCCCAACATTGCGCCGACTTCTAACATCTGTTTTCACCTCATTTCTTCAAATCCACAATCACCAGTGATATATTATCTTTTCCACCGTATTCATTGGCCCGTGCTGCCATCTGTCCTGCTTTATTTTCCAACTGGCTGTGGTCTAACAGAAGTTCTTTAAGTTCATCGTCTTCTATCATATTTGTCAATCCATCACTGCAGAGCAGCAAATATCCTTCTTTTGCTTCAAACTGGAAAAAGTCCGGTTCTGCAAATGCTGCTCCAATCGCTCTGGTAATTACATTCTTTTTCGGATGCAGCCTGCCTTGTTCTCTTAACAAAGCACCTGCCTGAATCAATTCTTCTACATAAGAATGATCCACTGTAATCTGCTTCAAATCTCTTGCTCCATAATACAATCTGCTGTCTCCAATATTCATTACGGTCACCGTAGAGCCTGAAACCACTGCTGCTACCATCGTTGTTCCCATACCAGCATATTCTTCATTTTCCCTGCATTTTTGTATCATTTCCTGATTGACCGTAGAAACTGCAGTCTTCATAGATGCAATCACATCATCTTCCTCAGATTCTTCCAATAATTCTACAAAACGGTCTACCGTATAAGAAGATGCATAACCGCCGGCTTGGTGTCCGCCCATGCCGTCTGCCACAATATACAAACTATTTAATTTTCCTACAGGCTGGTCACTAAAAAAAATCTTATCTTGATTTTCCGACCTGACTTTTCCAATATGTGAAACTCCTACGGATCGCATATTCGTTCTCCTTTACCTTACAGATTGCAATTTCTTTCGTCTTAATTGGCCGCAGGCAGCATTAATATCTGCACCCATTTCTCTTCTTATGGTAACATTTACACGATTTTTTTCAAGTATCTTTTTAAATCCGCTTACAGATTCTGGTAAAGATTGCTTAAAATCCCTTTCCTTAATAGGATTCACCGGAATCAAATTCACATGACAAGGAAATCCTTTCAATCTTTTGCATAACTGCATTGCATGTTCCGGCTGATCATTCATCCCTGCCACTAAACTGTATTCAAAAGTCATACGCCGATTTGTCTCTTTGAAATAGTATCTGCACGCATCCAAAAGTTCATCCATTGAATACTTATTTGCAATCGGCATTAATTCTTTCCGCATTTCATCATTGGGCGAATGGAGGGAAATTGCCAGCGTAATCTGCAAACGCTTCCGGGCCAGTTCCTTGATTTTTGGCACAATACCACAAGTAGAAATCGTAAGATTTCTCTGGCTGATATGCAATCCCTCTTCTGATGTAATCAGTTCAAGAAAACGCAGCACATTCTCAAAATTATCCAGCGGCTCACCAGTCCCCATCATTACCACATTGGATATTCTCTCTCCAATGTCCTTCTGAATATAATAAATCTGGCTTAGCATTTCCGATGGTTCCAAATTTCGATCCAATCCCCCAAGTGTCGAAGCACAAAACCGGCAGCCCATCCGGCAGCCTGCCTGTGAAGAAATGCAGACAGAATTTCCATGTTTGTATTTCATTAATACACTTTCAATGATATTTCCATCATGCAGTTCAAACAGATATTTTCTTGTTCCGTCCAACTTTGACACAAAACAATCTGCCAGTTTCACTCCATAAATTTCACTCTTAGTTTCAATTTTTTCTTTTAACTTTTTCGGAATATTATTCATTTCCTCCAAGGAAAATACCAAATGTTTATGCATCCATTCATACAATTGTTTCCCTCGAAACTTTTTTTCTCCTATGGATTCCATGTAGTCTTCTAATTCCGGAAGTGTCATTGATTTCAAATCCATGCTACCTTCTCCTTAACTTTCCAACAAAAAAGCCATCACAAGGATGTACTCCCGGAAGCAGCTGAATATATCCATGCTTCGCTGTTTCCATCATGACTGATTCTGGCAGTTCCTTTGTCAAATCCATCGGTACAAGTCCATAGTTTTCCTGAATCCAGAAAAAATTCTCCTCATTTTCTGCCGGATTTATAGTACATGTACTATAAATCAGCGTACCGCCCGGTTTTACATACTGTACTGCATTGGAAAGAATCTCTCTTTGAAGTTTCACCAATTCTCCCAGACTTTCTTTTGTCATATTATATTTGATGTCATTTTTCTTTCCCATAATTCCCAAACCGGAACAAGGCAAATCAGCAATCACCACATCTGCCTTCTCTACCATGCTTTCATCCAGATTTCTGGCATCAAATACCTCTGCCCGGATATTCGTTAATCCGGTTCTTTCTATATTATCTTCAATGAAATCTGTTTTATATTCTGTCAAATCCCTTGCAATAACCTGTCCGGTTCCCTGCATTTGATCTGCTGCATACAAAGCCTTCCCACCGGGAGCACTGCATACATCCAGCACCAGTTGTTTTTTCTTTACTCCTGTCAAAAAAGCTGCCAGCATAGAGCTTTCATCTTGAACCATACACTTTCCTTCTCGAAAAGCATTCAATTTATAAAGAAAATCATAATCCGATATTTTCACTGCATTTTTTATGATATTTCCATCTTTGACGGTAACTCCCTCTGCCTTTAATTCTTCTATCAAATCTGCTTTGGTACCTCTGGAAATCAAGCAGCAAAGTGTTGTCTCTTTTTCTTCCAAATAAGAAGCAGCTATTTTTTCCACAACTTCACTTGCATATGTCTCCATAAAAAACTCAATCATCCATTGAGGAATTGAATATTTTACAGATAAATACTCTGCTATATTGTTTTCTTTGGAAGGCCATAAAATCTCCTGCTGTCTGCGGGCAATATTCCTTAAAACTCCGTTTACAAAACCAGAAAGCCTTGCAAATCCACGTTTTTTGGCCAATTTCACAGACTCATTACAAGCTGCGCAATCCGGCACTTGATCCATATAAAGAATCTGATAGGTCCCCATGCGAAGTATGGCACGAATCAATGGTTTGCATTTATGCACTTTCGTTTTAGAAAACTGATTAATCACATAATCTATCGTTAACCGCCGTTCCAAAGTTCCTTCCACAAGCCTCGTAAAAAAGGCACGATCTCGTTTTGGAGAAAATTGATACTTTTCTAATACGTCTCCAACCGCAATATGAGACAATTCTTCTTTTTTATCAACTTTGATTAGTACATCAAGAGCACATTCTCTCGGATTCTCCATGCTATTCTCCCAGTTTTGTTCCTTTTTCTACATGATATCCTAGCAGAAATGCAGAAACTTTCATTCGTTTCTTTCCTGCTAACTGAATTTCTTTCAATGCCAGAGCATCTTTTCCTGCTGCCACGACAATGGCATCTTTGGTTACATCAATTACCGTTCCCGGTTCCTCAGATACACCGCAGCTTATAACATCTGCATCCCACAGTTTCATTGTCTTTCCATCCATTGCAGTATAAGCACTTGGCCATGGATTCATTCCGCGGATTAGACGTTCAATTTCTACAGCAGATTTTGTAAAATCAACACGCCCCATATCTTTTGTCAGCATTTTCGCATAACAGCTTTTACTGTCATCCTGTTTTGTGCGGACTGCAGTTCCTTTTTCTAATTTTTGCAATGTATCCAAAAGAAGCTCTGCTCCCATCACCATCAATTTATCATGAAGCGTTCCTGCTGTCTCTTTGGCATCCAGCACAAGTTCTGCCTTATCGATCATATCTCCGGTATCCAGCCCTTTTTCCATATACATAGTAGTAATTCCGGTTTTTTCTTCTCCATCTAACACAGCCCACTGTATCGGTGCTGCCCCGCGGTATTTTGGAAGCAGCGAACCATGTATATTAATACATCCATATCGGGGAATGTTTAAAATGCTTTCCGGCAGGATCTGTCCATAGGCAGCAACAACAATCACGTCTGGATTTAACTCTTTCAACACTGCGGTAAATTCTTCATCTCTGGCTTTTACCGGCTGATAAACCGGAAGATTATATTCCACTGCTTTTTCCTTCACTGGTGGAAATTGAACTTTCTTTCCCCGTCCACGCTGTTTATCCGGCTGCGTTACAACACCAATCACCTGATGATGTTCAATCAATGCCTGCAGTGCCGGCACCGCAAATTCCGGTGTTCCCATAAATACGACTCTCATGCTATTCCCCTTCTTCAAATGCCAAATCTCTTACTGGTTCTTCTGCTACATCCGGATACAAGATTCCATCTAAATGATCCAATTCATGACAGATTGCTCTCGCAAGAAGTCCTTCTCCCTCTACGGTAATCATTTCCATATTCTCATCATATGCACGGCAGATTACATGATTTGGACGCTTTACAATCGCTGTTTTTCCCGGAAGGCTTAAACACCCTTCATCCCCAATCTGTTCTCCGTCTCTATGTGTAATTACAGGATTTACCAAAACAAATTTTTCTCCTTCTTCATAGGTATCAATCACAACAATTCTTTTTAAAATACCTACCTGAGGAGCTGCCAATCCTACTCCCATTGCCTCATACATGGTGTCAAACATATCCCCCACCAAAGTTTTTAATCTTGGTGTCATATCTTTTACTTCTTTGGATGTCTTTCTAAGAACATCATCTCCCATAACACGAATCTGTCGTAAAGCCATTTTTCAATCTCCTTTTTAATAACTGTTCATTGGGTTAAAATCAAAATTTATCAAAATATCCTTACGGATATTATTTGTATCCAGCCATTGTTCCAATTTATTTTTCACTTGAACCAATACCTGATAATCTTTATCTTTCACATAAATCACACGGCGGTAGTAGTCATTTATTTTCGCAAAAGAGGCTTCACTTGGTCCAACCACTGCCACATCCATCTTACGAAGCATAAACGCCATTGTTTCCATCAATTGCACTACCTTTTCTTCTTGCTTTCCAGACGCAAAAATAACAAGCATCTGCCACTGAGGCGGATATTTTAAAATACTTCGATAACCGATTTCCTGCTGATAAAATGCCCGATAATCCTGTTTTGCCGCTGTCACAATGCTGTAATGCTCCGGAGAATATGTCTGAATGACAACTTCTCCTCCTTTCGCACCTCTGCCTGCTCTCCCGGCGGCCTGCGTCAAAAGCTGAAATGTACGTTCTCCCGCCCGGTAATCATTGGCATGAAGTGACAAATCTGCTGCCATAATCCCTACCAAAGTTACATTGGCAAAATCATGTCCTTTGACAATCATCTGGGTCCCCACAAGAATATCTGCCTCTCCATTGGAAAACGCTGCTAAAATCTCTTCATGGCTATGTTTCTTTTTCGTTGTATCCATATCCATCCGAAGAACTTTTGCATTTGGAAACTCTTTATGAATTGCTGCTTCCACCTTTTGCGTTCCCAAACCAAAAGCTGCAATATACGGGCTTCCACATTCTGGACAGATTTTCGGAATCGGCTGTTCATATCCACAGTAATGACATTTTAAAGAACCGTCTTTATGATAAGTCATCGACACATCACAATGCGGGCATTCCATCACATGCCCGCAGCTTCGGCAGGATACAAAACCTGCATATCCGCGGCGGTTTAAAAACAGCATCATCTGTTCTCCTTTTTGGAGTCTGTCTTCTATTAAATCATGAAGTCTGCGGCTGAACATACTTCGATTTCCACACTTTAATTCTTCTCTCAAATCTTCGATATAAACTTGAGGCAGAACTGCTTTTTTTGCCCTCTTTGTAAGTTCCCATAAACGATAATTTCCATCTAAGGCATTTTTATAACTTTCGATAGAAGGCGTTGCAGAACCAAGAATTACCGAAGCTCCTTCCATTTTTGCTTTTTGAATGGCTGTCTCTCTGGCATGATATTTTGGTGTCTGCTCACTTTTATAACTTCCCTCATGTTCCTCATCTATAACAATCAATCCCAAATTTGGAAATGGCACAAACAAAGCGGATCTTGGACCGATGATCACATCCAAATCTCCTTCTTTTGCCCGCAGCCACTGATCGTATTTTTCTCCTTTAGAAAGACGAGAGTTTAAAATCGAAACACGATCTCCAAAACGTCTGGTAAACCGTTTCACCGTCTGATACGTCAAAGCAATCTCTGGAATCAGCACAATCGCCTGCTGTCCGCGTTTTATGACTTCTTCTATTGCAGCCAGATAAACTTCTGTTTTCCCGCTTCCTGTAATTCCATGCAATAAATACGTTTTATGTTCTTCTCTTAACAAGTCTGCTTTAAATTCATCTATCAATTCCTGCTGTGCATCATTTAGAGGCACCGGAGGAGAAATTCTGTCTTCCACAGGATTCGGGTTCCGAAAATAATATTCCGTAACCACTCGAATCACATCATCTTTTATCATACTGTCTACAGTACTCTTCGGAATCTTTAATTTTTTTGATGCAAGTTCCCATGAAATTCTCTTTTCATCCAAAAGCTCTGCAAGAAGCCGGGCTTTTGCCACATAATGTTTTCCAAAATACTCATCCAGCAGTGCCGGACCATGTATCGGATCAATTTTCAACTCAATATATTTTTTGGTTTTCTGCCCTGTTTTTTCCTGCACCGGCAAGACCGTCTTCAATGCCTGAATCATCGTAGAACCGTAATTTTCCCGAATCCAGTATGCCAGTGACAACATTTTGGACTCTACACTAACTCCATCTTCTTCAATCCGAAGAATTTCTTTCACTTTGCTTTCATCATAATCAATCGTATCCGAAAGCCCGACAACATATCCCGTCTGTTCTTTATTGCTCCGTCCAAAAGGTACGGTTACTTTCTGTCCTACACAAATCTTTGAAACTAAGGAAAAAGGCACTTTGTAACCAAATACCCGATCCAGTGCCTCATGAGAAATATTAATAATAATATCCGCATATAACTTTTCCATAAATTATCCGATAACGTGTCCTTTCTGTCTTAACACTTTCACCACTTTATCTACATTGGCCCGGCAGATTTCATGAGTCCTTGCTTCCACCATCACACGAACCAAGGGTTCTGTTCCGCTTTCACGAACCAGAATTCTTCCTTCACTTCCCAGTTCCTTTTCGACAGCTTCTACCGCTGCCTGTACATCTGCATCTTCTCTCGCTGTCTTTTTATCCTGCACACGAACGTTTTCCAAAATCTGAGGAAAAATCTGTACAGCTTCCGCCAGCTGTCCAAGAGACTGTTTTTGTTCAATCATAGCTTCCATCACTTTTAAAGAAGTTAAAATTCCATCTCCTGTTGTAGCAAATTTACTGAAAATAATATGTCCAGACTGTTCCCCACCCAAAGCATGACCATTTCTTACCATATTTTCGTTGACGTATTTATCCCCTACATCTGTCTTTTCATAAGAAATTCCTGCTGCATCAAAAGCCTTATACAATCCAAGATTAGACATAACTGTCGTAACAACCGTATTATTATTTAATTCACCATGCTTCTTCATATATTGTCCGCATACATATAAAATCAAATCACCATTGATAACATTTCCATTTTCATCCACCGCAATACAGCGGTCTGCATCGCCATCATAGGCAAATCCAACATCTAAATGATTTTCTTTTACATAGCCTTTTAAAATTTCAATATGTGTAGAACCACAGTTCGTATTAATATTGGTTCCATCCGGCTCTTTATTAATTACATGAGTCTCTGCACCAAGTGCTTTAAATACATTTTCTGCAATGGAAAATGCACTTCCATTCGAGCAGTCCAAACCAACTTTGATACCCTTAAAAGAACGTGTTGCAGAAGAAATCAAATATCCAATGTAATGATTTCTTCCGGCAGAATAGTCATTGGCACGGCCAATCTTTTTCTTTGTTGCAAACGGAAGTTCTTCGATTTCTCCATCAATGTATGCCTCAATCTTTTCTTCGATTTCGGCTTCCATCTTATGTCCTTTGGAATTAATCAACTTAATTCCATTGTCATAATATGGATTGTGGCTGGCAGAAATCATAATTCCACAGTCGAACTGTTCGGTTCTGACTACATAGGCAACGCTTGGTGTAGTCGTTACATAAAGCATATATGCATCTGCACCAGAAGCTGTTAATCCGGCAACCAAGGCATTTTCAAACATATAACTGCTGCGTCTGGTATCCTTTCCAATAACAATCTTTGCTCTGGATGTCTTTTGATTAAAATACCATCCAAGATAACGTCCCACTTTATAGGCATGCTCTACAGTCAAATCTACATTCGCTTCTCCACGAAAACCATCTGTTCCAAAATATTTTCCCATGATTAACTCCTTATTATTACCATCATTTTCATTCATGTTTTTTCATTTTGCATCAACGTACAGTATATCATGATTTCACATTCCTATCAAATGCAGAACTCTAAAGAATCTTTTAAAAAAATGAAAAAGAGATTTCATTTTTTTAACAAAATCTCTTTTTTTCACATTAATTATATTCCAGTGTAAATCCCGGAAGTTCCTGATAAGACGCTTCTCCTTGATCAAGCACTGTCTGCCGGTTTACTTTATAAAGTTCTGCCCACGCAGACTGCCGGTACGGACTCGTATACAATATATTCACAATATTTAAAGTAATGGCCCCAAGAATTCCCCATCCGATATAAGATAAATCTAAAACAATAGCCTCCCAAATTTGGCCTTTCATCATTTCCTTGCTAAGTTCAAAAGCCCTTTCTCTGGATATGTTTGGATTTTCTGCTAAAATATAAGGAATCATAGAATACTGGTATGCTTTGATAATTCCCGGAATGATCAACAATAAGGTCCACAAAAATATATATAAATCTCTTAAAAATAATGTCAAAACATTTTTTCCATACTGTCCATGACGGAATCCTTCTACAATCAATCCAAAAGCTGCTTTTCTTTCTGTATTTTCTTCATAAAATCTCATACAGCCAATTTCAAATAAATTGCTGACAAAGATTCTAACAATTAGCAATACAATCGTCCAAATAACAAGAAAAAGAATACCGATTGCAAAAATCGTCGTTCCTACAGCCCCAATAACATCTGTAATGCTTCCCTCGCTTTCTGTCAAAACATCACTGACTGCATCCCCTGCACTTCTCCCGGAACCAGCAGTTCCTGTTAAAATGCTTAAAATAAATGTAACCAACACTGTCATCCAATAGTTTCTATGCAGTGACTTTTTTCCTCTTTCTTTTAATTCTTTTCTATCCCACATAAAATTCTCTCCTTTCACTTTCTGTTATTATACAGGATATGCACAAAAATATCTACTGCTAAAACTTATATAGACAAAAAGGCTCTGCATCTCTGCAAAGCCTTTCAAAACTTCTCTCAGTATTTTTATTTTACAAAATCTTTTACTTTTGCTGCAATACTATCACCGTCTAAACCGAATTCTTTAATTAATTCAACTGCTGGTCCTGAATGTCCAAATACGTCATTTACACCAATCTTTAATACAGGTGTTGGAAGATTTTCTGATAATACATCACATACAGCACTTCCAAGTCCGCCAATAACTGAATGTTCCTCAACTGTTACTACTTTTCCTGTTTCTTTTGCTGCTGCAATAACAAGTTCTTCATCCAATGGTTTTACAGTTGCCATATTGATAACTTTTGCATTGATTCCTTCAGCTTCTAATTTCTTAGCTGCTTCCAATGCTTCCGCTGCGCAAAGACCATTGGCAATGATTGTTACATCTGTACCTTCTTTTAATACAGTACCTTTTCCGATTTCAAATTTGAAATCATCATTGTCATTGATTACAGGCACAGCCAGACGTCCAAATCTCATATATACAGGACCTTCCATAGCCGCTGCTGCCTTTACTGCTGCTTTTGCTTCCACATCATCAGATGGAACGATAACTGTCATACCAGGGATTGTACGCATGACTGCAATATCTTCACAGCACTGATGTGTTGCTCCATCTTCACCTACAGAAATACCACCATGTGTTGCTCCAATTTTTACATTTAAATGTGGATAACCAACAGAGTTTCTTACCTGTTCAAAAGCACGTCCTGCTGCAAACATCGCAAAACTGCTTACAAATGGAACCATTCCTGCTGCCGCAAGTCCTGCTCCGATTCCTACCATATTACATTCAGCAATTCCACAGTCGATATGTCTTTCTGAGAAAGCTTTCTTAAACACACCCGTTTTTGTTGCAGCGGCTAAGTCAGCATCTAAAACCACAACATTAGGGTTTTCTTTTCCTAATTCAACTAAAGCATTCCCATAGCTTTCTCTTGTCGCAATCTTTTTTACTTCTGCCATCTTATTCGCCCACCTTTTCTAAATCTTTAAGTGCTTGTTCACATTGTTCATCATTTGGTGCAGAACCATGCCATGAAGCCTGATTTTCCATGAAGGATACACCTTTACCTTTTACGGTCTTCATTACAATTGCAGTTGGTTTTCCTTTACATTCTTTTGCCTGTTTGAAAGCATCTGCAATTTCATCAAAATTATGTCCGTCAATTTCTACTACATTGAAATTAAATGCAGCAAATTTCTCTCCAATCGGATATGGAGAACATACATCTTCGATGTTACCATCAATCTGAAGTCCGTTATTGTCAACGATAACTACAAGATTATCAAGATTCTTAGCTCCTGCAAACATTGCAGCTTCCCATACCTGTCCTTCCTGAATTTCACCATCTCCAAGAAGTGTGTATGTACGGTAATCTTTGTTCTGAAGCTTTGCTGCTAATGCCATACCAACTGCAGCAGAAATTCCCTGTCCTAAAGATCCGCTGGACATATCTACCCCAGGAATCTTTTTCATATCAGGATGTCCCTGCAGATAAGATCCAACATGTCTTAATGTTAATAGATCCTCTTTCGGGAAAAATCCTCTTTCTGCTAATGTTGAATAATATCCAGGAGCAGCATGACCTTTTGATAAAACAAAACGGTCTCTGTTTTCATCCTTCGGATTCTTTGGATCAATATTCATTTCCACAAAATATAAGTATGTAAATACATCTGCTGCGGATAAAGATCCTCCCGGATGTCCGGATTTTGCTGCATGTGTCGCTTTAATGATTCCTTTCCGGATCTCATTTGCTGTTGTTTTTAATTCTGCAGTTGTCATTTTATTACCACCCTTTCCTATTTTCCGAATACTGCTTTATAATCTGCTTGGAATTTCTCAATTCCCTGATCTGTCAATGGATGATTCATCATCTGTTCAAATACATTGTATGGAACAGTTGCAATGTCTGCACCCATCTTTGCACACTCAATAACATGAATGGGGTTACGCACACTTGCACAAATAATCTGTGTATCAATGTCCCCTGCCATATCAAAAATTTCTTTAATGTCTGCAATTAAGTCCAAGCCATTCTGAGAAATATCATCTAGTCTTCCAAGGAACGGAGATACATATGCTGCCCCAGCCCTAGCTGCTAACAACGCCTGATTTGGATTAAAAATCAAAGTTAGATTTGTCTTTACTCCTTCTGCATCCGTAGTTGTAGCTTTTACTTCGCCGCTGATTGCTCCGTCTACAATTGAAGTAATTTCTTTAATCACATCTTCAAACTGTCTGCCTGATTTCGCAATCAAAGATGAGTTGGTTGTTACTCCGCAGATAACGCCCATATCATTTGCTTTTCTAATCTGGCCGACATCTGCCGTATCAACGAAAAATCTCATAACACTGTTCCTCTTGAAAACTTGTTGCTTTGTTACTCTTGCTATCATTTAACCATGGAAAACATCTTCTTGTCAAATGCAAAAAGACTCGTATTTCTGCACATTTTTAATATTTTATTAATATTTCCTATTTTTATTAGTCAACTTCTTATTTCCCGCAAAAACAGGAATATTTTAAAGCAAATTTCAATTAAAAAAAACAACGATTTTTTCTACTTTTTGAGATTCTTTTGTGATATGATAAATTTAAATTACTAATATCATCTATTTTATTAGTAAATTTTTAATTATTTATTAATTGCGATTCATTAATTAAAAAAATTTTGATTAGGAGGAAACGATGGCTCAAAAAAAGAAAGTAACAACCAAAGACATTGCCAAACAGGCAAAGGTATCTCAATCTGCAGTATCCATGATTTTAAATAATAAAAGCGATGTATCATTCTCAGAAGAAACCAGACAAAGAGTACTGGAGACTGCAGAAAAATTAGGATATCAAAAGAAAAAATCCAAACACACTCCTTCCCAAACCCTTTCCAAAGTTATCATCATTATGTGTCCATTTCTGTCCAATCATTACTATACAACATTAGTTCACTCCATTACAGAACGTGCTCATGATTATGGTTATGTCACTTTTGTTGCACCTACTTTAAGGAATCCAAGTACGGAGCAATACTATCTCGACATGTTAAATCACGATGTAGAAGTTGCAGGCATCGTATACCTTTATCCTTCCTCTTTTCTTCCAGAAGTTAATAAAATGTCAACACAGCTTCCTATTGTAAATATTGGAGATAAAAATGAGGAAATTATTTTTGATTCTATTCATGTCAGCAGTTTAAAACCAGCCTATTTAGTGGCAGAACATTTAATTTCACTGGGACACAGAAAAATCACTTACATTTCCACGCCTATCAGCACCATTGAACGTTCCCGTTCTAAAAGATACGAAGGTCTGGTTCACACATTTAAAACTTATGGACTGGGAGATGACTGTGTCACGCTCCGTTCTCTTTCCCCCGGTGAATATAACCTTCTCTCCCCAAATCTCTTGGAATACTCTTCCGGATTTAATTTAACCAAGCAGATTTTGGAAGAGGGAACAGATTCCACCGCTTTTGTCGGGTACAACGATATGGTCGCTTTTGGAATCCTAGATGCACTTTATGATATGAAATACAAAGTTCCTTCTGATTTTTCCGTATGTGGATTCGACAACATTCCAATGGCAGATATGAACCGTATTTCTTTAACCACCGTAGAACACTCCATCGAAGCAAAAGGACGGGAAGCCGTTGATATTATCGCACGGCTCCGGGATTCTAAAAGCAAAAACCAGCCAAGAAGCTTCGTAACCAAATTAGAATTTGAACCATTTATCGTAAAAAGAAAAAGCACTGGAAGGGCAAGAGGGTAACGTCATATATCCTGCTTGCAGCCGCTTCCCTCGCAGTAAAACTGCTCAGTCCAGATGGCGTGCTGTACAGGATATATTCCTCCATAATCATTTCTCTCCCCCCATCCTTCTCCTGTTTCCTTCCGTCTTTTCCCGCAGTATAGCTGCTCAGTCCAGATGGCGTGGTGCACAGGATATATTCCTCCATAATTGTTTCTTTCCTCTATCTTTCTACTATTTCCTTATTCTGCCATTTTGCGTTTTATTTGCTGGACTTCATAGTATAAATAACTTACTTTCATAGGTATATCACTATGCCTTTTTAAAGTAGTTTCAATATAGTCCAGCTTTCTTTTAAGAAAAAAATGACTTTCTGCCACTAAATGAATTTCGTGATAGACTTTATTTTCTAAAATAAACTCTATATTGTTTACATTTTGAGCCATCACATCCATTTTACCTTCCATAATTACTTGTTTTTCACTTAGCTTTTCTACATCTTCTTTTAATCCACCGACATCTTTCTTCAACACGCTGACTTCCTGCTTTAGCACACCGACGTCCTCCTTTAAGCCGCTGACATCCTGTTTCAGCACACCGACGTCCTCCTTTAAGCCGCTGACATCCTGTTTCAGCACACCGACGTCCTCCTTTAAGCCGCTGACATCCTGTTTCAGCACACCGACGTCCTCCTTTAAGTCGCTGACATCCTGTTTCAGCACACCGACGTCCTCCTTTAAGCCGCTGACATCCTGTTTCAGCACACCGGCATCTTCCTTTAACTCCCGAATATTGACTTTCACCGGCTGCAATTTCTCATCCATTAAATCAGAAATGGCATTCAATAATTGTTTCTCTTCCATAGGCTGCTCCTTCCCTTACATATTATTCCTGCAATCAATTGTTTTTATATCTTATCATATATCTTTTAAAAGTCAATCTATTTGTTAAATTAATATTGTATTCATTTAGCAATAAAGGATACCATGCTCCGCATGATATCCTCTATTTAAATCATTTTTATTTGATTGTCTGTTACTGAAATTATTATTTTTGATCTTTTTCCCGGTACTTCTCCATCCATGTGAATATATTGCGGTTGCTGCAATTGAACCGTTATTGTTTTGCAGCGATGAATATATACATTTTCACAATTTATATGTTTTCCAGAGGGTACTTTCATTAAAACTCCCGGCATCCTTTTCTTTGAAAGTCCTGCCACAACACATACATCTAAAAATCCATCTTGTGGATCAGCATCTGGACAAAATGGCAATCCCCCTCCTTCGTAAGGAAGATTATGTACAGAAATAAACAGCACTTCATCATAAGAATACTTTTTGTAATCTAAAATCAGCTCTGCCTCAAACAAAGGGGTTTTCCACAAAGCAGACAATCCAATTTGAAGATAAGTCAATTTTCCTAATTTGAAACGATTCAGCAGTTTTTTGATTTTTGAATGATTTGCCATTTCACATACTGCCGCATCGAATCCTACTCCAGCACTGACTATAAATTTCTCCTTTTCATTTTCGGACTCCAGACAGCCGTAGTCAATCTGACAGAAATCTGAAGCCTCTAGTAATCTCTGCAAACGCTCTTTGAAATCCCTGCTCCATCTCATGCCCCTTGCAAAATCATTGCTAGAACCAATGGGAATATAACCCAACGTAACATGATTTTGATTATTTAAGCTCGAAAGCACTCTATGCAGTGTTCCGTCGCCTCCTAAAACAACCACTGACACCGGATATCCTAAAGAACTAATCTTTTTTACAATCTCTTGGGCTTCTATTGAATTTTTCGTAATAAACTCCCGAAAAGGAACTCCTTTTTCCAATAAGATTTCCTTTAACTCTTTCCATACAGCAATTCCCATACGAGAACGAGCATTGGGATTAATAATAAAATAATACATAAATCACTCCAACAAATTTATACAAGACGATGATATTTTGTTCACAAACTTTTCTGCTTCTTTTCTCAAAAATTCCAATAATTCTTCCACATGAAAAACTTTTAATTCTTCTATTTCTTTTGCCGGTATTTTTAAATACCCCTGCAGTTCCCGCAAAGTTTCCGCCGTCTCCATATAATGGACTTCTTCAATTCCCGGATTTTCCATACAAATGTCCAAATCCATTGGCAGATGATACCGTTTCGCTAAATATGTATTCATTTTCGTATAATCGCCATAATAATATTTTTCAGAGAAAAAGTCTTGAATGGAAACTTTTTGTCCAGTCCCCTTCAATTCTGCCCAAACAATCTCCTCTCTTTTTTCTTTTTCCTGTCCATTCTCATCCGTAAATACCACGATTTGCGGCAAATAATTTTTAAAAAACCGGCGGTCTATATAAAGATGAAAATAATATCCCAAACAACTAATATTCCCAAGCAGATAACGATATTTATCCAAAAACATATCCAGATCAGGATACTCCACCATATTTCCTCGAAATTTTGGATTCCGAAAATGAGATTTATTCTTTTCTATATTATTTTTTACTGTGTCCGGTAAAAGATTTCCCACAAAAAATTCATTCTGAATGACCGGACTGCCAAATCCAGCATTTGTTTTCTGTAATAAATCCAGTGCCATCCTTGCAGCTGTTAAATGTAAAATATATCCTGGCATGATACAATTCCTCAACTTTTTTATTTCGAAAAAAAGAAGCCTTCATGCAAAAACGTTTTGCTGAAAGCTTCTTTTGATATTTTATACGTTAATTTCTGCTGTCATTCCTAAGACATCTTTATTGGCATCCAAAATCGGCTGTACAACTTCTGTTACAAATTCTTCTGTCTGCTGCGGTGCACGTCCTACAAAATTCTTTGGTTCCATAATAGATTCTAACTGTTCCTTCGTCATTCCAAATGCAGGATCTTTTGCAATTCTGTCTAACAGATCATTTGCTTTCCCTTCTTCTTTGACAACTTTTCCTGCTGCCATGGAATGTACACGAATCTTTTCATGTAGTTCCTGACGATCTCCACCTGCTTTTACAGCATCCATCATAATATTTTCTGTTGCCATAAATGGAAGCTCACTCATTAAACGGCTTTCGATAACTTTTGGATATACAACCAGTCCATCCACAACATTCAGATATAAATCCAAAATACCATCAATTGCAAGAAAACCTTCCGGTACAGACAGACGCTTATTTGCAGAATCATCCAAGGTTCTTTCAAACCATTGTGTTGACGCAACAAAAGCAGGGTTCATTGCATCAGCCATTACATAATCTGACAAAGAAGCAATTCTTTCACTTCGCATCGGATTTCTCTTATAAGCCATTGCAGAAGATCCGATCTGATTCTTTTCAAAAGGTTCTTCCACTTCTTTCAAATGCTGAAGGAGACGGATATCATTAGAAAATTTATGTGCAGACTGTGCAATCTGACTTAATACATTGATGACACGAGAATCAATCTTTCTGGAATATGTCTGCCCGGATACCGGCTGGCATTTATCAAATCCCATCTTTTGGGCAATCATTCCATCAATCTTTTTGATTGTTTCATGATCTCCCTCAAACAATTCTAAAAAGCTTGCCTGTGTTCCTGTGGTACCTTTAGAGCCAAGAAGACGCATATTCGCAATGACATGATCCAAATCTTCCAGATCATATACCAAATCCATCAGCCATAAACTTGCTCTTTTTCCAACAGTTGTCGGCTGTGCCGGCTGGAAATGTGTAAATCCAAGAGTTGGAAGATCTTTATATTTCATTGCAAACTTAGATAATTCATTCATAACATTCAAAAGCTTTGTTCTTACTAATTTTAAAGCCTCTGTCATAATAATAATATCTGTATTATCTCCAACATAACAGGAAGTAGCTCCTAAATGAATAATTCCTTTTGCTTTTGGACATTGCTGTCCATACGCATACACATGAGACATAACATCATGACGGACTAATTTCTCGCGTTCTTTTGCCACATCATAATTAATATCCTCTGCATGTTCTTTTAATTCATCAATCTGTTCCTGTGTAATGTCTAATCCTAATTCTTTTTCAACTTCTGCAAGAGCAATCCATAATTTTCTCCATGTTTTAAATTTTTTATCTGGTGAAAAAATGTACTGCATTTCCTTGCTTGCATAACGTTCTGATAACGGACTTTGATATCTATCGTTCATAAAAACTCCTTATTTTTCATAATTTCCACGAATATCCCGTGTCGGTGGTTCCATCGGATACCTGCCTGTAAAACATCCTTTACAAATAGGCAGACCTTTTACCATCTCTGCCAGCCGTTCTTCTCTTAAATATCCCAAACTGTCTGCTCCAATTATCTGGCATATTTCATTTACTGAACGGTTATAGGCAATCAACTGTTCTCTTGCCGGAATATCTGTTCCAAAATAACACGGCCATAAAAACGGCGGTGAACTAATGCGTACATGAACTTCCTTGGCTCCCGCATCTCTTAACATACCAACAATACGGTCACTGGTCGTTCCACGGACAATGGAATCATCAATCATGATGACTCTTTTGCCTTCAACCGCCTCTCTTAATACGTTTAATTTAATCTGTACACTGGATTCACGGCTGCTCTGTCCTGGTTTAATAAAGGTTCGTCCAACATACGCATTTTTTACAAAAGCTGTTCCGTATGGAATACCAGATTCCAAAGAATATCCAAGTGCTGCTGCATTTCCAGACTCTGGAACTCCAACAACAATATCTGCATCTACTGGTGAATCTTTTGCTAAATATTTTCCTGCATCAATTCGGGACTGATATACACTGACTCCGTCAATTTCGCTGTCCGGTCTTGCAAAATAAATATATTCAAAAATACATCTCGCTGACTGTTCTTTTGGAAGACACATATCACAATTAGAACGGATACCGTCCTTTGTGATACTTACAATTTCTCCCGGCTGAACATCACGTATAAATTCGGCTCCAATTGTATCCAATGCACATGTCTCTGATGCAAGAATATAGGCATTATCACGTTTTCCAATACAAAGAGGCTTAAATCCATACGGATCTCTCGCACCAATTAATTTTCTTGGAGACATGACGATCAAAGAATACGCTCCTTTAATTTTACGCATAGCATTCATCACTGCTTCTTCAATCGTAGCTGTATGAATTCGTTCTCTCGCAATGTGATATGCAATTACCTCTGAATCAATCGTTGTCTGAAAGATAGCTCCGGTTTGTTCCAGTTCTTCCCTTAATTCCAGTGCATTAATTAAATTTCCATTATGCGCCAAACCTAACGTTCCTTTGATGTAATTCAACACTAAAGGCTGTGCATTTTCCCGTGTACTTTCTCCGGCTGTTGAATATCTGACATGTCCTACACCAATATCTCCTTTTAATCCATTTAAAATATCCGGTGTAAAAACCTCATTGCAAAGACCCATTCCTTTATAAGTATTAATATTACGTTTTGGTCCATTGGTATCTGATACGGTGATACCACAACTTTCCTGTCCTCTATGCTGTAATGCAAAAAGACCATAATAAATCGTTGAAGCTACATCATTTCCATCGAAGTCATAAATTCCAAAAACCCCGCATTCTTCTCCCAACTTATCAAAATTCTCTCTGCTCATTTTATTTTTCAGGCCTTTCTATAATCCAAGTCTTCTGTATACTTCCTCGTAAGCTTCTTCTACATCTCCCATATCTCTGCGGAAACGGTCTTTATCTAGTTTTGCATTTGTTTTTGCATCCCATAAACGGCATGTATCTGGAGAAATTTCATCTGCCAGAATAATTTCTCCTTTATAACGTCCAAATTCGATTTTAAAGTCTACCAATTTAATTCCTGCTTTTGCAAATTCCTCTTTCAAAACTTCATTTACCTTGAATGCATACTTTGTAATCGCATCGATTTCTTCCTGTGTTGCTTTTCCTAATGCTAATGCATAATATGAATTGATAAACGGATCTCCAAGTTCATCATCTTTGTAGCTGAACTCTAATGTCGGCTGTAATAATTCAAACCCTTCTTCAATTCCTAATTTTTTAGAAAAACTTCCTGCTGCAACATTACGAATAATGACTTCCAGAGGAACAATTTCTACTTTCTTTACAACCGTCTCACGGTCACTTAACTCCTGTACATAGTGTGTTGGAACGCCTTTTTCTTCCATAATTTTGAACATGTAGTTTGTCATACGGTTATTGACAACACCTTTTCCTACAATTGTTCCTTTTTTCTCACCATTAAATGCTGTTGCGTCATCTTTATAGTCAACAATCAATAAATCCGGATCATCTGTTTTAAATACTTTCTTTGCTTTTCCTTCATACAGTAAATCTTGTTTTTCCATGATCAAACTCCTTTTTTTCATAAAAATGTGTAAAATTCAAATTTGTTCATTCTGATACTACCATAGAAAAGTAGAAACTGCAAGATTGTTTATCTTATATCATAAGGCTTCTCTGCATCTTTTTAGTTATCCTTCAACAGCTCTGTATCTGGAGGTATTTCCCCTCGCTTTAATTTTGTATAAATAATCCGCTCAACAGACTCATCAATTCTAGACTCTTTTAACGTACCTTTTTTCAATGCTCCTTTGACTGCCTCATATGCTTCACCTAAATCTTGGGGCATCACAATGATATCATTTCCGGCTTGAATAGCTTTTACTGCTGCATCGCCTGCAGAATAATTCTCTGTAATAGATTTCATATTCATGGCATCTGTCATAATCATTCCATCATATTCCAACTCTTCCCGCAAAATATCAGAAATCACACGGGTGCTTAAACTGGACGGCTCTTTTTCATCGGTCACACTGCTAAGCATTAAATGAGACACCATAATGGCATCCACCTTCGCCTTAATCCCCGCTTCAAATGGCTGAAATTCTGTTTTTCTCAGACGCTGGATATTTTGTTTCGTCTCCATACTTCCCAAATGAGTATCTCCCCACGTATCTCCACTTCCCGGAAAATGCTTTAATACGGCAGAAATCTGCTGTTTCTGCATATTCTTTACCAAAATCGAAACAATATTAGAAACCTTTTTAGCATTCTTTCCAAAACTTCGGTCTCCGACTTCTGTATTGTTTTCATTGGTCAAAACATCTGCCACTGGCGCAAGATTCATATTAAATCCAAGGGCTTTTAATTCCTTGCTTTGATTCCTGCCCATAGCTTCTATGTTGTCCTCTTCATAAGTCTCCCCAATGATCTTTGCTGAAGGATACTTTGTTACATTCATCTTGGGATTGGAAGCAGCCCGCGAAACAGACCCGCCTTCCTCATCAACTGCAGCAAACAGCGGAACATACGATGCCTCCTGCAAATCAGATATCAATTGCTTTGTCTGTTTTGCATCCTTCATATTTTTAGAAAACAAAACCACCCCGCCAACTGGATACTTTTTCAAAGTCTTCTTCATATGGCTTGTTATCTTTGTCTGATTTTTGCTGTCCTCTTCGTCCAAAGAATAAA
This sequence comes from Lachnospiraceae bacterium, assembly GCA_021771695.1. Lineage (GTDB taxonomy): Bacteria > Bacillota > Clostridia > Lachnospirales > Lachnospiraceae > Anaerostipes. The sequence continues at coordinate 45,367 of JAETON010000007.1, read as the reverse complement.
CAGACACCATAAAAAGCTGTCCCAGTTTGTTCTTCAAGGACATCTCTTCAGTAATATCCTTCGCCATTCCTTCCAAAGTTGCTTCATCCAAATCCTCTGTTTTTAAATTTTTCTCTTTCTTCCCATCAATATTACAGCCTGCCAATATCATTATTAAACAGGCCAAAATACAGCTTATGAATCTCTTCTTCATCTTTTGAAATCCTTTCTGAATGAATTATAGCATTTTTCCTATAAAGTGTCCATGAATCTTCTGTGAACATAAAATCCTGCAAAAAAAGAAAGAAGCTCCTCGACAGAACTTCTTTCACCGGCACTTAAAAATATACAACCATCTATAAAACAACCATGTATCATAAGTTTTTTATTTGATATAAAAACTACCTGTATATTTTAAGCACTTGTTTATTATATATCTTTTCATTTATATTTTCTATTGTTTTTCAAAATAAATACAATTTTTCGTTAACTTTTTTTAATACATCCTTTTTTAATTTACATACTACATTCATCAATATTTTATTTTTTATATTTTGGAAAACAAATCGATGCTTTAAATTGGTCTCCGCGGATTTTAATCTCAAATTCACCGCCGCAGTTTTTTGTAAAACTATCTGCAATAGAAAGTCCAAGTCCGTTTCCGTCGCTGGTTCTTGATTTTTCTGCTCTTGCAAATCGTTCCATAATCTCATCTTCCGTAAAGTCCATTTCGTAAGAAGCCGTATTCATCACTTCCATCTTGACTTTATCCATTTCATCTGTAATCCGGACAAAAATCCGTGTTCCCTGCAATGAGTATTTCAATGCATTTTCTAAAACATTTTGGACTACACGATACATTCGATTCACGTCTCCAAGAAACATTGTCTGCTCTGTATCGCAGCGAAAACGAATGATAAAACCGGATTCCTCAATCTGGTCTGCCATATCTCCTAATGTCTGTTCTGCCAATTTCCGCATATCCATCGGTTCTAATTCCACTTTTGCATCACCGCTGGTTGATTTCGCAAGTTCAAACAGGTCTGCAATAATATCTTTCAGCCGTTCCGTTTTCTTGGTAAGAATCTGAACATAATCTTTTGCTTCCGGCGAAAGCGTTTTATCTTTACTTAACAAATCCACATAACCAATGATAGAAGTCAATGGCGTTTTCAAGTCATGAGAAACATTCGTAATCAAATCAATCTTCATCCGCTCTCCCCGCAGCTGATCTTCCATTGCTTTTTCCATTCCGCTTCCAATATTTGCAAGCTGCTGACTGTAATTATAATACAAAGAATCCTCCGGTATATCAGTCACTGCAGCCAACTCTCCCTTGGAAATCCGTTCGATTTGTTCCATCAACTTGGACAAATCTATCTGCTCCCTGGCATATTTATCTGAATATTTTTTCAAATATCTGATGCCAAGCCAGCCAAGAACCGCTAAACCGATTCCGAAAAACGCCAGCCAAGGAATACTGCAGATGCTCAGGAAAATAAACAAAATTAAGATTCTTCTTGCTATACGATATTGCCAAATACGGTCTTGTGCATGCTTTTGGGCAAAAGACATCGCTGCATATTCCAATTCTTTCCGTTTTTTGAAATTTCGATACCATCTGCGAAAATACCCTGCGCAAAGAGTAGAATCTAAAAACTTATGTTCTTTGATTCTCCATGTTGTTGTCTGAATACAAATTGCATACAATACAATGAGTGCCGGCATTGCCATATAAGTAAACAACATCAAAGTTTCTATCTCTGATCCCAAAATATAATCAAGTGCATACTGACGGCTCATTTCAACCATTGCAGCCGGAATAGAGATGATCCCTCCAATGATACACACAGCGGCACAGGCGATGACTTCCCACCAAATACGATCTAATGCTCTAAAGAATCTCGTCCGCTGTTTTTGTAATGCAAATAGTATAAACAATAAAACAGTTCCAAAAATTTCAATTCCAATGATAACAACTGCTTCTTTTACAAACTTCTGATTTTGCTGCTGGCCTTCATTATATTGCTTTTTCAAAGTATTAATACAGTTTTTTGAAAAATTCATCGTAATTGTTACAGATTCCAGTCTTTGTTTCTTTTCTGCATTAATGAATAATTGTGATGGAAAATCCATTGGGTCTATCTTTGTTCCCAATGCTTCTGCCGTATAAAAATCTGATTCATTTTCATAAACAATGTCTCTATCATATACATCTGTCTCTTCTGCATTTTTGATATTATAAAAAGAACCGTCTTTATTCAGCTTATAAGAAGGATCTCTCTTTATTGTAATTTTACTCCTTCTACCACCTGAAAAATGCTCCTGACTGCTGGTTCCATAATAAGCTGTGCTTTTCTTCACCTTTTTTCCATATGGCTTTATCACAAGTTCTGCTTTCAAAAAACATTCCGATGGGAGTTTCACTTCATCCGTATGATAATACTCTTCACCATCAATTAGTTTTTCCCCTGTCATCCAATCATAAATCAGCTTTGTTTCAATTTCTTCCATTGTACGTGATTCTTCAAAAGATGTATTCCATGATACAGTATCCATTACAGTTCCAAATTTATTGCATGCATTGACTCCTTCTATGGCAGCCAAAGCCATCACAATAATCACCATAACAATACATAAAGTATTAATCCATTTTTTCCATTTTATATCCAATTCCCCACACCACCTTTAAATATTTTGGATTTTTTGTATCAATTTCTATTTTTTCCCGGATACGGCGGATATGGACCATGACCGTATTTTCTGTTGCATAAGCTTCCTCATTCCAAACACGTTCATAAATTTCATCGGCTGAAAAAACTCGCCCCAAATTGTTCATTAATAAATGAAGAATTTTATATTCCGTAGCAGTTACTTTCACCGGTTCTCCATCTACCAATATTTGTTTCCCATCCGTGTCCAGAACCAATCCTCCATTGACAATCTGATGTTCATTGCTTTTTGGTGCATTCATACCGCCAAACTGAAGATATCTTCTCAGTTGAGATTTTACTCTTGCCATTAATTCATCCGGCCGAAACGGTTTGCTGACATAATCATCTGCTCCCATAGATAAACCAAGAATCTTATCACTTTCCTCCGTCTTAGCAGACAAGATTATAATTGGAATATTTTTGCTCTCACGAATTTTCATGGTAGCTGATAAACCATCCATCTTCGGCATCATGACATCAATAATTAATAATTGAATATCTTTTTCCATCAGAAGGTCCATTGCTTCCAGCCCATTATACGCAGTTAACACTTCATACCCTTCCATTTCCAAACGTTTTTTAATTGCACCTACAATCTCCTTATCGTCATCTACAACTAGAATTTTCGGTTGATCCATAATTCCCTCCTATATCCTTCGATATCCATAGCTTATCAATAAATTCTGTATAAAATCATAATAGAAAAATAACAAGTTTCTTACAATTATAGCAGATTTGATTTTATGAAAGAAGAATAACACACTTTCTCCATCACCTTCCCTCCCTTTCAGGCAGCCCGGATATGATTGGATCCTGTGTGTTATTCCTCATCCTTATGAAATTATCTGCGAGTTCTTTATCTTTTTATTTTGAATGGTGTCCAAGCATCCATGCACTGATCAGAGAAGTAAATGGTACTGCAAGAATAACTCCCAGACTGGATGATAAGCCCTGCATGATTTCGATTCCCACAGAATACATGTTGATAATCTGCTGGTACTCATAGTTATATGCATAGATAAAAACCAGAGTGTTGATTGAACCACCAGTAAATGCAAGAATTAATGTATTAGTCATGGTCCCCATCATGTCACGCCCAACATTCATACCAGATGTAAACAAGTCTCTGGCTGTCATTTCCGAATTATTTTCTTTCAATTCATTGACTGTAGATGCTACTGACATCCCAACATCCATCACAGCTCCCAATGCTGCAATGAGAATCCCTGAAAATAGTAATTCTCCAATTTTAATCTTGGTCATTTCTCCCACATAGACCAGATTTTCAATATCGGATACATTGTATCCACTGATAGACGCCACCTTTCCAAAAATCCATGCAAAAATTCCTGCACAGGCAACACCGATAATGGTTCCTGCTATTGCAGATATGGATTTTTTTGTAATTCCATCGATCATACACATAGTAACAATGGTTGAAAATGCTATAATCAACACTGCTGCCAGAATTGGCGATACTCCCTGATAAATCATAGGAAGAAACAGGAAAAAAATACATAGAATCGTAAAAAACAGACTCAGAATGGATGAAAATCCTTTTTTCCCTCCTACAATTAGAACAATGGCTATAAATATTCCCACCATCAGCCAGATCATCGGACCACGATTGACACTGTAAACAGAGGCTACCAGTTCTCCCTGGGATTCATTCACAATGGCAATAACCTTCATCCCTTTCTTGCAGTCAGCTCCAAATAAATAACTGGAGGAACTGATGGCCTGAACTTTTTTCCCTTTATACTGCCCTGACAACAACTTTAACTCTACTGTCTGTTTACCTGAACCACTTTGAGCTACATTGTCTGAAATAACCTGAACAACTTCTGCCTTTTCAAAGATCCTTCCTTCTGTTTCCAGCAGCTTTGTTTTCTCGATTCCTCGAAAAGAGAAAAACAACAGAAGAAAGAGGATGCCTGCAGCTGCCAGACATCCTCCCTTGATCTTATTTCTGCTCATATTATTTGACTTTTACCTTGATTGTCTTGCTATAAGCACCATAAACTGTTTTTCCTGCAGCTTTTTTATATGCACGGACTTTTACATAATAGGTCTTCTTTGACTTCAGGGAAGTTAGTGTATATTTTGTTTTTGTTGTAGATTTTGTCTTTGCACCTTTAAATTTGCTGTTTGTTGCAAAACGAATCTGATATCCGGATACTTTTCCAGCTGCTGTCTTGATCGTAACCTTCGCCTTTTTACTGGATGAACTCTTTACGGATACTGTCACCTTCTTTGGTGCAATATTAAAGTATACAATTTTGGTTCCAGTATAATCACCCTTTGCAGTAATTTTTGCATATGCTTTTCCTGTATTAACATTATTTCCATATACAACAGTATAATCTTTATCTTTTTTCAAAACTTTCCCGCGAACCTTTACCGTCAATGATGGAGCCTGTTTTTTCCCTGTATAAACACGTGTCTTCAATCCTGCTACATATGCGTTACCAATGCTTAACTTTTTCACCAACGCTGTTTTTGCATCATTCAATGCCTTTAATGCATTCTCAATCTCAGTATCTGCTGCATATTTATCTGCTGCAACCTTTTTTGCACCTTGTAAAGCCTGCTCAAATACTTTATAGCTGGCTGTTGTATAAGTATTCTTTACCTTCTGAACATCTTCTGCACTTTTAATTGAAGAGCTAAGAGATGCTTTATCCCCTTTATTTTTCAAAATAGAAAATGTGTCATCAATCTTTTCATCTGTATCTGTACGATATGTATCAATGGTAAGTCTGTTACCTGTCACATTTACAATAGAATATGTTGGAACATCTTCCTGCCATCTGTTTGCAATATAAGTCTGTTTTCTAGGAACCAGATCATAATATTTACTTCCTGAAGAAGAACTTGCTGTCATATAAAGAATTCCTTCCGGATTCATGACTGTCTCTCCTGCCTGTTTTACCGCTTCTACTGCATTGTCATCCATAATGCTCTTTAAATATGCCAGATATTTCTGTTCTGCTGAATCTGTTGTATCATCTTTGATATTTCCAGGAGCTACAAATAATGTCTGATCCCCTGAATAATCCAGATCTTTATCCAGCTGTTCATCAAATTCATCATCTGTATATGATTTTGCTGTTTCAGACTGCTTTCCGCCTAACATTATTTTACTACGTGAATAAGCATGATCATGTCCGGTTAAAACCACATCTACATCATTTTCTTCAAAATACGGAGTCAATGCATATCTTAAATTTGTAATTTCCGGTTCATTGGAGTGTTCTGCTGAACCATAAATATCCTGATGAAGAGTTACAATTCTCCATTTGCAGTCTTTATTTTTTGCAACTGCATCTTCAATAAACTGCTTATGCTCTGCAACATTTGTATCCTGAGTATTAAGCATCATAAAGAGAACGTCGCCATATGTAAAGTAATAATCTCCTCCGACAACTCCATTACTTCCCAATTCACTGCTATTCGGTGTATTAAAATGATAAGTATAGTTTTCATTGTCTGCATCATGGTTTCCAACTGAAGTTGCAACCGGAAGTGATTTTAAAATATCAGGGCTTAAATATCCAGCATATTCTATTTCACTGTTTGCTGCATTTTTATTTGGTGCTTTTTTCTTTGTTGTTTGAATCTGATCTCCGGCAGATACAACAAAGCTTACTTGGTTTCCTGTCTTCTCTGCTGCTGCATTTAAAGTTGCAGACCAGTTGAATGCATCACTGCGCACTGCATCAGATTGAGCATTATAAAACTCTTCTGTATCCTGTCCTTTCAGTTCATTTGAAGAACCAATCTGAGGATCTCCTACAAAAACAAAATTAAAGTTATTGGTAGATTTTGTTGTATAAGCTTCAGGATCTGTATATCCACTTCCATTATCATAACTATAATAATATGTAGTGTTTTCCTTTAATCCGGAAACTTCTACCTTATTAGAATTGTAGGTTTTTCCCTCTGCATCATTTTCTTTTTCAACAGATCTCTGCTTTGCATCATACACCTTGGCATTTCTCATATTTCTGCCTTCACCGATAATCAGCTTTGGAACCTTGGTCTCGGCTGCCCCTGGTGCAACTTTTGCAACCTGGGCTGCTACCTGCTGGTTACTGCTGTCATCATCTGTCTGCTTCGGTGTATACCATGCAAAGTTTAACTCTGATGCTGTGCTTCCTGGTGTCAGAGAAATCTGTGTCCAGTCATTCTTCACACTGTTCCAATTCCTCTTCCACTGCTTCCATTGTGTCTCCAGCCTCATGGTCTGTGCCAGATCACTTCCTTCGGTTTTCCCATCCGGTGCTGTTCCCGCAAAAACAGAGCTTATGTTACCTGCTGCCAAAGTTAATGACAGAGCACCCACCATCATTTGTTTCCTCCATTTACTGGTCATAATACTTTTCTCCTCTTCATTTTTATAACGTCAGTTTCACAGCTTTTAAACTGTCATTGCATTTATTATATAAAAAATTCGGTAAAACTAACTACCAGTAAATCGTAAAATATTTGTAAAATAATAAATGTAGAAATAACACATAATCTACTCGCTATTTTCTAATAGCATTTCCCATATCGAACTCCTCTCTTTTCTCTGTGTTCCGGAATAGTAATATCAAATCTTTATTGAAATGTATTAGATAAATTTTACTTAAACAAAAAAACATCCCAAGCAAAACAATCTGCAGGTGTAAATCCGAAGCGTTTTGCTGGGATGTTTTTAAAGTCTCTTATAATCTTTCAGCGATTGCTTTTATAAAGTCTTCGCTGTTTACTGCATTTACATTTTCCAGTGTTGTGATTAATGCAAGGTCTTTTGTCATAGTACCGGATTCAATGGTATCTAACGTTGCTTTTTCCAATTTATCAGCAAATTCCATTAATTCCTTATTTCCATCTAATTCACCACGTTTTCTCAATGCACCAGTCCAAGCAAAGATGGTTGCCACAGAGTTTGTGGATGTTTCCTCACCTTTTAAATGTTTATAATAATGACGCTGTACGGTTCCATGGGCCGCTTCATATTCATAGTATCCCTGCGGAGATACAAGGACGGAGGTCATCATCGCCAAAGAACCAAATGCAGAAGAAATCATATCACTCATAACATCTCCGTCATAATTCTTACAAGCCCAAATATATCCGCCTTCTGATTTCATAACACGTGCCACCGCATCATCAATCAAAGTATAGAAATATTCAATTCCCGCTGCTTCAAACTGCTGAGCATATTCTGCATCATAGATTTCCTGGAAAATATCTTTGAATGTATGGTCATATTTTTTCGAAATGGTATCTTTTGTAGCAAACCATAAATCCTGCTTGGTATCTAAAGCATATTTAAAACAGCTTCTTGCAAAACTTTCAATAGATTTGTCTACATTATGCATACCCTGAATGATTCCTGCTCCATCAAATTCATGAATTGTTTCACGAATCTCTGTTCCGTCTTCCCCAGTATATACAAGTTCTGCTTTCCCAGCTCCAGGAACTTTGATTTCTACACCTTTGTATACATCACCATATGCATGTCTGGCAATGGTAATTGGTTTCTTCCATTTGCTGACAGTTGGTTCAATTCCTTTTACGGTAATTGGTGCACGGAATACAGTTCCATCCAAAATTGCTCGGATTGTTCCATTTGGACTCTTCCACATTTCTTTCAGGTCATATTCATCCATACGTGCAGCGTTCGGTGTAATTGTCGCACATTTTACGGCAACTCCATACTTCTTTGTAGCTTCAGCAGAATCAAAGGTTACCTGATCATCTGTCTCGTTTCTGTGTTCTAACCCTAAATCATAGTATTCTGTTTTCAAATCAATAAATGGTAATAACAATTCATCCTTAATCATCTTCCAAAGAATTCTTGTCATCTCGTCTCCATCCATTTCAACTAGCGGGGTGGTCATCTGAATTTTGCTCATTGTTGCTCCTCCTGTATATGTATTTCATCGCTGCCGGCCGAATCTGTCAGCCTATTAGGGTTTATTATAGCGAAAAATCTAATAGAAGTAAACTATTTATAAAAAAAGGAACAATCTTATAAATGATTTGCTAGCGTATGTGTTCTACATGCAGCAGCTGATGCGCTTTCGGCGAATTTGGTGTTTCAAAGAAATCCTCATACAATCTTTGAATATCCGGATTTTCATGCGAAAATCGAATTTCTGCATTTTTATCTAAGAAATACAAATTCTTCCCTCTCTCTGCTGCCAATTCACATCCATCATGAATCGGCTGTCCGCCGCCGCCGGAACACCCGCCCGGACATGCCATAATTTCTACAAAATGATATTTTACTTCTTTTTTACGAATTGCTTCCATCAAATCTCTTGTATTTTGAAGTCCGCTTGCTACTGCAATTCTAATTTCATTTCCTGCAATATCAAGCCGTGCTTCTGTCCAGCCCTTTTCCTTCACGCCGCGAATTTCTTTAAATGCATCTGCATCCGGATTTTCCCCAGTGATCAAATAATATGCCGAACGCAATGCTGCCTCCATAACTCCGCCTGTGGCACCGAAAATCACGCCTGCACCTGTTCCTTCCATAAAAGGATGGTCAAACTCTGCTTCTTTTAATGTTTTCGGATCAATATGATCTGCTTTTATCATACGGTCCAGCTCTCTGGTCGTCAAAACACAATCGATATCATTTCCTGCATATTCTTTATAATATAGAGGCATCTCCCGTTCTGCCTTTTTGGCCAGACAAGGCATAATAGAAAGCGTAAAAATCCGATTCGAATCAACACCTAAATGTTCGGCAAACGCTGTTTTCATAACTGCTCCAAACATTTGCTGCGGTGATTTTGCAGTGGAAAGCCTTCCGGTCATATATGGATATTGAGACTTCATAAATCTTACCCATCCCGGGCAGCAGGAAGTAAACATTGGATACTCATCCAAATCACCTTCCGTATATCGTTTTACGAATTCCGTTCCTTCTTCCATAATCGTAAGATCTGCTGAAAATGTAGTATCAAATACATAATCAACACCCATACGTCGAAGTGCATCTACAATTTTCTCAACAGACGCTTCTTCCTTGGAAAGCCCCAAAGTCTCTCCCCACGCAGCACGTACCGCCGGGGCAATCTGTGCTGCTACAATTTTATCTTCATCTTCTAAAGCACGATACAGCAAATCCGTGTCATCTCTTTCCCTTAATGCTCCTGTTGGGCAGTGGGTAATGCACTGACCGCACAATGCGCAGTCTGCGGCCTGAATATCCCGATTTCCAGAAACTCCAATGGTTGTTCTAGAACCTGTTCCGGTTACATCCCAAATATTCATCCCTTGAATTTTATCACATACTTGTATACAGCGCATACATTTGATACATTTATTTGCATCACGAATCAACGGATATTTTTGATTCCATTCCTGAAGTACCAATTCTTTTTTATATGGATTCTCCACAATATTTAAATCGTTGGCAATCGTCTGAAGGCTGCAATTCCCGCCTCGTACGCAAGTTGCACATTGTACGTCGTGCTGAGACAAAATCATTTCTACGGTCTGTCTTCGATTTCTACGCACTTTCGGGCTGTTTGTATAAATTACCATTCCTTCGTCTACTACATTATTACAAGAAGTTACCAAACGGTCTTTTCCTTCTACTTCTACCACACATACCCGGCAGGCACTGATTTCATTAATTCCTTTTAAATAGCAAAGTTTTGGAATCGGGATATTGATGGAAGCTGCTGCCTCCATAATGGTAGTCCCCTCTTTTACAGAAACCTTTTGATGATCAATTGTCAAATTTACCATTTTGTGTCCCTCCCTCCTTTAAAAATGCCATATCCAAAATGATCACAGCGTAAGCATCTGGATGCCTCCTGACATGCTTCTTTCTCTGTCATACAGTTTTCAACACCTTCAAAGTCCTTGATACGTTCTCCTGCTTCTCTTTCCGTTAAATTCACTCTTCCGCAAGGCGGTTTATTTTCTAAGACTGGATCCGGTACATCCACATCCACAGTAATCTCATGATGAAATCCAAGGTACTCATCAATATTTGCCGCGATAACTTTTCCTGCTGCAATTGCAGAAATAACAGTCGAAGGACCTGTTGCACAGTCTCCGCCTGCAAATATTCCCGGTACATTTTCAAACCCTCCGAACTTTTCTACGCTGATTCGCCCTCTCTGCACTGGAACCCCTGCTTCTTCAAAATGCTGATATTTTATATCTTGACCGATTGCTACAATCAATTTCTGGCAAGGAACTAATATATCATCTTCTCCAGACGGCTTCACACCCGCCCTTCCATTTTTAATTTCACTAATCATTTGAGGCGTTACCCAGATTCCTTTCACATTTCCTGCCTCATCCTTTTCAATTCTAGATGGTGCCATCAATGTTTTGATTTCAACACCTTCCGCTTCTGCTCCGTTGATTTCATCCAAAAGTGCTGTCATATCCGCAACTCTTCTTCGATACACAATGCTGGCTTTTTTTGCGCCAAGCCTTACAGAGGTACGAACCGCGTCCATCGAAACATTTCCACCGCCAATAACAACAACCTCTTCCCCGCTTAAATCCTCTCGAATACCAAGTCCTGCATCTCTTAAAAACTGAACTGCAGAAATAACACCCTTGGCATCTTCTCCTTCCAGTCCCAATTTTTTATCAATGCTGGCTCCAATCATAATCAAAACGGCATCATACTTTTCCTTCAATTCTTCAATGGATATATCATCACCAACGGCTTTTCCACAGTGAATTTTAATTCCTGTATCAAGAATTGCCTGAATATCATTTTCCAATCTTTCCTTCGGCAGACGATAATTTGGAATTCCATATCGGAGCATTCCACCCAATTTGGGCAGCATCTCATATACCGTTACCTGATGTCCCATCAGCTGAAGATAGTATGACGCACTTAATCCGCCGGGACCTCCGCCCACAACGGCTATATTCTTCCCTGTCGATTCTCCGCATTTCGGCGGAGCAGCATATCCTGCAGCATCAGCCGCCATCTTCTTTAATCCTCGAATATTCACCGCATCATCAATCATATTTCTGCGGCACAAAGCCTCGCATGGGTGTTCACAAATAAACCCACAGGTCGTTGGAAACGGATTATCTTTCCGGATCAAACGAACAGCATCTTCATACCGCCCTTCACGTACCAAAGCTATGTATCCTGGAATATCTACTCCTGCCGGACATCTGGCTACACAAGGAACCGGTTGATTTAATGTACTTAGGCAGCGGTGGTACATAATATGTTCTAAATAGTCATCCTTAAACCCTATCACCCCTTTGTAAACCATATTCGCTGCTTCATAACCGATGGCACAATCCGCAGATTCCATAATAGACTGTGCAGTTTCACGAATTAATGTTAACGTTGTAACATTTGCTTTTCCATCCAAAACATCCGTAATCAAGTTCTTCAACTGTCCTAATCCTACACGGCATGGAACACATTTTCCACAGCTTTGAGCGTGACAAATCTCCAAAAAAGCACGGGACACATCCACCGGGCATAATCCCGGAGGGCTGGATTCAATTCTTCGTTCCAAATCTTTATAAAGGCCTTCCACCACCAGCTGAGATTGGTTCGGGGTCATTAATTCTAGACGACTCATCTTCTGATCCTCCTATCGTATTCAAAATTAAAAGAAGTTTATATATTTTTGTGCAAATTACACGAAACAATGAAAAAACTCTTTCTCTCCCCTTCTTTTCCAGAAGCAGTTTGAAAGAGTTCTTTTTATTTTTATTCATTTTTTAATAAGATAAAATAATCCCTCCATCGCAGGCATACAGACTGCTGACACCTTTTGTTTCGATAATGATGATTTCTCCTACAGTTAAGTTTTTCATAATTAAGTCTTTGACATATTCTGCTCTTTTGGGACAGTTACAGTGTGCGATTGCCAGGACGCGTTTTGATAAATCTCTGCCTTCTTTTACAATAGATTCTACCATTTTGGATAAGGCTTTTTTTGTTCCTCTTGCCTGTGTTACTTTCTGGATGATGCCGTCTCTTGTTCCTTCCATAACCGGCTTAATGTTTAATGCACTGGCGATGGTTGCAGATACTTTGGATAATCGTCCGTTCCTTTTTAATACTTCCAAAGTTTCCAGCACAAAATAGGTCCGCTGAGTAGAAATATATGCCTCTGTTTTTTCTACCACTTCATCAAATGGAAGCCCCTGAGATGCATACTCATAAATCTTTCTTGCAATGAGAATCTGCGTTGTAGATGCTCCTCTGGAATTGAAAACATAAATATTCTTCTCTCCGTTTTCTTCTTCATATAAATTCTTTCCCAATACTGCACTATTATAAGAACCGCTTAGCTCGGCAGATAATGTAATTACGTAAATGTCATCTGCTTTTCCATAAGCGTTCATATAACTTTCCGGTGCAGGACATGCAGATTTTACTTCTCCGGTACTTGCCGCAACTTTATGCAGGAAAGATGCCTGATCAAAGGTTTCATCATCTATAATTTCCTCTCCATCTACCAGCAAAGTCAATGGAATCCATGAATAACATCCTTTTGCAAAATCCTCTTCCGTTAAGTCTGTGCAGCTGTCGCACACAATATGAAAACTCATATTCGTATCTCCTTTTTAAAACTTTCTTATATAGTATTTATTACTACTTATTCTAACATATCCTAAAAGAAAAAGAAACTATGATTCCTTTTCTCCTAAAAAAAATGCTGTAAAAATTCCTGCTGCACATGCTGCCATTCCCGTAAAGATTGTAAAAAAATCTACCGGATATTTGAGGATTTCTGACAAAATTCCTACAGGTGATGCAAAAATCAATCCAAGAATTCCCCAATAAGTAAGTCCTTTATGATGTTTTAATAAATATTCCATGCATCCGGCAATCAGAAATATCCCTATTGCCAGCCCTAGAACTGCCGGTCCTAAAATCAAAATCCCCTGCATCATCCTTTGCAGGTCCATTTGTAAAAAACCATCCATAAAACTCGTTATCTCCTTTAACAATGGCTGGTAATATCCTAAAAACAATAAAATCATAGAACCGCTGACACCCGGAATCACCATAGCTGCAGCTGCCAGAATCCCTATTCCAAACAACTTCGCCGCCATTGAAACAGAAAGTTCCAATAGAACCATTTCCCCGCTTTCATTCAAAAATGGAAGAAGTGCAATCAATAAAAACATAAAGACAAATACAGGAATTTTCCCAATACCCGTTTTTTCCTTCCGGATTGTTTTTAAAATCTCCGGTATTCCTCCAAGAACCAAGCCGGTAAACAACAGGCTGGTCTGCACTGGATATTCTGCAAAAAACCATTGGATTACATATGACAATCCAATAAATCCCAATCCTGCTCCCACAGCTATTGGCATTAGAATTCTTATGCTTCCCTTAAAATCTTTTCTTATGTGTGTCACTGCATATATAATTCGATCATATATGCCCATAGAAATTGCCAAAGTACCGCCGCTGATTCCCGGCATAATATTCGCTGCTCCAATCAATGAACCACGGCACATTTCCTTAATGACATCCATTAACTACATAAGCTCCTTCATTCTTTCTTTCATTTCCATATCCCATGCTTCCTCAAGAGTTTTATCTATAACAAATGTTTTTCGCGAAACCCCGCTGGTGCATTTTAAACTTTGGCGGTCATAAATTACATTAAAAAAAAGTCCTGCAATTTCTTCTCCCCGCACTGATAAATGATATTTTATAAGAAATTCATCTACTTTTTCCGGCTTCAGCATCATTACAAATTGAAAGCTAAGTGGTGTCTTTTTCCCTTTCACCAATGAAAAAATTTTACCTTTCTCACGTTCCCATGGAATATATGAATATGTATCATATTGTTCCCATTCTTCCGTATCATAAAACTCTTTTAAAACTCTTCCATTGAATTCATATGCAATATCCATTGCTAACTTTCCTTCATTCATTAAAAAATCATCGAATAAATTTCCTCCAAGAAATCCTGCCATAAATCTTTTGACCTGCTCTATTTCAATTAAAATCATAAATTTCTCCTCAAAATTAATAAAATGGACAACAAAAGCTGTCCATTTTATTTTATCTTTCTCTATGATGTTTTTCAACGATTTTCCGTTCTGCTGTCTGTAGATGGTGCATCTGACTTTTTCCCAAGAGTTACGGTCAGCGTCTTTTCTCCATAACTTCCTGTCTGACTCTGCCTCTTTACAACGACTTTTACTTTTGTTCCTGCTTTTAAATTAGAAATCCGTTCTTTTAATCCATCCATTGTAGATACATCTTTTCCATTAAATTTTACAATCACATCTCCTGCACTGATTCCTGCTTCCTGTGCCGGTGAACCTTTTACAACCTGCTGCACATATACCCCGGACGGCATATCAAACTGTGATGCCATGGAACTGTCAATGGTTTGTCCTGAAATTCCAAGATAAGCCTGTTCAGATTCTTTCACCGCCTCATTTTTAATTAACTGGTCAATGATTGGTTTTGCTGTATTAACCGGAATTGCGTATCCCATACCTTCTACATCTTCTGAAGAATATTTCACTGTATTGATGCCAATCAATTCTCCCTTGCTGTTTAACAATGCACCGCCGCTGTTTCCAGGATTAATGGCTGCATCTGTCTGAAGAAGTGTCATTGTTTTATCTGTCAGCTGTACTTCCCGGTTCAATGCACTAATATATCCACCGGTTACAGACTGTCCATATCCAAGTGCATTTCCAATGGCAATTGCCTGTTCCCCGGTTTTTAATTTATCAGAATCACCCAGTGTAATAATTGCAATTTTCTTTAAGGTAGAAGATTTTATATCTTTTATATCCACTTCCACTACTGCCAAATCTGCATCACTATCTGTTCCACGAATGGAAGCGCTTGCACTTTCCTCATCTGCAAATCCTACAGATAAAGATTTTGCATCTTCCACTACATGATTATTTGTCACAATTAATAATTTCCCATTTTCCTTGCCAATAATAATACCGGAACCAACACCTTCTGATTCACTGCTTTGCTGCTGTCCAAACCATCCTTGAGAAGTTGTTTCAAATTTACAGGTAATAGACACAATGGATGGCATTACATTTTCTGACACTCCCGATAAGTCACTATTGGATGAGTTTGAAGATGATCCGCCTGTTTTGGTCGTAGCCAGCTGTGTGCCGCCGCTTCCCACTCCTGCTTTCGAAAATCCATACAGCACTCCCTGCATGACCAGTCCTGCAATTAATCCGAAAGCAATTGCTGAAGCACAAAGTTTCAGCCATCCTTTTGATTTTCTATCTTTCTTCGGTTTTTTATTTTTTGAAGAATTATTTTCTTCCTGACGCCATTGTTCCGCTGTTGTCCATTGTTCATCATTTATATTATTATATTCGCTCATAATGTTTTCTCCTTTCGCCTGTCTTTGCATTAAATATACCCAATAATTGTGTTGAAATTGTGTTTTAAATGTTATAAAAATAAGAAAAAGATAAGAAAACTTACCATTGTATACCTCTTATTTTTCCCTTATAATGAAAAGGAAATAAAAAGGAGTATACGCATATGATTAAGCAAAATCAAACTTATTTAAACAGACTGCATGTACTGATTGATGCACTTTGTATTTATTTATCCGGCTTTGTTGCCTATTATACCAGATTTTATTTAGAAATCTTTGGTTTTAAAGTATATAAGGAAATTTTTGAATATAACCGTTACTGTTTTCCTTTTAAATACTATCAACAGCCATTAATCGGTGCACTACTTATACTTTTACTATTATATGCATTTTTTGGATTGTATACGCCAAAGCGTTACCAGCGAGGCAGTAAAGAACTGATCAATCTGCTGAAAGCAAATCTATTGGGACTTGGTATTTCTGCATTTATTATTACAATTTTCCAAATTCAGAATTTCCCGCGTTCCTTATATTTACTATTTTATATTTTCAACTTTATTTTCGGTTTGATTTCCAGATATATTATTCGTAAAGTTCTAAAAGTCAACCGCAAAAAAGGGCGTAACATTAAACATACTGTATTCGTCGGTTTCAGTACTTCTGCTGCTGCTTACATTGACCGTATCAAAGCAAATCCACACTGGGGGCTAAAAGTCCACGGTATTTTTGATGATACTGTCAGCAAAAATTTTGATTACCGTGGAATCAAACGCATCGGCACCTTAAGTGATCTTGCAGAGTATTTAGAGAATACTTCTCTAGATGAAGTGGCGATTACTTTAAATTTGGATGAATACAATAAATTGGAAAAGATCGTTGCTATTTGTGAAAAGTCCGGTGTTCATACAAAATTTGTTCCGGATTATTATAATTTTATTTCTACCAATCCATATACAGAAGATTTAGATGGACTTCCGGTTATCAATATCCGAAATGTCCCTCTTACCAATACTTTAAACCGAATCATCAAACGTACCATTGACATTATCGGTGCAATTACCGCATTAATTCTTTTCTCACCAATCATGCTGGTTGTTGCGATTTTGGTTAAGAAAAGTTCTCCCGGACCGATTCTTTTTGCACAGGAACGTATCGGTCTTGGAAATAAACCATTTAAAATGTACAAGTTCCGCTCTATGGGAGTTCAAGATCCGAAAAAAGAAGCCAAACAGTGGACGACCAAAAATGATGCCCGTGTAACTCCTGTGGGTAAAGTCATCCGCAAGACAAGTTTGGATGAACTGCCGCAGTTTTGGAATGTTCTCCGCGGTGACATGAGCCTGATCGGTCCAAGACCAGAACGTCCATTATTCGTAGAGAAATTTAAAGAAGAAATTCCTCGTTATATGATCAAACACCAAGTCCGCCCGGGAATTACCGGATGGGCACAGGTTAATGGATTCCGTGGTGATACATCCATCCGCGGCAGAATTGAACATGACCTTTACTATATTGAAAATTGGTCTCTTGGATTGGATATTAAGATTTTATTCTTAACATTCTTTAAGGGATTTATAAATAAAAATGCTTACTAAAGAGGATGGCTTACACCATCCTTTTGTTCTATTTACGGAGGTGTTATTATGAGTAAAAAGCACAAAAAACATACAAAGAAAAAACGTCGTTCCCCAATCCGTACCCTAGTCTTTCTTCTTCTTTTATTACTCCTATTGATTGGAATTGTTCTTGGTGCTGCCTATATGAAACTTGGAAATGTTCAGACCAGTTCTTTGGACAACAGCCAAATGGTAACTGTAAATGAAGATGAAAACATGAAAAATTATACGAACTATGCTTTCTTTGGAATTGATTCACAAACCGGAAGCATGGCCGACCGCGGCAACCGTTCTGACTCCATCATTGTTGTCAGCATCAATAATTCCACAAAAGAAGTTAAACTTCTATCTATTTACCGTGATACTTTCGTCAGCATCAACGGAAAATACAATAAAATTAATGCAGCATATTCTTGGGGAGGTCCGGAACTGGCTATCAGCACCATCAACCGGAATCTAGACTTAAACATTGAAAAGTATGCAACGGTAAACTTTAAAATTCTTGCGGATTTAGTAGATTCCATTGGTGGAATTGAAGTAAAAATAGATCAAAGTATTTTGAAAAATTTAAATGCTTATATTAAGAATATGAATAAATTAAACGGAGGAAACTCTCCAACAATTCCTTCCGGCGGCACTTATACTTTAGACGGAAATCAAGCCGTCGCTTATTCAAGAATCCGCTACACTGCAGGAGGTGATCTTGCCAGAGCCGGACGGCATCGTGAGGTTCTCCAAAAAATATTTGAAAAAGGGAAGAAAAACCCATTAAAATTACTATCTTCTATGGATAAAGTTCTGCCGCAGGTAAAAACCAATATGGACCAAAAAGAACTCTTTGGCATGTTCTTATCTGCTTTTCGCTATGACATCAAAGACCAGCAGGGCTTTCCATGGGATCAAAAAGAAATGCGGTACTATGGGGTTTATTATGGTTTCCCGACAACACTAAAAGAAAATGCAATACAAGCTCATAAGTATTTATTTGGAACTCAAAATTATCAAATTAGCGATGAACTGGGAAGAATTAATCAGAAAATTATATATCGGGCTGGGTATTAAAGAAAAAACCTAACATATGCCCCGGAACGCTTCCTACGCTGCGCACGTCCAGATGTCTCCGGAATCATATGTTAGGTTTCTCAATTTTCAGCATGAAACTGATTATTTCCCTTCCCTTGCTTCCCTCACAAAATCAACTACCCTTTTCGTTGATTTTCCGTCCATATAAGCATAGGAATCTTCAAAAAACTCTTTTCGTTTTTCATTTTTCCAGTCCTTTTCTCGAATAACTCGAAGAATCTCTTCCGTTGTTTCAACCACCGGACCTGGAACATACTCTTTATAATCTCGATAAAATCCCCGGCCATGATCAGAAAACTCATCTAAATCATACGCATAAAAAATCATCGGTTTTCCTAATACACAATATTCAAAAATAATGGATGAATAATCTGTAATCAGCACATCCGTAGATACCAATAGCGTATTAATATTATCATAAGCAGAAAAATCATATACCTTTCTGCTATAATCCTCTCCCAAACGGAAATTCTGTGCTACAAAAGGATGCAGACGAAGGCCAAGACAATATTCTTCCGGCAGCTTAGCAGCCATTTTTTCAATATCTAAATGAACTGTCGGATTGGATGCTTCCTTATCCCGAAAAGTCGGTGCATATAAAATTAGTTTTTTGTTCTCTAACTCTGGATACTGCTCTAAAAATCTTTTCCGCCTTTTTGCCACTCCCTTTTTAGAAAACAACAAATCTGTCCGCGGTAAACCCAAAACTTTTACCTGACTAACATCTACAGAAAAACATTC
Source organism: Lachnospiraceae bacterium (assembly GCA_021771695.1). Taxonomy (GTDB): domain Bacteria; phylum Bacillota; class Clostridia; order Lachnospirales; family Lachnospiraceae; genus Anaerostipes. Next base: position 25,894 of record JAETON010000007.1, on the reverse strand, counting down.
TGCATATAATTCTTTTGTGGCATCTGAACTTACAATTACATAATCTAAATTCTTGTTTGCCCTTTTTTCCTGTTCATACAGTTTTCCTGTATTTACATGCTGCCCAAATTTTTTTACAGTCCCCGTTCCATGCCATAGCTGAACAACTGTCGTTTCCTTCCTCACCTTCAAATATGCCATAGGCAGAAATGCATTATCCATAAAAATATATTCTGAACGGGCCATTTCCCAAGGTTTCACAAAGAAAAAGCAAAAGGCTCTTTTCAATCCTCCTGCTCCTCCAAAGGCGGTATCATTCCTGCGAAGAGTCCATAACTTTGTATGATACATCCGCTTCATATATACTGCTGTTACTCCTACATTTCCTTCTCTGCCGCCATCATGAGTCATAATTAAAAATGCTGAATTTTTCTTCACTGGAAAAAATTTATAAATCCGATACAGAAAAGCAAACATCAAATATCCTATTTCTTTCATCTATGTCTCCTCTCCATATGATTCTTCTGTAATCTCTGCCATTAAATCTACAACCCTCCCAGATGCATTTCCATCATCTGCATGATTATATTTTTTATAAAATGCTTCATATTTCTCATGCCATTCTTCTGAGCGATAAGTCTTAATATCTTCCAGCAAATGTCTTGTATCTTTAGAAATTGGTCCAGGTGCCTCCTCAAGAAAGTCAAAATAAAAACCTCTTAGGTTGTTTTTATAATTTTCTAAGTCATAAGCAAAAAACAACATTGGCCGCTTCAAAATGCTATAATCAAACATGACCGAAGAATAATCTGTAATCAACATATCTGCAATTAAATATAATCTTGAAATATCGGCTTTTTCATCAAAACTATATACAAATCCCTTATATTTACTCCAATCAATCCGATCTGCCACCAAATAATGGTATTTTACTAAAATAACATATTCTTCACCCAGTTCTTCCCTTGCCATATCAAAATCTAATGGAGAGACAAATTTATAAACTCCCTGTCCATTTGATGCATCATCTCTCCAAGTTGGTGCATAGAGAATCACCTTTTTATCCAAGGGCAGACCGTATTTCTTTTTCAGTTTCTTTATATACTCCAGCTTATTTCTACGAAACAAAATGTCATTTCTTGGATATCCAATTTCTAAAATCGGCTTCTTTCCAAAAGCAAAACATCTACGGAATATTTTTGTGGAAAACTCATTTTGAGAAATTAAATAATCCCATGTTTCTGTATTTTTTTTGAATGCTTCATGATACTCTTCAATGGAATCACTTACCACTGCATCAATCTGTTCCATATCAAGCGCCAGTCTTTTTAGTGGAGTTCCATGCCATGTCTGTATATAATGTGTCTCTTTTCTCTTGATCAAAAACTCCGGCTGACGGCAGTCAAAAACCCATACTTGTCCTATCGCCATGTAATAAAGATACGCAAATCTTGCTCGTTTCACGATTTTGGCATCCCCTGGTATCTTAACTGATGGATTTTCAAAAAACCAAACACACTGATACTTTTGATCAAGACCGCGCCGAACCATCTCTTCGTAGATTGCTCTAGGATTTCCTGTATAATTTCTGCCTAAATTACTTTCAAATAAAATCACTCTTTTACGAACTGAAAATACTTTTACCATCAAGCGATAAAGCGCCACTGTTCTATTTTTCACCCATGTTCGGATTTTCTTCTTCATTTCACGTACCTAGTACACCTTTCTCCCATTTATCCCCAAAGCCACTGCAGAAACTGTCTGATTTTACCTTCTTTTAGCACATGATAATTTTTATAAAAGGCAAGCCTTCTGATTTTCCCCTTATAATATAATTCCCCATAGGCTTTCAGCAGCTCGTAGGTATCCAAACTGTGAATATCGTCCCCATAGGTTTCTGTAAACCCGCGGATCTGCTCCATAGATTCAATCATCAACCTGCGGTAGCTGTGTTTCCCTTCCTTCCATCTCCGATAAAAGAAAATAGCATCTCCCACGTTTCTGCCTTTGCCGCTGCTGCCATGCCCATGCTGACGGTAATACATGGTTGGTTCATTGACAAAACCAATTTTTCCAAACACTTTTGCTATCAACGCTGCCCAATAATCGTGCATAATAATATCCGAAATCGGCAGTGGCTGTAAAAAATACTGCTGAAGACATCGGTTAATCATCATTGTACAACCAGTTACAGAATTTTGCACCATCAGTTGATTTAACAAAATCCTTTTGGGAATATTCGCATACTGAAAGAAAGATTCTGCAATCATTTCCAAATTTTCATCTGTTACCGATAAATCAGAATGTACCAAAATTGGAATTTTATCTCCATATCTTGTTTCCAAAGCCTCCATTTTCTGCAATGTCAAATAAATCTTATCCGGCTTCCAGACATCATCCTGATCACAAAACATAAAATGCGGTCCATAAGAATTGCGGAGCAGGTTGATAAAATTATCTTTGGCACTGCCCATAGGAGGATCATTTTCCATAATCGTCACCTGATTTGGATGCTGCTTTTCAAACTCTTTTAAAATATCCAACGTCCGGTCCGTGGAACCATCATCACCGGCAACTAACTGCCAGTTTCCATATGTCTGGGCTGCAATTGATTCTAACTGAGCTTTTAAATAATCCTCTCCGTTCAGTGTTGCTAAAAGAATCGTTACCATTACATCAACCTCCTGACCTATTTGGTCAATTTCACAATCAAATCCACAATTTGTTTAGACGCCGTCCCATCATCTATATTATTAAATTTTTTATGATAGACTTGATACTTATCCCGCCACTGTTCCTCATCATATTCTTTTATATCCTGCAACAATGTTTCTGTATCTTTGGAAATAGGACCAGGAACCTCATTTATAAAATCAAAATAGAAACCTCTTAAATTATCTTTATAGTCTTCCAAATCATATGCAAAAAACAGCATTGGACGATTTAACAGACTATAATCAAACATTACAGAAGAATAATCTGTAATCAACATATCTGATACTAAATACAGCCATGCTATATCCTTTGTCTCATCAAATGTATAAATAAATCCCTCATATGGAGACCAGTCAATATTCTCAGATACAAGATAATGATATTTTACAATTAGACAATATTCATCCGATAATTCTTCCCTTAACCTGTCAAAATCCAACTCCGACGTAAATTTATATTCTCCTCGTTCATGATATGCATTATCTCTCCATGTCGGGGCATATAAAATAATTTTTTTATCTAATGGTAATCCTAACTGCTTTTTTAAATCAACAATATCGTTTGCATTATTCTTTTCAAATAATACGTCATTCCTTGGATAACCAACTTCTAACATTGGACGATTCTTAAAGTTAAAACACGATTCAAAAATCTCTGTAGAAAACCGATTTTGTGAAACAAGATAATCCCAGTCCCTGCAAGTAATACGAAAGTTTTGATGATATTGTTCTATATCCTGATTACCTCCCATATTCAACTTGTCCATATCAAGCCCCAACTTTTTTAATGGTGTTCCGTGCCAAGTTTGAATAAAAACTGTATTTTTCTTTTTTACAAGAAAATTATGCTGTCTGCTGTCAAACACCCATATTTTGGCTCTCATCAAATAATAGAAAAATTTAAAATAATTACATCTGATTTTTTTGCATTTTCCAGGAATATGAACACTGGTATCCAGCAAAAACCAAATACATTCATAGCTTTGATCCAATCCTCTTTTTACAAATTCCTCATAAATATATCTTGGATTTCCTGTATAATTTTTTCCATTGCTGCTTTGAAAAATGACAATTTTTCGATTCACTGGAACCAAATGAGTTAATACTCTATATATTTTAATTATAATTTCTTTTACTAATTGTTTCACAAAGCCACCTTCCCATTTCATTTAATTCGATTTATCTACTTCAAAGAAAGAGTCGAATCTGTTTTCAATGTCAAACATCATATTGTATTGAATGATGCGATACTCTTGTATTATATCATAATATGGAGATTTTTTATCGTCTACTTCATAGAACTTTCCATTTTTTCCCCAATATCCATGAGATGTGATTGTCGGTATTTCCTCTCTTATTTGATTTAAAAATTTTTGATATCCTGACATATCTACACCAGCTGTCTGCATTAAAATACTTTGGAGATAATTCATACTTGTTTTTTCTATATATTGTTCCGGAATATCATAATTCGCCCAAATCACAAATGGTACTTGATATCGTTTCATCATCTCCTCACTGCCCCAATGAGAATACTCTCCATTTGTTATTTTATTTAAAAATACATCCGTTAATCTTGGCTGATGATCTCCGAGGAACAGAATCACGGTTGGCTCCTTACAATTTTCAAAATACTGTACAATCTTTTTCAAACTTGCATCTGAATATTTTATTAAATTTAAATAGCGATTCGCATAAGCATCAAATTTTCCATTCTCCAATTTTATCGTCTGTTTAAAATTACTATGATCTTTATCATATGGACTGTGGTTTTGAATTGTTAAATTATACATAAAATATGGCTGACTGCTATCTTCTTTTCGATTTTTTTCATACTCAGAAATTACTTTATCAATATCAGCATCATCTGATATATATTCCCGAAGCATTTTTACATCCTCCGGAAAATCTTGTTTTGCAAGAAATTCTGAAAAACCTAAATAATTATAAACAGCTGGCCGATTATAATTATATGGGTTAAATGGATGCAGTGCTTTATTTCCGGAGTATCCATTTTCTTTCAAGTTACTTACCATTGATGGCATGTTATCATGTATATATAATTGAAAAGCTGTAATATCCGGTGATAAAAATCCTAAAGTATTGCCTGTCAAAAGTTCGAATTCTGTATTCGCTGTCTGCCCTCCAACAATGGAAGCATACGTATATCCTTTCACACAATTATCTTTCATACTTCGATAAAAAGGCATATAATCCTCATTTGTTTTAAAATCTCCTAATACTTTAATATCCGAATATGTTTCATTCAATATTGTAATAATATTAGGGTATTTTTTTATCGAACCATTCGTTTTCTTCTGCTTATCTTGATATTTCTCTATAATCTGCTTTACTTTTCCCACACTATAGCCTTCCGGCTTTTGCACTACAGCATATCCTATACTTCGAACAAATGTTGTAACTGCTCCATATTTTTGATAACTTTCCATTGGCCGGAACATTCGGACATTAATTCCGTGATCTTTCATGTAATCAGACAACACTACCTTCTGTGTGAATCCCACCGAACAAGCTATAACAACTATAAATGCCAAACCTCTCTTCCATAACTTCTCACATACTTTCGTTTCCTCAAGCTGTAAAAAAACATAGCTTAATACAAGGCACATAAACAGCGCCGCATATTCTTTAAATGTTAGCTGTATTGAATATTCTCCTGCAACATTAGCCGCTGTTCTAATCGTCATAACATCCGAAGCCATCATCGGTATTCCTCTAAGTTCATATACAATGCAAACAGCTGTACTGAATATGATCGCAATTATATTTATCACTGTTGCCGAAATTCCTATACTATTTGTCACAAATAATAAGACAAGATACAAAAGAATAATAACAGCTAAACTAATGCCAATCCAAAGCGGATCCTTTTGCATAATTCCAGTATGCGGAACCGCACAAGACGGCTCATTTATAAGAACCTCTGATAAAATCCATGCTGAAAACGGCGATATAACCATTAAAAAAATTGAAACTATACGATCTAATTTTTTACTCAATTGAACATCTATAATTGATAAAAAAACTACAACAGCAAACAATCCCAGCACAAAGACAATTCTTTTCAGAAAAAAATCATTTTTGATATAATACATCTCCTGTATAGAAATGAAATATCCAAGAAACACCAATGCTGCTATCAATTTTGCGGCAATTGCTATTTTCTGTTTGCTATTTCCACTCTTTAAAGTACATGTAATTTTAATGTTCTGCATTTTAAAGTCCTTTCACATATAACAAGAAAAGAAGAATTCCTCCAATAAAACCATAGATAAACCATCATCGTTGGAATTCCTCTTAAACTTCACTATTATATATATTTTTTATTTATTCTCTACAACTGACTGAATGTATTCCAATACCTGTTCTTTTAATTCTGGACGCTCCAAAGCAAAATCAATCGTTGCCTTAATAAATCCAAATTTGTCTCCTACATCATAACGAATTCCTTCAAAATCATATGCATAGACTGCCTGAGTATCAATTAAACGACAAATAGCATCTGTTAACTGAATTTCTCCACCGGCTCCAGCCCCCTGACTTTCCAATAAATCAAATATCTCTGGAGTTAAAACATATCGGCCAAGAACTGCCATCCGGCTAGGTGCTTCCTCCTGTGCAGGTTTTTCCACCATATTATCTAATTTTACCGCACGGCCATCTGCCGGAATATTTTTATTTGGAGCTACAATACCATATTTACTAACCTGATCCTCTGCAACGGTCTGTACACCCACAACAGAAGCATGATGCTTATCATATGCAGAAATCAACTGTTTCAAAGCAGGTTCTCCGCCTTTATTAATAACAACATCATCCCCTAACAGTACTGCAAAAGGCTCATTTCCAATAAAAGATTTTGCACATAAAACTGCATGTCCCAATCCTTTCGGTTCTTTTTGGCGAACATAATAAATATTTGCCATATTAGCAATATCATTTATCATCTGAACCTGTTCCATCTTCCCTGATTCCGTCAAACGAGCTTCCAATTCGTAATCTTTATCAAAATGATTTTCCATACAGTGCTTATTGGAATTGGTAATGATCAAGATTTCCTCAATTCCACTGGCTACCGCTTCATCTACAATATATTGGACCGTTGGAACATCAACAATCGGCAGCATTTCTTTTGGAATTGCTTTGGTTGCCGGTAAAAATCTTGTTCCCAATCCAGCTGCTGGAATTACTGCTTTTCTAACCTTTTGTGTACTCATAAGCACCTCCGATAATCTAAATCCTATTTATCCCCTGTTTCATCATCTTTCTGTTTTCCTACTAATCCAAGATCCTGCTTAATCTTTGTTGTAGAAATACCTTCTGTTCTTGGAAGATATACAACCTCACAATAATCTTTTAGGAAATCAAATTTTCCTTCCCAGTCGCTTCCCATGACAAAGGTGTCAATTTTAAATTCCTGTACATCAGAAATCTTCTGTTCCCAATTATTCTCAGGAATTACTAAATCCACATAACGGACTGCTTCTACCAACTTTTTACGCTCTTCATAACTAAAATAACACTTCTTCTGTTTTTCGTTCCAGTTAAATTCATCTGTAGATACTACAACAATCAAATAATCTCCTAATTCCTTTGCTCTTCTTAATAAATTAATATGTCCTGCATGCAGCAAATCAAATGTTCCATACGTAATGACTTTTTTCATTTTGATACCTCATTCCTATCTATTTTGTCTTTTCCAAATAAATTTTACTCACTTCATCTATACTTCCATTGGCAATAATATGACCTTTTTCCAGTAGTATAGCCTTATTGCAAAGCCTCTGAACCTGTTCCAAAGAATGGGATACAAACAAAACTGTAACTCCCTTATCAAACATACTCATTATTTTAGCTTCACTTTTCTTCCGAAATTTTGCATCTCCCACAGATAGCACTTCATCCAAAATCAAAATATCCGGTTCAACAAGCGTAGCAACAGAAAAACCAAGCCGTGATTTCATACCAGAAGAATAATTTTTTACAGGGACATCAATGAACTTGCCAAGTTCTGAAAATGCAATAATCTCATCAAGCTTCTCATCCAAGAACTTCTTAGAAAATCCAAGAACAGCTCCATAGAGATAAATGTTTTCACGTCCTGTATATTGCTGGTCAAATCCTGCACCTAATTCCAGAAGCGGCGCAATTTTACCCTTTGAAGTAACTGTCCCTTCTGTCGCCTTTAATACACCCGCAATTACTTTTAACAAGGTACTTTTTCCTGCACCGTTTAATCCGAGAATGCCTAACCGATCACCTTTATTTAAAGAAAAATTAATATCTTTTAAAGCCCAGAACTCATTATATGAAAGCTGCCGTTTCAATAATTTAATTACATAATCTTTCAAATCATCGACTTTTTCCTGACTCAGGTTAAACTTCATGCCGACATTTTCCACTCTTAATACTTCTTTTTTCGCCATGATAACCTCCTAAATATGCAGGATAAATTCGTCCTGTTTCTTATAAAAGAATACTAATCCTACAATTACACTGACAATTGCAAATACAATGGATGCTGCTAAAAACTTCATATTCATCGGATGTCCAAAAACTGCCTGTCTAAAATTGTGAATAATAAGATACAGTGGATTCAATTTTAAAATCCACCCATATCCAGATGCAAATAATCTTTCCGGTTTATAAAAAATAGCTGATGCATACATAATAATCATTAAACCAACGGACCATAAATATTCTAAATCTCGAAAAAATACAGCCATTGTCGATAAAATCATCCCAACGCCAAAAGCTGTCACCAAAATCAAAATCAATGGTATCACAGCCTGCAGCAAATAAATAGTAGGGTACACCTTCAACACAAGAGCCACAACAACTAAAACAATCAATGAAATCGCAAAAATAATATAATTAAATAACACACTAGACAATGGATAAATATATTTCGGCACATATACCTTTTTTATCATTCCAGCGTTGGCCCGAATTGCTTTCATTGCTCCTTTCGTTGCATTATTAAAAAAGGTATACATCAAACGTCCTGTCAAAATATACACTGGAAAAGTGGGATCTGTATTTCCAAATAATGTACCGAATACAATGCTTAATACAATCATAGTAAGAAGCGGCTCTAACAATGTCCACAAAATTCCAAGATAAGACCGGCGGTATTTTAATTTTACACCCTTTTTTACAAGCTCCATTAATAAAAACCTGTACTTTTTAAAATTTTCAATATACGTTTTCATTCTTTATTCTCCATTTTTGAACACTCTTCGATTATTATACTATTGAATGCTCAATTATTCAATCTTTCTCACCGCTTTTTAAGACTTAATTCATAATAACTATATTAGTTCTTTAGAATTTTCCAATCATAAAGCCAGCTTTTTCATTGATAAACGTAATTACAAAATACTCCAGCATCAATATAATCATCATTGCACCTAAACAGTCAATATAATATCTCATGGCCAACACCCATGGAGCACCTGAGATTATTTTCCATCCTGCTGTTCCAATAGAAATAATGTAAAATGGTCTCTGCGTAGACATTAAAATCAAGGAATTTCTTCCAAAATAATTTAATACTGTAAATCTCATATAATTTTCCAAAAACTGAAAAACTAAAAGTGCACCAAATGCTCCTAAAACTCCATTTATAAAAAATAGACAAGGATTTATTCCAAGCGCCATATTATTTAAGTCAACGCCTAAATTCTTTTGCGATGAAATTATATTTATCAACGTAAATAGCACACCAACACTGAAAGATACATATTTGTTTTTTATTTTGGCAATGACTTTACATCCAATATAACCAATATATAAAAACCATAAAGCTGCAATTATCTTCCCAATAGGAAGCAGGATAAATGAGACTCTCTCAAACATCAAAGGATTTAATTTTTCTCTTAAGTCCATCAAAATGCTGGAAACCATTACTGCCGCAGCAGGCGGAAAAATAAGGGCTAAAATTCTCACCCATTTCGAACAATATTTTATTATACAAAAAAAGAAAATTTCAGCAAAAAGTAATACAGGCAGAAACCATAGAGCAAACACGCCGCGCAATGTAATTGTTGCAAAAATGTATGATTTTATAGAAGACATATTCACCGCATGCTTCATAATCATCGAAAATATTCGAAAACTAATCGATGCAATACTAAACAGGATATACGGTACTCCTAATGATTTCCATAATTTCCATGCATATCTCTTCAATGTTAAATTACGATAAGAATTTGTATAACATATCAAATATCCTGCTGCAATAAAAAATATACTCATTTTAAAGGATGACGTCCACGTATCTACCGGATTTCCAAGTTTCGTAATATGCCCCCAGGTTACCATTAAAATACCCAATCCTTTACATAAATCAATATATTTTATCCTTTTTTTCTTATCCATTCTGTGATCCTTTATATCCTAGTATCCCTTTCCAACAATATACTCATACGTTCTTTTACTATTATCATTATCACGATATTCAAAATAATAATCTTTCAACTTTGTATATTCTTCTTTTTCTTTAAATCCATTTTCTATATACTCCTGAATTCCATCAATTAGTTTTTCATACTCCATGTAGCGTTCCCCAAAAAGTTCTTGTTCCATATTCAGGTAACTTCCATGAGCCTGCATGTACATATCATAGTCAAATTGATAAAACAATACCGGCTTATCAAGATAGCAAACATCCCAGCAAACACTAGAATAATCTGTAATCAACATAGAGCATTTTTTCATGATTTCATTTAATGGTACCGTTCCAAATGGTATCAGTTCAACATTATCTCCACTAGCATTGAACTCACTTAAATAATCTTTAAACTTCGGATGAATATAGAAAATCAATTTTACATCATTTTCTTCCAAAATATGTCCCAATCTTTCACTCTGAAGAAGCTGCATATAATTAAAATAATAATCACTCTTCTTAAATTCTTCCGGACTCTTTTCTTCCAGCCATGAACGCCATGTCGGCATCGCCAAAATAATTCTTTCTTCTTTACTCGATGTATCTTCCAGAACATCCCAACGTGTAAATCCAAGAATCGGGGCATCCCCAGCTTCATATCCAAAGTTTTTTACAACTATATCCTGTTCAAATTTTGATGTTGTTGTAAAATAAGTCATTGCACTTGTTCCTTTTTTTCCAAAAATAGAGTCCACTCGTTTAAGAGCTGTCACCCCATGCTGTAAAAACAAAATATTATGCTTGGAAATTCGATTAGAAATCAAATTCGGCTTTGCTCTCCATGTATATAAATGTTTTTTTGAATCAGAAGCCACATATAGGTCTGCTACTATGCTGTACAAAATATGTCGAAAACTCATAAATGGTATTACATGACTTCCATATTGGCGCATCTTCTCCCAGTCAGCAGAATCTTTATCTAATATATAATAAATATGTTCTCTATTCTCTGATGGTAATTTTTCCATGCAGTATTTAAAGAAATAGTATCCATTATCCTGAGCCATAGAACAGAATTTTTCAAATACCAACCATAAACGTTTCCTTTTCCAATATGGATATAGCAGAACATAACTTCCAAATGCCAGTATCTCTTTTATCTTTATATTGAATCCATCATATTGTGACTTTACTCTATATGTAAAAGCCAACTTACATGTTATCGTTGAATAAGGGAATATAATATGTTCTTTATCTGCTTTACACTGATAATTCATTAAAAGCAGTCGTAATCTCTGTGGTCTGCTCAAATAAGAACTTAACCAAACTTCTTCTCCATCAAGTTCCATCACCACAAAAACATCCCAAAATAGTTCTTCCAAAGAAATCTTTGATACATCCATTTGTGCACTAATTACCCAATATCCATCTTTCTCCTGCACTTGATAATCAAAAGAATATTCTATGTTTTCAATTTTACTTCGATAAGCTAAAACAACATCCTTTATTGGTACTTCCTGCTTCTTAAACCGCAGCTTTAATTTTAACATGGAATTCTTTACTTTAAATTTAAGTACTTGCCCGCATACACTTTTAGAAATCATTTCTTCTTTTGCTGCAAAGAAAAGTGCAAGACGCCCATCCCTCTCATTTACATATGGAGTAACTCCTCCCTCTATATTCTCTGCTGTATCTCGAAAACATGCTTCTTTATGGGGTATTGAATCCAAATAGATTGATCTTTTGTCCAACTCATCCAACAAAGCTTTTTTTAGTTTATAGTATTCCCTATTTTCAAGATAATATGGTACAATTTTACCTTCCTGATCTTTCGTTTCAACCATTAATAGATATCTTCCCCGGAATTTTACAATTGGCTGTTCTAATATTTCTTTAAAATTTTCTTTAATCAGCCCATCATTTTGTTCTTGCTCTGACAACGGTCTTGTCCATAAAATTTTATCCAAATAATTTACAACCAACAGCTTCGTTACATGCATTTTTGTCTGTTGAAAATTAATCTGCAAAAATCCATCTTCCACTCCCATAGATACATTCAGCAATTTACTTTTACTTAAATGATACGTCTCATTTGCTTCACCATGATAATAATTCTTTTGGAATTTTGAATTTACAGGAAGATCTGCAAAACACCGTTTCATCTCACGCCTATGAAGTTTTGCTCTAATTTTAGGGCTTTTCCTTTTCAAAATTTCTTCTAAATAAGTCCTAGGCAAAGTTCTTGTAATAAAAATATAATCGAAATTATCTAAATAATTATCATGAAGATGTCTGCTTAACTCCGGATTAAAAAACCGCTTCTCAAAAACGACAATATCCTTCCCTTTCTTGGCAATTCTTGCAATGGTATCAATCGCCTCCGGACTTTTGATAGAAGGAAATTGCAATACATTCCGTTTATGCTCTTTATTTTTACGATAATGAATCATTGGCATGTCACTGCTATCCTGATGAAATACTAACTCTGCCATTTTACGGCTGGCATCAATAGAATCATACTGAATAAATTTCTTTATATATGTCTCATCCTGAGCATAGCTGTCCTGTCGGAATTCTTCATTGACAATACAATTTTTTAATGTTTCCAGATCATAAATTTTTCGGAAAGGAAGTTCCTTAATATCAAAATACATGCCACGATCATGCATATATTCATCATAATCATACATATATAAAATAATTGGTTTTCTTGTGATAGAATAATCAAAAAACACACTAGAATAATCCGTAATTAACGCATCTACACTATTTAAAAATTCATACTTGTCCACTCCATTTGGAAATGGGTAAATATGCTCATAACGATCTAACTTCACAGATTTCTGTACAATCGGATGAAAATTCACATATAACTTCTGATGCTCCAGCAAATTTTCATCAAGATAATGCAGCAAATGATTAATTTGACTGTTATACTCTGCCGTATTTACATCATGATTGCTTTGACCTCTCCACGTTGGCATATATGCCATAGTTGTATATTTCTCATTACCTAATCTCTGGCAAATTTCCTCTGCCTTTTCCTTGTTCATAAAAATACTATTACGCGGATATCCATTCATTACGACAGTCCCTGTATATAAAGATTCCAAATTATAATCTTCCATAATAACATTTTTCGTAAATTCATTCGGGAACATAATATAATCTGCCTGAAGAAAGTTATGCTGCACATTATACATAGATTCAATTCCAAAACGCATCCTTTTCCCCAGCGTTTTCAGAGGGGTTCCATGCCACGTCTGAAGATAAGTCTGTCCATCTCTCCGGATAAAATATGCTGGAAAAGAACTATTATTAATTAAATATTTAGAAGCTGCCAAAACTTTTGTATATTTGAATGTATTAATGTCCACTAATTTTACATTCAATCCAATAGACTCAATAAATTTCTGATCGCGTCTCAAATCGTTCGTCGCAAAATAAACTATAAAATCCTTAGATTCTTTCATCTTGAAAAACTCCTGCAAAATTGCAAGAGATGAATCTGAAATATCTTTTCCATGGAAAGACTCAAACAACACTTGTTTCTCTTTAATTGGTGAATGTTTATAATACCATGCATATATAAATTTCAATTTTGGTGTTTTTAAAAATAATCTTTTGACAAATCGAACTATTTTCCTAATTTTATCCATGTTTTTTCTTTAAACCTTTCATTGTTCTGCGAAGGGATGACTCTGCTGTTTTATATTGCCGATATGTTGAATTTGGTGAGTATAATACTTTCCATGCTCTATTTCTAGCCTTTATCATCCTTTTCCATGATTTTGGGGTATAACGTCTGCTGCTCTTATATTTCCTGGCCCGTTTATATGTATTATACAATTTTTTTGTATTCATATTAAGCTGATTTCCTAAAAACTTTTGTTTTTTACCATTTTGAATATTAACTGCAGCCATCTTGGCAATCACACGAGCACCGCTTTTGGTAAAGTGAGTTGGATCATCAACCTTTTGAGGATAATTTGGATATTGTCCGGCTTTCAATTTCATATACCATAAATTATAAATCTTTTTACCTCTATAATTAAAATAATTTACACACTCCTGATCTAAATCAATACAACTAAAACCATATTTTTTTGCAACCTGCATCATAGCCTTTCTATAAGCCGGGGCATGAAGTGTAAGTTTCCTTTTCTTTGTATAGTTTCGCGGCGGAGTAGTCACCATAATTACTACAGCACCTTTTTGTTGTATCTTTTTCGCAAAAGCCATTAAATATCCCTTATATTTGGATACACTTATACCAACATCTTTTCTAGCATCATTATGCCCTAATGTTATCATTACAAAATCACCAGATTGCACTTGATCAAGCATTCCCCCAAAACGTCCACTATCATAAAAACTTTTTACCGTTTCATGACTTCTAGACCAATTTTCGACCGTTAAATTAGAAAGATTATATCGTACAACTTCTGAATACTGTTCATATTCTTCCGGCCTTTCTGCATATACATTTTCGGTTCCTTTAACCATTGGTATCAATTCCTGCACCCATCCATCTCTTGGATATACATCATTTTTATAATATTTAGTTTTTGAATCACCTATAATAAATAATTTGGGTTTTTCTTCTGCATAAATATTCTTTTGAAGAAAAAACACCAAAAATAAACAGCATATTATTCCTGCCTGTAACTTTAGAATCATTCGCATTAATCTACAATATACACATTCATCCATTATATCCTGTCCTCACAACCGTAATTTAAAAGTTCACTAAGCAGCCACTTTCATCAATCCAATAGTTCATCCCAACATTTATTTAAATATTCTTTATATTGCTGACTATCCTTGAATTTTTTCTCTATCTTTTGAATCATTCGATTATTTACAGATACAATAATTTTTTTATTCAATAATTCCATGCATGTTCGGATTGGACAATAATTCCATACATCATCCGTAGCTAAATATCCTTCAAAAAGTCTCAAATAATCGCTCATTCCTAATGAATTTTCCAAACTCTGATCTTCAATCACTGAAATTCTATTTTCCAAATTATATTTTTTCCCAATATCCCTAATCTTCTCTCCTTTAGCACCATATACAACCAACATGGTCTTTGAATCTACTTGATGGATTTCACTAAAAATTTTCATCAACTTTTCACCATCGCATAATTGCCCATTCGCAATATACGCCTTTTCTCCATTACGAGGAACAGGCAGTAAATTTATCAACATTCCTCCATAAATAAACTTCTTTTTCTGCAAAATTAAATATTGGCTCCCATGATAATCTATATATTCACATGCCAAACTCTTATTTGGAATTGCCATAATACTAGGGAAATTAAACACTACTAATTTTTTTGAATCAAAATACCCTCTCTCAGTAATTAAGTCTTGCATTTTCTGAGACGAAACTAATATTCCACTATATACCTCTTCATACACTTTCACTTTATTTTCAAATGCTCTTTGTTTCGAAATAGTTGAACACTCCTGTTCTTCTTCTATCCAATTACTAGAATCCAAACGAAATTTCTTCTTTGCCTTAATCGAACCCGCCATTGCTGTCCAAATAGCACTATGCTTTCCGACAGAAATAAAGTCATCAAAAACTATATTTCCCCACAAACGATTACATTCTCTTTCTATTACATCTTTATCAAAAAAAGTGTATGCTTTCCCTACATCTTCAAATGAAGCAAGATTTTTCAATAAATACTGAATATCTGTATATTCCTCTGGTGAACTTGGAAATGTTCCTCTTCTATAAATAAATCTTACATTCTCATTTAATTCTTCTAGAAGTTCTTCCGCTTTTCCATCTTCTGGTCTCTTCATTACTAATGTTACATCATATTTATGATAGTCCAATGCATCTGTAATTAATTTTATATATTCTTGTTCCCCAGTTTCTAAACCCCACGTTGAAAAAATTAAAATATGTTTTTTTATATTAAATTTTGAGTAGTTTTCTTTAATTAATTTCGTATCTGAAATATATTTAAGAATTTGCTTTTCTCTCTCTTCCTCTATATCCTCTATTACCTTAATTTCTCCAGTATATATATTAAGTAAATTATATTTTTTCTCCAATATATTCTTGTCATAATTACTTGATACAATAATTACAGAACTGTTTAAAAACCACGAAAGATGATATTGTGCATTTTCTATTCTTGATCTATTAGAATTAACTTCCGGAAGTAATCTAATAACTTTTTGTCCTCTCTTTTTGATAAAATATTTAGGCAGACCATCTCCTGCAATAATAAATTCTGCTGATGCAAATTCCCTCTTTGCTTCCTCTTGCTTTTCCTCCAAAATAGCATCTTTCCCAATAGACACTTTCTCTCTTTGAATGTTTCTTCCAACAACAACTTTCAAAATATAGTCTTTAAATTCATCACTGCTTCTACAATATTTTATTAATTGATTCATTTGCCTAAAAGTTTTTTCTTTATCAACACCGTCAAAAAAGATTACTATTTTTTTCTTTTCTATTGGTATCCCATAAAAAGCTCCATACTGTAAACTATCTCTTAACTCACCTTTTGCACTCTTCAACTGAGTATAGAATGCATCTTTAAAGTCATTATATGACCCCTTTAAAGAAATCAATGTATCCATATATAATCTCCTATTGTATTGCTTGCTTAAATTCTTCATAAGCTTCATTATTATAATCACTTAACCGAAAATCACATGTTGGTACTTTCCCATTAATATATGATTTTAGTCCATTATAGATACTATCTTCATCATTGCCAATCAATAATTGCCCATCTGGATACAAACTATCCTTAACTGTTGAAAAATTAGAAACAATAATAGGCAAATCACAAGTCCTCGCTTCTAACAGAACCATTGGTTGTCCCTCATGAATTGATGGTAAAATAAAACAACTGCTTCTTTTCATCACAGCAAAAGGATTATTGATATTTCCTGTCAAAATAACCGCATTCTCTAATTTCAAATTTGTAATACACTCTTTTATCTTATCTTCAAGCGGTCCTGATCCTAGCAAATATAGTCTAGTATTCTTATACTCACTATGAACTTTATCAAAAGCACGAATTAATGCAATGTGATTCTTTTCTACTGACATTCTTCCCATTGTAACAAAATTAATATAATCCTTTTGAGGCAATTCAATAATCTCCAATGATTTTGCATCATTATTTTCCTTCAATTCATTCTTTATTAAATATTCTACCCCATCAATACTAATGGTTGATTCATTCTCTAAATATTTTTTTATTCTCTCCTCATTAACTGTATTTTTGGCCGACTTAAATTTAAGATATGTGCTATTTGTCGATAGTTTTTGCCGATTCACTTTCATAACCTCATTACTACAGGAAACTAAATTATCAAAATACGGATACAAAGATATATTGAAATATAAACACTCCCAATTTTTCTTCTTTCCATTTACCTTTTTATTCATATCTGCCTGCATATCATTGTGCAGCCATATAGATTTCTTTTTAGCCTCTCTCTGCAATAACATAGGCGTCAATATAGTATTATATCCTTGAAAATCTACTATATAATCAAACTTAACGTCGCCAAAAAACCTGCGATTTTCTCTTTTCATCAGCTCCCATGGATACACTTTTTTCCAAAATTTATTATAAACCCCATGCTTTGTAACAAATTCTCTTCTTTGTTCCTCTTCTAATGTCGCTGCTCTAAATCCACAAATAACAAGAGGTCTCACATTCGAATTCATGTGATTTACTTTATAATGTCTTGCAATATCCTTTGGATTATCACCAACTAATGCTGTCACATCCCATTCTTCGTAATCAATTTGCTCCAGCAAACTTAAAAATGAATGTGTAATTCCATTTTCCAACAGTCCCCCACAAGAAATTAATAAACGCTTCTTGTCATGATTTCCTTGCAATACACAACATTTTCCAGTTCCATTAAATATATAGTTTACAATTCGAGAGGATACTTTACCATCATCATGTCTACAGATACTTTCCTTCATTTTTTGATAGCTAGTGTAATATTCAATTTGTATCTGATCAATTTTATTAATGTACTCTGCTATATCATATAAATTGTCACTAAATGGTCCTGGCAAATCTTCTGGTTGAACATTCAATCCTCTCTTTTCCTTATAACTAACTAAGTCAGGAATATAAAACAATATCGGCCGATCTAATACCATATAATCCAAAAAAATACTAGAATAATCGGAAATTAAAATATCAACAATAGACATCAATTCGTTTGCGTCAATTGTTGCTGGTATTAATAAACCTTTATATTCATCCAAATCTTTTAGCTGATTATAAACAAACTGATGCGGCTTAATCAAAATTTGATATTGCGTCGTATCAATATTATTTTCCAGAATTTCTTTAACTTCTAAAAGCTCTTTCGGATTTACTTCAGCCGTTCCATCTTCTTTTTCCCGCCAAGTTGGTGCAAATAAAATTATCTTTTTTTCTCTCTCAACCGTGATTCCATTCTTCTCCAAAACGGAATACTCTAACTCTTTATTTGTACATAACAATAAATCATTTCTAGGATACCCTTCTTCAATAATTTCCCCTGAAAAGATTCCTTGAAGCTTATAGCTATCAAAATACATTTTTGTCATTGTCTCATTTGCAGACAATAAATAATCCGCATGCAAAAAATTCCGAATGGTATTAGCAGAACCACTGTTACCATCCACCATATCAAACCCCATACTTTTTAATGGCGTACCATGCCAAGTATTAATGTATACCTGTCCCTCTTTCTTAATAAAATACTTAGGGAATGTTACATTATTCACCAAATATTTTGCACTTGTTAATGCTTTGTGATATTCCTCGCTCCCAAACAATACAAACTCTACATTTGAATAATTTTTATAATATTCTATTACTAATTTATTACTTTCAAAATCATCTAATACCCATATATGAAGAAATCTTTTAAACTCTTTACAATTTAATAATTTCTTAAATAAAGCATATGGATTATCTACTACACCTCGTCCCCAATAACTTTCATAAAGAATCATGTCAGAATTTATTTTATTTTTTTTATATGCCTCAGCATAATTCATACTTCGTCTTCTTTCCTCTGTCTGATTCATAAAAATATAGCGCTCACGTTTTACTTCATTCCATTGTTTTTTATATTTTAATATTTTTTTAATAACATCCATATATTTTCCTGTTTCCTTTCCATGTTTCACAGCTAGTTTAACATGCTGACTATATAATTGCAATTTACACCATTTTATTCTAACCTTAACTTTTGAAATACAATTTTTCTAACTTTCAAGGACAAATCATTAAAATTTATTACTTTTTTTACTGCTTCTATGCTTAATGAGCAAAGCACTGATATTCCTAGTAAAACCAAATAATCTATCCATGCATAATAAAATGAATATATAAAATCATGAAAATAAACCGCCCTAAAAAATGTATGTGTCAAAAACATATTCATCGAATGTTTACCTAAAAATTTTAAAACAATAACTAAAATTTTAAATCGCATTAGAAATAAATAACTTATTAAAATAACATAAGCTGGTGCCAATCCTTCCCACAAATATAAAAGTTTGATTTTAAAGCCATCACTCTGACGAAATTTTATAATAAGTAATAATGCCATAAACATAATAATGAAAATACCTATTTTTTTTATTATAGAATTATTCTCGTATTTTTCTTTACATCTCGCCAGCAAATTATGCTCCGCACAATACATTCCTAAGCAATAACAAAACATCCATCTTATAAACTCTGAATACGGCAGCTTAATTGCAATTGGAAAACAAACAGTTAAAATTAATAAAATCCCCTGATATTTTTTTAAAGCTTTAAAAAAGAAAGGAAATGAGAAAATTAGAAGTGTTGCCATACTCATATACCACCAGGTTGCACAAAATATAGGTGTTCCTAATAAATGTGCCAACCCAATACAATCAATAAAACAATATACAATCGAATACAAACCATCTCCATATATTTTGGTAAAACGTCCTGTAGGTATCGACAATATTTGAATCAATATAAAAATAAATATATATCCCAGCATCAATGTCAAATACCGATTCAAAATATATCTTCTCATATCTATATCATTTTTTACTTTCTCTTTTGCTGATATAAACATCCCATACCCTGTAAGAAACACAAACATACCCACGCATATTTTAAAAAACTGTGCAATATAAATAACTTTTGCCTCTGGCAACGGAAAAAAATTAATTGCTGAATCTAGCCAACGTTCTGGACCAAGATAGTTATGATGAAAAAGCATAATTAAAATGGCAATTCCTTTCATACATAAAGTATCCTCTTTCGTAAACTTCATAACCCACTAACATGATGCACACAATTATACACCAATCTTCTCCTTTCTTTTAACAATTTCTAGTTGCTCTTCTTCCAATCGATTACTTATAAAAGCTAAATAAAGTATCCACGTGCAACTCAATGGCAGCATATAACGTGTATCGCCATTCACAGGCGACGCAATACATAACAAAAACGAAACTATAAATGGTATAAATACTATCCAATATTTCCGCATTCTTCTACTTTGTACAAAAAAACCTAATAAAACAATATAAATCCAATTATAAAATGCCGGTTGAAGCAAAATTCTCAAAATTTTAATATTAAATGTCTTGTGTAATACTTTTTCAAATATTACACGTTGTTTTCTAAAGCTGTCATTAAATCTTATACTATACTTTTTTTGATATGGAATAAAACAAACCGGCTGTTTATAATATCCATATGGATTCTTAACTTCTTCTTTGTATGAATAATATCCATAAGTTCCGTTCAATGTGGCTTGAATATAAGTTCCCGGATGTTTTTTTAATTGTTTCCACCATACCTTAAAATAATCACTTAAATATTTGT
This sequence comes from Lachnospiraceae bacterium, assembly GCA_021771695.1. Taxonomy (GTDB): domain Bacteria; phylum Bacillota; class Clostridia; order Lachnospirales; family Lachnospiraceae; genus Anaerostipes. The sequence continues at coordinate 4,914 of JAETON010000007.1, read as the reverse complement.
CCTTTTTCTTATAAGTATCCTTCACAGGATCTGATAAATTTGGATTATAATTCTTAGCTATATTTCTATAATCCAAAACATTATTAATCACTTGCTGTTCTTCCTGTGTCACTTCTTTTCCATGATATTTTAAATATCTTGCAGTCTGCTGAAATGGAATAGAAAGCATTTCTTGTTTTCCTCCAGGCTCAACCCCGCAAATTGATATAACACTTCCATAACACTTCCAAAATAAGAACATAATAACAAAAAACATAAAGCATTGCCTTCTATATTTTTTACAAAATACTGTCATTCCCAAAAATGTACCCAGTGTAACGTAGATTCCATTATGACGCATTAAACACAAGATAATACTAACTAACAAAAGCTTAGCTGCTTTCCTTTTATCTCGAAAAAAAATGTCCTCTTCTATAACTGCATCAAAAATCATTAATACAAATATATAAAAAACAGGATAATATAAGATATCTTTCACTAAAGTTCTAGCATAAGCTGACCATATCGGAAAAATACAAAAAAATGTTAAACCAATCCAGCGAATTTTATAAGACACATTATGCTTATACATCCAATGAAAACCTTGAGCAAAAATCAGTGATATTGCCATTAACATTATTCCCAAATACAGAGCTATCCCCAATTCCATATTACCTGCTTTTCTTCCAATTGAAACAAAAAAACCTTCTATTAATGTAGTAAAAATTGGATGATGATTTGTAAACTGTCCCGTTAAAAACTGTTCTAACTGTTTCATAGCATCCGCTGTCATGCATCCTGGAAAATAAATTATATAATTTGGAAGCCATGCAATAGCAATGATTATCCATGGGCAAAAAACCGGATGATGTTCAAAAATGATTTCATTTATTTTATAATCTGTCTTTTCCCTCAGTTTATATTTTTCTAACCGCCCATATAAAAAATTTAAAGCACCAAAGGCTATAAACGCCATACCCCCAAATTTAATTCCTGATATAACAACTCTTCTAGAGCTACCCAAAATCAACTCCCAGTTTCCCATGCTATCATAACTTTGCCCAATCAATATACATGCCGAAAATAAAATGGAAATTAAAGCTGTTATTAAAACTTGTGATGATCTTTTCATTATAATCCACCTATTGCTTAATTACTATTTTCTATTACAGAATTGTTGAATTGTCTGTAATTTAAATTCAAAGTCCTGCTTACTTTTTTCTACAATTGTAGTCAAAACTAATCCTGCAAAAAATGACTGTATGGCAGCTAAAGCTATAAATCCACTCACAATTAATGTAGGAAAGTTTGGAACCATCCCAGTTTTTATATATGTTGCTAATACCGGGATAAACATTGCTGCAGATATTAATAATAGCAGTAATGCTAATGTTCCAAAAAAGTTTAAAGGCTTATAATTCTTATATAATTTTACAATTGTTTTAATGACTTTAAATCCATCGGAATATGTATTTAGTTTTGATTCACTTCCATCTGGTCGATCCCTATATTCGATAATCACATTTTCTACCAGCATATTTTTATCTACCGCATGAATACTCATTTCTGTTTCAATTTCAAATCCTTTAGACAAAACAGGAAATGTCTTTACAAATCGATAACTAAATGCTCGATATCCTGTCATAATATCTCTTATATTACTTTTAAATAAACGATTAATAGACTCTCTTACTAAACTATTCCCAAAATTATGAAACGGTCTCTTATTTTCTTCAAAATATGTAGAAGATAATCGATCTCCCACAACCATATCAACATCTCTTTCTAAAACTTTTACAACCATTTCTTTTCCAAATTCTGCTGGATATGTATCATCTCCGTCAATCATAATATAACATTGAGCTTCTATCTCACGAAACATCCTGCGGATTACATTTCCTTTTCCCTGTTGATATTCATGCCGCACTATTGCTCCTGCCTTCTCAGCCACCTCAGATGTATTATCTGTTGAATTATTGTCATAAACATAAATTACCGCCTCTGGCAACTCTCTTTTCCAATCATTAACCACTTTCTCTATCGTTTTTTCCTCATTATAACAAGGAACTAATACTGCTATTTTATCCATAATTTTTCCTTTCCTCACCTTAAAACTGCATTTCATTTATCTATAATTTAGTTTTCTTTTATTTTACTACCCTTCTCGCAAAGAAGCTTGTTTTCTGCCCAGAAAAATTTTCTCCCAGCTGTTCCATTGGTCATAACTTTCTGCAACAATCAGACTTAATGAAAAGCATGCCGACAAAGCAAAACTAAATAGTCTACACCGCCGCTTCATCTTTTAATTCCCTTCGAGTTTTCTTCTTTTCTTTCTGAAATATCTGAAAAAATTGATAAAATGCCAGTCCCAAAACAAAGGCTTTTAGATTATATGCCGCTGGGAAATAAGCTTCTACTGCACAAGCCACAAATCCCACTTCCAATAAAATCATTGCACCGTAATAACCTTTTTTATGTAAAATCCATATTGCTGCAAATAATGCTGCACATAAAATAACAAAAACAATCGGTCCATATTCTAAAAGTGTCCTTACGATTCCCAACTCCGTTACATAGCCATCATTTGCCTGCATATAAATCCCATATCCACATACTTTTCCACCAATATTACTTCCAAACAACGGAATTCCACTATCTAAGTAACACTGCCTTGCTACACTTAATCTTCCTGTAATAAATGCATCCAATCTCATAAAGTTTGGCGATGTAACATCCGCATATAACCCATAGTATATAGAAAGAAAAATTCCTGCTGCATTTCCAATCTGAAACAGTAACATCATAATCCATGATTTAAATATGTCTCGAAAATACCGTAAAACAGCAAATGCTATAATTGCTGCTGCTCCACAATAAAAACTTGTACGTGATTTTGTCAAAACGAAAAACTCATAATTAAAATGAAAAAGAGCTAAAAATACCCACCATTTACATTTTTTATAATATGCATATAAAAAACACAAAATTAAAATAAGAATCATTAAATGAATTGTATTGGCATGCCAAGTACAAAATTTAAATCTTGTCTCAACGATTCCCCTGCCATAATCTTTTACAGTGGTTAGTTTATCTGGTGCATTTACTAAAAACCATGTAAATCCATAGCATAAAGCCATAAATGCACTACAAAAAGCTGCTTTCATCGTCTTTTTTAAATTAACATCTTTCATAGCGAAAAGAATCAAATAATTTGCTGGATAATCAATTCCTCCTGATGACTTCCAACACACATACATTACTACTGCTCCTGCAATCCCGACAATCACTTCTTTCCATTGATATTTTGTCAAAATGATTTTCACAAGAAAACATATCATCCCAGCATAAAATAATCTTTGTATCGGCAACTGCTGCAATGGATCTTTTTCTATGTACCAATAAAAACTTATATACAAAAAATAATAGGCCATATATAAAATGGTTCCCAAATAAAAAATATGTTCTGCTAAAAACTGCCGCTTGTTATATATCTGCATTTTATTTCTCCACTCATTATTTTTACAAAAGTATATCATATATTTTCAAATATGTTAATTCCCTATCATTCAAATCTTGTATTTTCCCCATATTAGTCCTATAATATATTTGTTTTTAATTTATTTAGAAAGTAGGTCACTATCAATGAAACTATTTAAAAAAATCATCCGCTCTCTTTTCATAATGTTTCTGATGATTTCTATAATTATCCCCTCCGCACAAGATATTTTTGCAAAGAATAAGAAAATAAAATTTATTTTTCAAATGTCTCTTCCAAAACACTAAAAGCCCCTTTAAAAAGCAATGGAAAAATTACCGTTACATATTCTTCTAAACTAAATAAAAAGAAATACAAGACATCATGGAAATTTTCAAATCCAAAAATTGCCTGTATTACTTACAAAGGGACCGTCTATCCGAAGAAAAAGGACACACAAAATTAACACATTATATAAAAAAGAAAAATATTATCCCAAAAAACTATTCGGATTAAAGTTTTTTCAAGAAATAAAAATCAAATCAATATCCTGCAACAAATTATTTTCTGCAACAACGATAAAATATCCTAATAAATATAAATGGAAGCTTTCTCTGACACCTTTCAAAGCCTCTATTTACTCTTTAACTTTTAAAAGTAGTAATCCTAAAATTGCAAAAGTCAATAAGACAGGTGTCATTACTCCATTAAGAAAAGGAACTGTTACGGTTCACGCCTACACAAGTAATAAGAAAATAAAAATTTCCAAAAAATTTTACATTAAGATTCCAGTAAAATCTTTAAAAACACCTACTCATAACATTACTATGCCCTATGGTTCCTCACGAACTGATTTGGTAAATTAAAATTGTAACACTAACACTGGATAAGTTATAATAATTAAGAAAGTGGAGGTATTACACATGGCAAATGTTCACAAAGTTTATGAACCAGAATTTCGGGAAATGATCGTACGTCTTGTTCTTGAGGAAGGACGTACCATCAGTAGTGTCAATAAAGAATACAATCTGGGCGAAGGAACCGTTCGAAGCTGGATCAAACGGTTTGAAGAAGAATGCAGATCTAATCCAGAAAAACAGGACCAAAAGGAACTCTATGAGGAAAACCGGCTTCTTCGCCAGCAGCTGGCAGAAGCGAAAAAGGAAATTGATTTCTTAAAAAAAACCGCCGCATTCTTCGCAAAGGAAATCGTTTAGACCAGTATCAGTTTATTGATGAATACAGGACAGATTTTGGATTAAGATGGCTCTTAAGAAAAATGAGGATCTGTCCCAATGCATATTATAATTACCGAAAAAATTGAAAAGCACGCTATCATCAGCACAAAGAGGCAGTCAAACAAGTCATACTGGATATTTATCACGAATACGAAGGCCGTCCGGGATACCGCATGATGAAAGTCTTTTTAGAGCGCAAAAAAATATTCCTTAGCCAAAATA
>JAETON010000099.1 GCA_021771695.1 Lachnospiraceae bacterium | reverse complement strand
TTGGTCCCGTCTATAAAGATTACCTCTCCGGATATCTCCCCGGCTTTATACAGGAATTCCGTCACCTCTGCCATGACCTTCTTCGAACAAGGTGCAAAATGCAGGATTCGGAATCTGGCAATCGTCGTATGGTCCGGTATCTTCTTGCCTTCCAATAGCCACATGAAGTTGATGTCCCGCCGGCAGACCTCCTCAATTTTACTGCGGGAGTAAGTGTGGTTCTTGTAGGCGTAAACAAGGACCTTGATCATCTGATGGGGTTTCCTTTCTGCATGAGCAGTGAAGAATTTAAAAATTATGCAAGGCTCCGTAATGGAGTCGAGACTGTTCCGTCAAATATCCGCAAGAATTACCATTTGGAAAAGATGCCTCATGGAAAACAGCGTGGCAAGTTCTTTTTCGGTTCCAAGATAGCAGCATTGAATTTCCGAAAACTCTTCAATTATGTGAAGGGGCAGGGAAACTATGCTCAAAATCCGGTACTTGTATAAAACAAGATAGGGAATAACCAGCATATATCCCCAAAAGTCCGGCATTACACTACAAAATATGAATTTTTCAAGGTACTGTAGGAATAGGGATCAATTTATTTATGGTTTTGACCTCAACATCATAAATATGACTTTAGATATTTACAGTCATGTTTTGCCCGATACAAAAGCGGCGGAATTGCAGAAGATTTCCGGCTGTTTTTGAAAGTTGGGTAAAAATTGGGTATAACTCTCTCAGGTTTTCCTTTTCCGGACAAATCTCAAAGCGCTTAAATTCCGCAAACCCCTATAAAACCACAGTGAAACACCCGGTAGGGGAGCTACCGGGTGTTTCGAGGGGAGTATAAATAATTAAATAAGGGGTTATGTAAAAAAGAATTTTTGAAGGGTAAATTCTTTTTACAAAAAAGATTATAATATAAATTGGAAAAAAAAGCAATATCATTTCGTCAATAATACGCTAAGTTTTTAGTCAAATGGACGAGACGGGAAGCAAAGATGAAAATCGTCCACTATTTTGAAAGATTAATACCTGTAATCCTCCAAAATGGAATGTTATATTAAATCCAACAAAAAAACAAATCCAATATCAAGGAGGGTATCGCATGAAAGCAAAATGGATGTCAGCTGCATTGGCAGCAGCAATGGAAGGAATGCCGGATGTGGTAAGTATTTGGGGGCAGCCTTCTTTCCTCAGCGAAGTGCTGGATGCAGGCGCAATGAACCTGTTTACGAATGGTCAGGATGCCATGTTCTACATGGGACGCTGGGAAGCATCCATGGCACTTAATGAAGATATTCCTGAAGAAATCCGCACCAACATTCGTGTATTCACCATGCCTGTAGTCGAAGGCGGTGCTGTTTCTGCAACAGATATTGCAGCATGGAACGGCGGTGGCTACGGCGTATCTGCAAACTCTGAACTCAAAGAGGAAGCAATTAAATTAACTCGTTGTGCTACTTGAAAATTGTACTGCCTGTTAGTTCAAAATTGCCCAAAATATCCCTGTGCAACTCAAAAACAGATTTTTTAGAAAATAAGATGTTTTATTTTTCCGATATCACAGGGTTCTCTGAAGATGCTATTAAATGCCATGCACAGATTATGTCCCAGAATTTTGTTTTGCAGCCGGGTACATAATCCGCGGAAACTTTTTGCAAGAACTTTTTCAGCATTTAACTGCTCACTAAGCTGCGAGAA
>JAETON010000098.1 GCA_021771695.1 Lachnospiraceae bacterium | reverse complement strand
CATTTTGTCTGGTATTGTAAAGCAGTGTCAGATTTGTCGTAAATGTCGTAAATTTGTGGTCAAAAAATGATGAGAAATGGAGAGTGCTAATAAAATGGAATTAACGTATACAAATGTAAATGGATATCTGATCCCGAATCTCACCTATAAATCCGGTGAGCAGATGGAGCAACTTGGCAAGTATGGTTTTCTTCGCAGAGATTATCTGAAAAACTATCGAAATTCAACCTATCAGGTGATGCTTTTACAGGATACCATTGGAGAGCATCTTCTGGAAGTGGACAAGGCAGCCAGAGAACGGGAAGAGGTAATACTGAAACAGTTAGAAGAAAAAGAACCATTGCCGGATAAAGAGAAAGATCAGATTGCCTGGGTAAGAGCTGCTAATCAACACAAAGCAATTGCAGAAGAGATTATTCTCAAGGAATTGATTTATGTTTAAATGAAGGTGATGAGGTCGTGGATTGCGACCTCATTATTGTATGAAAAATAGCAGTAGGCAGAATGAGAAAAATAGGGTAAAATGGGAACATGGATTTTGGGAACTCATAAGAAATGATTGTTCGGTAAAGTAACTTGAAATGCCAGTTTGGCATTTCAAGTTATAGAGGAGATGGAATGGCGGATCAGAAAGTAAGAGAAATGGAACCAGTGGAAACACAAATAGTTGAAATCATGCCACCGGACGTTGAAAATCTGATTTATGTAGTAAGAAACAAACAAGTCATGGTGGATAGTGATCTGGCAATGCTTTATCAGGTAGAAACGGGAGCGTTAAACAGAGCCGTTAAAAGAAATATTGCCAGATTTCCAGAAGATTTTCGATTTCAGCTTACAAAAGATGAATATGAAAACTTGAAATGCCAATTTGGCACCTCAAATGGCAGTGGAACAGAAAATGGTTATGGTGGCAGACGTACATTACCGTATGTATTTACAGAGCAGGGAATATCCATGCTTGCAAGTGTATTGCATAGTGAGGTGGCAATTAATGTAAGTATAGGTATTATGCGTGCATTTGTAGAAATGCGACGGTTTATAGCCAACAATGCACTTTTGTTTGAAAGGATTAGTAACGTTGAGCTAAAACAACTGGAATATCAGAAAAAGACAGATGAAAAACTGGAGCAGATTTTTGAGTACATATCAGATCATGAGGAGTCTAATCAAAAGATATTTTTTGATGGTCAGATATATGATGCATTCAGCTTATTGATAGGACTGATTCAGAAAGCAGAAATGGAAATTGTTCTGGTAGATGGATATGTGGATGTAGGAACATTAAATATTTTGTCAAAGAAGAAAGAAAATGTGGCGGTGACAGTTTATACACAGCAACGGACAAAATTATCTCAAACAGATGTAGATAACTTTAATGCACAGTATCCTAAACTGGATGTGAAGTACACAAGAGCATTTCATGATCGTTTTTTAATTCTTGATAAAACGAAAGCATATCATGTGGGTGCGTCTTTGAAGGATGCAGGTAAAAAATGTTTTGGAATTAATCTGATTGAAGATGCAGGTATTGTAAGAGATATTTTACAGAGATTGGAATTGGAAACAGAAGAATAGAAAAGTAAGTTATGCAGAAAGGCGTGAGTCATAAGAATATGGCTTGCGTCTTTTTCTGTCTGGAAAGGAAGTGGGGAGCATGGCACAGATTTTTCGTGTAGAGAGAACTAAGAATTTTACGGTAATGAGTAATCA
>JAETON010000097.1 GCA_021771695.1 Lachnospiraceae bacterium | reverse complement strand
GCTTCCTCAAAATCTATTTCGTCCTCCTGCTCCTGCATACGCTGCCACGCATCTTTTTCAATTCCATAGAGACCTTCATGTTCCAATATCATCTCCCTGCTGGCATAGTCCCCATGAGTGCCTTCTGACTGCAGGCAGTACACCTTTTCCCCGACACGATGAAGCTCCAGTGCCATCTCCTGACGAAGCGGAAACATATCATCTGCGGTATAGCCATATCCCTTTAGCTCTGACATACCAACAGAACGGTCCGGGAAGCCGTCAATTTCCTCTCTGGCATCCCACAGGATTTCATCCACCTTCTCTTCATCCGAGGAACGGACAGCGTCTGCAAGGTCTCTTACCATTTTCCTGATATTATAATCATCTCCGGTCATAGCCGCATATTCCAAAACCTGTTCTTTCTGTTCCTCCGTAAACACAATGTTTTCCCGCTGTTCTGCCCGTTCCGACGGTAACCCCCGTCGGATAAAGCTGATAAGCTGCCATTTTCTGTAAATACTCCATCTGTTGTTTTCGTGTTTCTTTGTGTAAAAAATCATAATAACCACCGCTTTGTGCCACATTCGTCACATACACAGCAGCCAATTCATACTGGTATTTCTGGTTTTTCAAATATAAAGTAATTTCCTTATGCCCACGGTAATACTCTTCTTTTTTATACCCATTCAATTGCTTGAACATACTGCCATCTTTCATTTGGTGACCATAAATAATCAAATGTTCCTGCCCGGCATCAATATCATTCCGGCAGTCCAGCATTAAGGTTCCACAGATGGCATAATTCTTTTGAAAATCATGGTGAAGATAAAACTCATTGTCATCTCCCTGCACGACCGGATAACTGATATCGGTTCCATCAATCTTCAGCCACCCGATGCAGTCTGCATTTTCATCCAGCAAAGCCTGATAATCAAAATCATCTATCTCTGTCATTGGATTATCCGCATTGGAACCAGTCCCGTCTTCCTCTGTATCCTTTTCCGGGAATGCTATCTCCTCCACCTGACGGTAATTCTGCCTGTTTCCATAAGAATCCTGCCAGTAATCCAAGAGGTATTTCCCACATATCAACGAAACAACCAGAAACACAATCAATAATACTTTCTCTGTTCTCTTCACATAGCACCTCCTTCCGGGCATGAAAAAACCGGCAGGTATTTCACTGCCGGCGAATATCGGTTATAAACCATGATCGAATTTAATTACTTTTGAGTTCCATTGTCATTAAATATTGCATCATAGAAATTTGAGGTAAATAAATGTTTGACTTATTGATAAAATTGCTTGATTGCGTTTGCAAAAAAATCAGATGCCCCTTCACCATAATCTGCATCAATTTTTTCTCGCACCCTCGTATCACGATATGATTCTGCGACAGAAAGCATAACTGGTTTTTCATCTTTAATCTGATAAAGCATTTTCATAATAAATCCATACTCTGCTACTGCTTCTTTGATTTCAAAAGAATCCAGTGGATACTCTCTTCTTGCCAATAATTTTCTCAAAACTGTATCGATTCGTTTATTAAAGCATTCTGCTGTTTCCTTACTGATTGGATTGTTAGCAAAAGACAAAAATGCTTCTTTACTTCCATACCAATCGATAACTTTTGCATATCGCTCCTGCATATCTCTTGAAGACATAACCTCAATATAATGCTGTTTCCATTCCTCTTCACTTCCAAACTCGTTAAATGAAATCTTTCTTATATTTTCAGGCATATGATCAAACATAGTCTGAAACATTTCTTCGATTTCCTTCTCATTGAATACTGAAAAATCCATTTTGTTCTCTCCTTTTAGAATATCATCAATACTTGCAATTAAACGCTCCATACGTTCTTTTTTTGCAACAAGCATTTTTCTCTGCATCTGCAGAATTTGGTTTCTATCAAAATCAGGAGATGTTATAATAGATTTTATTTCTTTTAAAGGAATATCAAACTCACGAAAAAACAGTATTTGCTGTAATGTTTCTAAAGCTTTATCATCATAGAGTCTGTATCCCACCTCACTCTTTGCTGTCGGCTTCAATAATCCAATCTCATCATAATAATGAAGTGTACGTGCACTGATCCCTGTAATTTCTGCAATTTCCTTTACGGTCATCATTATTATTATCCTCCTGTCTTTGATAATCTGAATATACTCTATGACGTTCCGTGAAGGTCAATACTTTTCTTT
>JAETON010000006.1 GCA_021771695.1 Lachnospiraceae bacterium | reverse complement strand
GTGGAAGTACAGCAATGTATGGAGCTGACTGTCACTAATCGGTCGAGGCTTTAACCAAGGAAGGCGGAGTGTGAGGGAAGAGATGTGGAAAGATTTTGTATGATGTTTTGAAGGTATACGTATAGGGGCATAGTTTCAATGGTAAAACATCGGTCTCCAAAACCGCAGTTGGGAGTTCGAGTCTCTCTGCCCCTGTTGGAAGTCTAGGGAATAATGTATTTCTTAGGCTTTTTTTGTGGTATAGGAAATTCCTCTGAAATTTCCTATACCACAAAAACGCTCCGCGGGATGTGCATGATGTGCAAAGGAAGGCAGCGAAAGCTGCCGCACATCAGCACGCAAAGCGGAACAAGTCCTTCAAGGATTGAGGGATTTAGGGAGTTCGAGGCGGACTTGTCCGCTTTGTTCTTTTAAATATAAAGGGCCTCGTAACTACTGCTGGTAATTACGAGGCTTTTGCTTTATTCGCCGCCAGGACCGTCATGACGTGGTACATCATCAGGAATTATATTATCGGCATCTGTGTTTTCCGGTAAATCAATTTCGGGAATGTTATCATCATCATAATTGTTTTGTTTTGAATTTTGCGGTGTAAAATTCTTTTTTGTATGTTTCATTTTATAGGCACTCCTTTCTCAAACAGTATGTGCATGATAAAAGAAAAAAATTCATCAGCCGGAGCGTGTTTCTAAGAATAATCTTTCCGTGAGCTTAGACACCTCCGATACGGGCAGAACCGCATTCTTTCCAGAACTGATGAATGATATTATTATAGCATAAATGCAGAAAAATATTAATAGATTAAAAGAATTGCTAAATATTACAAAAAACAATTAAATATTACGAAAATATTACATAAACTCTTTACAGAAATTTGAATATATGATAAAATTCAATTAAACGTAATGAAAATGTAATAAACATAATAGAACAGGAAACATGTAACATGAGAAAAATGACAAAGAAAATAGTAATATTTATGCTGGCATTTTTAATGATATTTACAGCATCTTTTTATACACAGTCACAACGAGATGTTGCAGCAGCCTCAGGCTATAGTGGAAAAATTTTTCGTCATTGGTGCAAGCTGAGAACAAAGAAGTCAAAGAAATCAAAAGTAATCCGTAAATTAAAAATTGGAACACGGGTTACTGTATATTCAACCAGCGGACAGTGGAGAAAAGTAAAAGTTGGAAATAAAACAGGTTATGTATTAAAGAAATATGTTTATATCAACACAAATGCTCCAAGTTTAACAGGAAGTACTTATAATAAGGGTGCTACAGTTGCTTCATTTGCCAAACGTTTTGTTGGAAACCCATATCGCTGGGGAGGCACAAATTTAAATACTGGAGCAGATTGTTCTGGTTTCGTACAAAGCGTATATAGATCTTTTGGATATAAGCTTCCTAGAACATCTGGTTCTCAGAGGAAGGCAGGCAGAAAAGTATCTTATGCAAAAAGACAGCCGGGAGATGTCATCTGTTACAGTGGGCATGTGGCAATTTATATAGGAAATAATAAAATCGTTCATGCCAGCACAAGAAAAACAGGAATTAAGATTTCATCAAATCCTAGATATAGAAAAATTGTTGCGGTTAGAAGAATTGTAAAATAAGAACTGGATCAAAATCTGGTTCTTTTTTTACTTTATAGAAAAGACCGCTTATTGGTAATTTCTTGATAAAGTAAATGAAATGCACTTCAAATATTAGTTTGATTAACTAATATAATGAAGTGCATTGTGTAATTGAATCGTATTGCTGTTAAAGAAAAATATCAGCATCCTCTGATAAACGTAAAATGGCCTTTTTAAGAAGTTCGTTCTCAGCCTTTAATTTTTCAAATTCCTTTTGACATTGTGCATATTGTCTAGAAGGATGTTTTGCTTTTTTTGTATCTTGCTGGCAGGGAATAGAGCTGCTTTCATACTTTCCAAGAGAACCTGCGGCATAGGATTCTCTCCATCTGGCAGAAGCACGTTCAATGCGTTTGGAGCCAAGAATGTTAGGATTAAATCCGGCATCTTTAAAAATCTGTGTCGGACCTTTTCCAGCAAGATATTCTTTCATAAAGCGTTGTTTAAATTCATCAGAATAAACAATGCGGTTACTATTTACATCAAGAACAAAAGGATTTTTAATTAATAATTGGATTTCCTGTCTTGTAAGATTTCCACGTCCCATTTTCTGCCTCCTGTACTGGCTATTTCTGTTTCTTTGCTGCTACCATCACAAATAGACAACTGGATAATACCAAAATGAAAATCCATAATTTAACATTAGCGTTATCTCTTGTTCTAGGAGTTTTTGTGTGAGAGGTTTTCTTTGTAGTTTGTTTTGTTTGATTTTTCGTTTCTGTTTTTTTATTAGTGATAGTGGTCGTATTTTCTGTGGTCGCAGTGGTTGTATTCTCTGTCGTTGCAGTAGTACACGCCAAGTTTGTAATTTCTATTGACATATTTTTGTTTTCTCTATCATATGTTAATTCTGAATATACTGGTGTGAAATTTTCGGGTACAGGGTCTTCAACGACGGCGTATTGCATTCCATCTTTAATAGAATCAGGATTTGGTAATTCATTGAAAACTGCTTTCCAGTTATTTTCTGAATTCAATGTTATAGGATCTAATTTTATATCTCCAACTTTCAGATATACGGTAACTGCTTTTTTCTTTGAATCTGGGGTTCCTTGTTCCCATTTTTTTGTTACGGTCAAAGAATAATCTTGATCCTTTTCTCCCATAACGATGCCGCCATTGGTTCCAATACCACCACCTCGGTATGAATGATTTTTCTGAATGATCAGTTTTGCATTCTCTTGTGCTAGACTTTTTGCATTTTGGCTTACAACAGCTTTTAACGCATAAGTTTTGGAACTGTTTTTAATGTTTGTAAACTGTTTTGGATTTTGGGAATCATAACGGGATACAGAAGGATCAGGCATACCAAGTCCACTTGTGGATTCATCGGTAATTCCTCCATCTTGGCACCATAATACCTGTCCGCCGCCTAAGATTCGGTCTGCAAGTGTTAACGTATAGATGCTATCTGGTTTTTTTATGGATACGATATCATCTCCTGCATTGTCGTTTTGTGGACTTTCGGTTTTATTATCATAGACAGCAACTCCGTTTGTAGCACAAATTTCTACTTCTCCAGTCGGACATGCCCAGATTCCACCACCAAGAAGGTCAGCAGAGTTTTCAGTGATTAAGGCATCTTTAATATGCAGAACGTATGGAATACATCCCACATAAACTCCGCCGCCTTGTCTGGAAGCGGTATTATTTTGAATTTTCCCGCCATTTAAGGTGACCTGATTGCTTGCAACGTAAATGCCGCCTCCGCAGCCGTTATCTCCGTTGCCTTGGGAACTTATGATTGCCTTATTATTTTCAATTGTACCATCATTCATGGTAAAGGCAGCTGGATATAGCTGGCTGTAACGGTCTAAGTCAATATCGATTCCAGCGTTTATAAATGCTTCTTCAAATTCTTTCCAACTATCAACGATGCATACACCACCGCCTTCTCCGCTATGAACCGTATTATTTTGGATTATGCCATTATTCATAGTCACAGAAGCATTCATCTCAATAAAAATTCCAGCTCCTCCGGCAGAAAACGATGTTCCACCATCATCTATCCATCCGGTAACTTCGTTGTTTTGGATGGTACCGCCATTCATTGTCATAGATGCACGATAATCCTTATGATCTCCGTAAACATCGACACCTGCACCGCGGTAGCCTTTATTATTTTCAATGACACCACCATTCATGATAAAATCAGCTGTTCCGTTTCCCCATGTACCAGTTCCACCATAAACGAATACAGCTCCTGTGTGAAGAGACCCACCTGCATCGAAATTGCGTATGGTACCGCCATTCATTTCAAAAGTCCCATTATCGCATATTCTTACTCCACCAGTGTCAGTAGTAAGTTTTGCATTTTGAATGACACCGCTGTACATAGTAAATTTTGCTTTAGGACCGCTTACAAGAACAACAGCAGCTTCATCTTTGGTTTGGTTATAACCCAGATCTATATTTGTTTGATAACCATGATAATCTAATGTAGCATTTTTAAGCGTAAAAGAACCATGGCAGGCAATTAGTGCTTTCTTATTATTAGTGTTTAGCGTTAAAGTCAAATTCCCATTTATTGCAAAAGAGGCATTTTCTTCTACAATAAAGAGTGCATTTTTTCCGGCACTTGTAATAGTATGCGGTGTTCCATTATCTTTCAAAGTAATATTAACCCCAGATGGAATTTTTATACCATTTTCCTGCGCTATATCATTCATTATTTGAATCGTACCGGTTTGATCAGAGGAATCAATGATTGCTTGAACAGCTTCTGAAAGAGTTTCATAAGTCTTTTCTCCGACTCTGGCTGCATATGAAATATCACGTTGATTTTTCAGTGGTTTTGTAGTAGTTTCAGTGCTTTCAGTACTCTCAGTATTCTCTTGCGCAGAAGTTTGTTCTGTAACATCACTTTTTGTGGTGTCAGAAGTGAGTGTGGAAGGGCTATTTTCCTCTGCGAATCCGATAGTATTCGGAATGATTGTGAATATCAAGAGCATTGCAATCAAAAAGGCTGCTATTTTTTTCCTCATGTTTTTCTTCCTTTCATTTTGAGATTGATTTGTAACAGAATGCTTTTAGGGTTCATATGGGAAAAAAATCAGACTTTTTTTAACTTTTGATGTATTCTAAATTAAGATAGAATATTTATACTATTGAAAAGGTTTTTTTAGAGGAATTTATGTAAAATATATATGGGAAGAAAAGTCTACATTTTTTCCCAAGAATTTTTATTGTTTTTCTCGTTTATCCATGTGGAAAAAGTGTGATTACTGACACCAGAACGTCTGGATGCTTCTCTTAAACTGATTTTTCCTTGCTCCCAAAGTGTATAAAGTGTATCGAAATCTTTTGGTTTTTCTTTTTTCGGTCTTCCAAAACGAATGCCGTTTTCTTGTGCGATTCGTATTCCTTCCATTTGTCTTTCATGAATGTTCTCACGTTCTATCTGTGCAACATATGAAAGAACCTGCAATACTAAATCAGCAATAAATTTTCCAGTAATTCCATTGATCTGATTTCTTGTATCCAATAAAGGGAAATCTAAGACAATGATATGAATTCCTTTTGTGTTTGTGAGATAATGCCATTGTTCTATAATTTCTTCATAGTTACGTCCAAGACGGTCAATTGACTTAATGTAAAGTTCATCTCCGCAGTTTAGTTTTTTCAAAAGTTTTTGATAATTTTGACGGTTAAAATTTTTTCCTGATTGTTTGTCAATATACATTTGTTTTTTTAATAATCCGGCTTTTGACATAGCCTGTACTTGTCTGGCGATGTTTTGATCTTTGCTGGAAACTCGGATATAAGCATAACGGTTCATAAAACAGCCTCCTTTTCTAAAAGTTTAAGAAATTATAAAAAAGACTTTCTGCATAAAAAGAAAAATGCACTTGCTGATATCGATCAGAAAGTGCATTAAAAAGTATGGGCAATATAAATAGGTTGCATACATTATAATTTTATAAATTCTGGTGTTTGGTTTCGATAAACTGTGTAATACTTAACGCCAAGGGAAGTTAAATATTCCGGCAGTCTTTGGAAATCATATGCCATATGTTCCGGGCAGTGTCCATCGGAGCCTAGAGTTAATATTTCACCGCCTAATTCTAAATATCTTTGGAGAATTTCATGATGCGGATTCGGATCACTCATGCCATATTTCCATCCTCCAGTGTTAACTTCAATACCGTTTCCATCATAAATAATTTGTTTCAAAATCGTATCAAGTAAATCTCCAAAATCTTTATAATGGAATTGAAAATGTTCATCATTTATATATCTTGCAGCATAATCTAAATGTCCATATACAGAATAATCTTTATAAGATGACACATTGTTTAAAATATCTTCAAAATACCTTTTTAATCCCTTTTTAGAAGGGTAAGTTTCGAAATAAATAGAATCGTAAGGATCTAAATGGTTCACAATATGAGTGGAACCAATAATAAAATCAAAAGCTTCAGATTCTGCAAAATCATGGCATTTTGACAGAGTAGAAGGCATCAGCCCAAGTTCTATTCCAAAATTAATTTCGATTTGATTTTGATACTTTTCTTTCAGCAGAAATAATTGCTGTTTGTAAGCAGGAAGATCAACCAAAAAATCTAAATGTTCCGGATTGTCTGGATAATCAATGTCATGGTGTTCGGTAAAGCATATGGTCTTAAGCCCTAGAGAAATTCCATGGAGAATCATAGATTCCATAGAAGAATTTGAATCAGATGAAAAACTGGTATGTAAATGATAATCTGCTTGTATCATAGGCAAACTCCTTTATTATAAATTTTCATAGATATATTATTATACAAATGTTTCAAAAAGGGAATATTTATCTAATAAGTTCTTTGGATTTTATGGATGTTTCACAATAAATAAATGGAAGAGCAGGAGGGAGAACATGGATATATTAACGCATGTTGGAAATTTGTTTGCTTTTATTGGAGGACTGGGCATGTTTTTATATGGGATGGATATTATGGCATCCGGTCTGCAAAAAGCAGCTGGAAATAAAATGAAAGAATTATTAGGATATTTGACGAATAATCGCTTTCTGGGAGTTTTAGCAGGAGCTGTTATTACTGCTGTTATTCAGAGCTCTTCTGCAACAACGGTTATGGTTGTAGGGTTTGTAAATGCAGGAATTATGAATTTAACACAGGCAGCAGGTGTAATTATGGGTGCCAATATTGGAACAACTATTACAGCATGGCTGGTGTCTGCCAATGAATGGGCGGGAATTTTGAAACCCGATTTTTTTGCACCGCTGGTTCTTGGAATTGGCGCGTTTATGATTACATTTTTTAATCAACAGAAATTAACGCAGCAGGCGGAAATTGCGGTTGGATTTGGTATTTTATTCATTGGTCTTTCTTCTATGTCTAATTCGATTGGTATATACCGGGATAGTCCTATTTTTTATCAGACATTTCAGATGCTTGGGAATCATCCGGTCCTTGGAATTTTGGCTGGTGCGTCAGTCACAGCAATTATCCAAAGTTCATCTGCATCTGTGGGTATTTTGCAGACGCTGGCTATGAAAGGAATTGTAAATTGGCGTTCCGCGATTTTTATCACTCTTGGACAAAATATCGGTACTTGTGTTACGGCAATTCTATCCAGTGTTGGTGCAAATAAAACAGCGAAAAGAGCTGCAGTTATACATTTGCTGTTTAATATTATGGGAGCAGTTATATATGGAATTATGATGACAATTTTTTTTGGAGTATTTCATGATTTAGCATTAAAGAATATTTCCAGCACCCAGATTTCAGTATTTCATACGATTTTTAATGTATCGGTTACTGTATTGTTATTTCCATTTGCAAATATGCTGGTAAAACTTTCCGGACTTATGATTCATGAAGATATGGAAGAGGATGAGGCTGAAGAAATCGAAGAAAAAGTATTAAGACATCTTGATCCAAGGATTTTGGAAACGCCGTCTTTTGCAGTAGAAAATGCAGTAAAAGAGGTTGTACGAATGGGGAATATTGTTTTGAGCAATTTGAACAGAATTACCAAAGAAACCACAATGAAGGAGTTTCGCAAAGAAAAAATAAAAAGAGTCTTTCAAAATGAGCAGGTTATCAATCATTTGGAAACAATGATTACAGAATATCTTGTAAAAATCAGTCATTTATCATTAACGGAAAAACAAATGCTGACAGTAAATCATCTCTTTGATTCTATTACGGATTTTGAGCGTGCGGGAGACCATGTAGAAAATATTGCAGAATATATTCAGAACCTAAAAGAAGTAGGTTTTTATTTTACAAAAGATGCGGCAACGGAACTGCAGGAATTGA
The DNA here is from genome assembly GCA_021771695.1 of Lachnospiraceae bacterium. GTDB lineage: Bacteria > Bacillota > Clostridia > Lachnospirales > Lachnospiraceae > Anaerostipes. The sequence goes on along the minus strand of JAETON010000006.1, from coordinate 108,342 downwards.
CCGAATATGTGAAAAATGCACTAAATCACGCAATTTATGCCATTGAAAAAGACAGTATAGAAGAGGCACATATGGTAAAAATCAGTGAAGAAAAAGTGAATGAAATGGAAAAGCAAATTCGGAAAAAACATTTAAAGAGATTGAAATCAGAAAATTGCGTGCCGGAAGCAGGTGTATTTTTTTTAGATGTTGTATCCAGCCTGAAAAGAATCTCAGATCACGCGGATAATATTGCAGGGTATGTTTTTAGTCAAAATGTCAAATAGGGAAGAAAAACAGTAAACATAGAATAAATAAAAATTGTTGAAGTTGTACAAAAAAAATTTATTGTATACATGATAAAAATATTAAATTTCCCTTGAAATTTTTATAGGTATTGTTTACAATAAAAAAGAAGTTTGTCAATAGATTAACAGAATTGGCAAATCCATCAAATTAATTAATCAAGACTTAGGAGGAATTGAGATGGCAGTAAAAGTAGCAATTAACGGATTTGGACGTATTGGACGTCTTGCATTTAGACAGATGTTTGGAGCAGAAGGATATGAAGTTGTAGCAATTAACGACTTAACAAATCCTAAAATGTTAGCTCACTTATTAAAGTATGATTCTGCACAGGGAAAATACGCATTAGCTGACAAAGTAGAAGCTAAAGAATCTTCTATCGTTGTTGATGGAAAAGAAATTGAAATCTATGCTGAAGCAGACGCAACAAAACTTCCATGGGGAGACCTTGATGTAGACGTAGTATTAGAATGTACAGGATTCTATACATCTAAAGACAAAGCATCTGCACACATTACAGCAGGAGCTAAGAAAGTTGTTATTTCTGCGCCAGCTGGAAATGATCTTCCAACTATCGTATACAATGTAAACCATGACACATTAACAACTGATGATACAGTTATTTCTGCAGCTTCTTGTACAACAAACTGCTTAGCTCCAATGGCTAAAGCATTAAATGATTATGCAGCTATTCAGTCTGGTATCATGTTAACAGTACATGCTTATACAGGAGATCAGATGACCCTTGACGGACCACAGAGAAAAGGTGATTTAAGAAGAGCTCGTGCTGCTGCAGTTAATATCGTACCTAACTCTACAGGTGCTGCAAAAGCTATCGGATTAGTTATCCCAGAATTAAATGGTAAGTTAATCGGATCTGCTCAGCGTGTACCAGTTCCTACAGGATCTACAACAATCTTAACAGCAGTAGTGAAAGGTGAAGACATCACTGTTGATGGAATCAACGCTGCAATGAAAGCTGCTGCAACAGAATCTTTTGGATACACAGAAGAAGAATTAGTATCTTCTGACATCGTAGGAATCACATATGGTTCTTTATTCGATGCAACTCAGACAATGGTTACTGAAGTTGGTGACGGATTATATGAAGTTCAGGTTGTATCTTGGTATGATAATGAAAACTCTTACACAAGCCAGATGGTAAGAACAATCAAATACTTTGCTGAATTAGCTTAATTTGAATATTTTATGAGGACAAGCCTGTATTTTACAGTGTGATAAGACTCAATGGGGGTCCGGTCTCTTTGGACCGGATTCCCCTTTTTATTTTAGGGATAGAATGGAGACATTCGTTATAATCCCATTGATTCCAAACGGAAAATCTTAGGAGGAAATACGAAACATGTTAAACAAAAAATCTGTAGATGACATTAATGTAGCAGGAAAGAAAGTTTTAGTACGTTGTGACTTTAACGTACCATTAAAAGACGGAGTAATTACAGATGAAAACCGTCTGGTTGCAGCACTGCCAACTATTAAAAAACTGATTGCTGACGGTGGGAAAATTATTCTTTGCTCTCATTTAGGAAAACCAAAAGGAGAACCTAAACCAGAATTATCTCTTGCACCAGTTGCAGTACGTTTAAGTGAATTACTGGGACAGGAAGTTAAATTTGCAGCAGATGATAATGTTGTTGGTGAAAATGCAAAAGCAGCAGTTGCTGAAATGAAAGACGGAGAAGTAGTTCTTCTTCAGAATACTCGTTACAGAGCTGAAGAAACAAAGAACGGAGAAGCCCTCAGTAAAGATCTGGCAAGCCTTTGTGATGTATTTGTAAACGATGCATTTGGTACAGCTCATAGAGCACATTGTTCTAATGTAGGTGTAACAGAATATGTTGACACTGCAGTTGTAGGATACTTAATGCAGAAAGAAATTGATTTCTTAGGAAATGCAGTAAACAATCCGGAAAGACCTATGGTTGCTATCTTAGGCGGCGCAAAAGTAGCTGATAAATTAAACGTTATCGACAATCTTCTTGAAAAATGCGATACTTTGATTATCGGTGGTGGAATGGCTTATACATTCTTAAAAGCAAAAGGATATGAAGTTGGAACTTCTTTAGTAGATGATGAAAAGATTGACTATTGTAAAGAAATGATGGCAAAAGCAGAAAAATTAGGAAAGAACTTGTTTCTTCCAGTAGATACAACAATTGCAAAAGAATTCCCTGATCCAATTGATGGGGAAATTGAAGTGTCTGTTGTGCCATCAAATGAAATTCCAGCAGATCAGATGGGACTTGACATTGGAACAGAAACAGCAGCTAAGTTTGCTGAAGCAGTAAAATCAGCAAAAACTGTTGTATGGAATGGACCAATGGGTGTATTTGAAAACCCAACTCTGGCAAAAGGAACAATTGCTGTAGCTGAATCTTTAGCAGAAACAGAAGCAACAACCATTATTGGTGGAGGAGACTCCGCAGCAGCTGTTAACCAGTTAGGATTTGGAGATAAGATGACACATATCTCAACAGGTGGTGGAGCATCTCTGGAATTCTTAGAAGGAAAAGACCTTCCAGGTGTTGTAGCAGCAAATGATAAATAGGCATTGCACACTTACCGAATTCGAGTATGCAATACGAAGAATGAGGTTAGTGAGAAAGCCGTTCCCGAGACTTAGTGAAAACGAGTAGAAGCGAAGTTTGAATGTTAGTCGAGTGGAACTACCTTAATGGAAAAACATTTAATGAGAACAAATGTAATACAGTTTGAGTTTAGTGTAAACACCATATAAAAGAATTATAATATTATATTTTTAAGAAAGAAGGATAAGTCTCATGCGTAAAACAATTGTAGCAGGAAACTGGAAAATGAATAAAACTCCTAGTGAAGCAAAAGCTTTAGTAGAAGAATTAAAACCATTAGTAGCAAGTGAAACTTCAGACGTAGTATTCTGCGTACCAGCAATTTGTATTCCAGCAGCTTTAGAAGCAGCAGAAGGAAGCAATATCTGTATTGGTGCTGAAAACATGTATTTTGAAGAAAGCGGAGCTTACACAGGAGAAATCGCTCCAAACATGTTAACAGACTTAGGAGTTAAATATGTTATTCTTGGACATTCTGAAAGAAGGGAATACTTTGCTGAAACAGATGAAACTGTAAACAAAAAAGTATTAAAAGCTTTTGAACACGGAATTACTCCAATCGTTTGCTGTGGTGAAACTCTTGCTCAGAGAGAACAGGGAGTTACAATTGACTTCGTTCGCCAGCAGATTAAGATTGCATTCCAGGGAGTAACAGCAGATCAGGCTAAAACTGCTATTATCGCATATGAACCAATCTGGGCTATTGGAACTGGTAAAGTTGCAACAACTCAACAGGCTCAGGAAGTTTGTGCAGCTATTCGTGCCTGCATCGCTGAAGTTTATGATGAAGCTACAGCAGAAGCAATCCGTATTCAGTATGGAGGATCTGTATCTGCAGCTAGTGCTCCAGAGTTATTTGCTCAGCCAGATATTGACGGAGGATTAGTTGGTGGTGCATCTTTAAAACCAGACTTCGGAAAGATTGTAAATTATAAATAATTTGATTGATTAATTAGAAGATGGGTCTCCCAGACATCGAGAGGTGTTTGGGAGATTTTTTTAAAAGGATTTCTAAAACGTAAGCAGGTATTTAATATTTGTTTTGAAAGTTTTATGGGGAATAAAAAATGATAAATGGAAATATAGAGAAAATATATTGTTCTCTAGAAGATGCAGTGAAAGATTTATTTGGGCAGAATGTTAAAATTATGAAAAGGGACTGTATTTATGGAGGAAGTATCAATAATTCATATGGAATATATCTTTCCAATGGAGAAAAGGTTTTTGCAAAAACCAATGCTGTAAAGAAATTTAAAATGTTTTTTGCAGAATTTCTAGGATTGAAGGCTTTAAGAACATCAGAAAAAATTGGTGTGCCGAAAGTTCTTAGAATAGGAATTGATAAGAAAAAAGGATTTTCATTTCTTCTTTTGGAGTATATAGAAGGTGCATCCTGCGAAAAAAACTATTGGGAAATATTTGGACATCAGTTGGCACAATTACATAAATCTGAATGTCTGCAATTTGTAAAGTCAGTCAAAGATAATGTAAAATATGGGTTTTTAGAAGATAATTTTATTGGTTCAAATCCCCAAAAGAATCTTCCGAAGGCAGGATGGGTGGAGTTTTACCGTGAATGCCGTCTTTTGCCGCAAATAAAAAGGGCAGAAGTTTATTTTGATACTAAAATAAGAAAAAAATTTACATATCTATTAGAACATTTGGATTCTTATTTAAGAGAACCAGAATTTCCTTCTTTGCTGCATGGAGATTTGTGGAGTGGCAATGTTCTTTGCGGGAATGATGGAAAGGCATGGATTTTCGATCCGGCAGTTTATGTTGGGGATTTTGAAACAGATTTGGCAATGACACAGCTTTTTGGAAGATTTCCTGCTGAATTTTATGCAGCATATAATGAAATCAATCCGATAGATGAAGGATATTTGGAACGAAAGGATTTGTATCATTTATATCAGCTTTTGAATCATCTAAATTTATTTGGCAGAACGTATTTAGGAAGCGTTATAGAAATCCTAAATAAATATGTTTTGTAAGGAAAAGAAAGGAACCAAGACATTAGGTTTTGTTCCTTTTTTTGTAGAAAAATATTCCTCTTTGTAATGACATAAATTTCATATTTACATCGAACATAAGTTCTGGTACAATGAGAAACAAAGGAGGGAATGATATGCAGATGATTAATATGCTTCCGAAGTGTTCAGCTTTTCAGATTTGTACGGAGGAAGGGATTCTAAAATATCCTATTTTAGAGATACTGTTTATCAAACATGGAGAGAAAAGAAATTATGCAAAAGAAACGACAGAATACATTGAATATAAGATGAGGGTGCAGATGGACCGGTTTGGTCAATTCCGAACACATATTGTTTGGTATGTGAAGAATAAAGAGGCATGGTATATTATGGATGAATGTGAGGACTTGTTTTACCCGGAAGCAGCTGTAGAATTTGCCCAGATAAGGTAAGAATATTTGGGAGGGATATAGGTGAAGAATCGAGTGTATTTGTGTATTGATTTGAAAAGTTTTTATGCATCAGTGGAATGTAGAGAGCGAGGACTGGACCCAATGAGAACGAATCTTGTAGTGGCAGATAAAGAGCGGACAGAAAAGACAATCTGTCTGGCGGTGACACCTGCGATGAAAGAACTTGGAGTTCCGGGAAGATGCAGGGTTTTTGAAATTCCAAAATCTATTCCGTATATTATGGCACCGCCGCGTATGCAGCTTTACATTGATTATTCTGCGGAGGTTTATTCGATTTATTTAAAATATATTGCCAAGGAAGATATTCATGTCTATTCCATAGATGAAGTATTTATGGATGTGACGGATTACTTATCAATGTATCAGATGGGTGCCAGAGAACTAGGAACGATGATTATGCAGGATATTTTAGAAAGTGTTGGAATTACAGCGGCCTGCGGGATTGGGACGAATTTATATCTTGCAAAAACAGCATTGGATATTACGGCGAAACATGCCCAAAATCATATAGGTGTACTGACAGAAAAACTTTATAAGGAAATGCTGTGGGATCATCAGCCATTGACAGATTTTTGGAGAATAGGGACAGGAACAGCGAAGAAACTAAACAGTTTAGGAATTCGTACTATGGGAGATATAGCAAAAGCAGATGAGACGATGCTCTACCGATTGTTTGGGATTGATGCAGAATTGTTGATTGATCATGCATGGGGGAGAGAACCAGTGTTAATGAGTGACATTAAAGCATATAAGCCGAAGTCGAATTCGATTGGCAGCGGACAGGTTTTAGGAAATGATGTAAATTATAAGAATGGAGAATTGATTGTTAAAGAAATGGCGGATTTGCTGAGTCTTGAATTGGTTGAAAAAGGACTTGTCACAGATTCAATCACATTGCACATAGGTTACAGCCGGAGATATGGAAAAAAGCCGGCTCACGGAACCATTAAGATGACAGCTGCGACAAATTCATCCAGACAAATTGTAGAATACACATTAAAGTTATATCATCAAATTATAGATTATGGTGTTTTTATTCACAGGTTTTGTTTGACATTGAATCATGTTGTGGATGAGATGTATCAGCAGTATGATTTGTTCTCTGATCCTGCAGTTTTGGAGCATGAGTATAAAATGCAAAAAACAATTTTAGATATCAAAGATAAATTTGGAAAGAATGCGGTTTTACGAGGAATGAATTTATTAAAAGGTGCGACTGCAGCAGAGCGTAACCGGACAATCGGAGGACATAAAAGTGGAGTATAGAAGTAGAATGAGCCGTGAGGAACGTGCCAAGCAGTTTATGCCATTTTCTGCTCTGAAAGGATATGATGAAGCACTGCGCCAGAAGGAGAAAATTCCCGTTCCGAGAAGAGAAATATCTGAAGAATATGCAGAAATATTGGATTATAAGCTGCATCAGATACGTAAGAAGGATATCATAACAGTTGTTTATTTTTGTAAGAACCAATATTTAGAAGTGACTGGCATGGTATCAAGAATTGATAAAACAGCGAGAATTTTAAAGATTGTGAATACGAAAATTTTATTTGATGATATTTATGATATTAAATAAAAGCTGTATATTATTTGGTAACTTCATAGATTCCTTTACCATATTCGCCTGCTGGATCTTGATCATGCTTGTTAAAGGATTGGAAACTTACTTCGTGTAACATAATTGCACCTCCAAATCTTTTGGAAATTTTATCAACAATATCTATAAATCAATTATACTCTATTGAAAAATAAAAAACCATAGGAGGATTGTTGCAGTAAGTATAAATAATAGTGTTGAATTTATTTGAAAAAATCGTTATAATGTTAACGGACTATAAAAAGAATAATTCATGAAGATAAAGGAGATAAATATGAGTAAAAAACCAACCGTTCTTATGATTTTAGATGGATACGGATTAAATGAAAAACAGGAAGCCAATGCAGTAGCAGAAGCAAATACTCCTGTTATGGATAGATTAAAGAAAGAATATCCATTTGTTCCGGGAAATGCTTCAGGAATGGCTGTAGGACTTCCAGAAGGACAGATGGGGAATTCTGAAGTAGGACATCTGAATATGGGTGCAGGACGTATCGTATATCAGGAACTGACAAGAATTACAAAAGAAATTGAAGATGGTGTTTTCTTTGAGAATGAAGCACTGATGGAAGCAATGAATAACTGTAAGAAAAATGATTCTGCACTTCATTGTTTTGGATTATTATCTGATGGCGGTGTACACAGCCACAATACACATCTATACGGTGTTTTGGAAATGGCTAAGAGAAATGGACTGGACAAAGTATATGTTCATTTATTCTTAGATGGACGTGACACAGCACCTACTTCTGGAAAAGGATATGCAGAAGAACTGGTTGCCAAGATGGATGAAATTGGAGTAGGTAAAATTGCAACTGTTTCCGGACGTTATTATGCTATGGATCGTGATAACCGCTGGGAACGTGTACAGAAAGCATACAATGCGATTGTTATGGGACAGGGAAATACAGCAGAAGATGGTGTAGAAGCAATTGCAGCTTCTTATAAAGAAGATGTTACCGATGAATTCGTAGTACCAACGGTAATTATGGAAGATGGAGCTCCAGTTGCTACGTTAAAGGAAAATGATTCTGTGGTATTTTATAATTTCAGACCAGACCGTGCAAGAGAAATTACCCGTTCTATCTGTGATGACAAATTTGACAGCTTTGATCGTCCAAAAGGATATTTTAAGACGACTTTTGTATGTTTCACAGAATATGATGTAACAATTCCAAATAAACTGGTTGCATTCCATAAAGTAGAGATCAAAAATACATTTGGTGAATTTCTTGCAAAAAATGGATTAAAACAGCTTCGTCTGGCTGAGACAGAAAAATACGCACATGTAACCTTCTTCTTCAATGGCGGAATCGAAGAGCCAAATGAAAACGAAGAAAGAATTCTTGTAAAATCACCGGCAGTTGCTACTTATGATTTACAGCCGGAAATGAGTGCACCGGAAGTTGGAGCAAAATTGGTAGAAGCAATCAAATCTGATAAATATGATGTGATTATCATTAATTTTGCAAACAGTGATATGGTAGGACATACAGGTATTGAAGAAGCTGCAATCAAAGCAGTTGAAGCAGTTGATAAATGCGTTGGAGATGCAGTTGAAGCAATCAAAGAAGTAGATGGACAGATGTTTATTTGTGCAGACCATGGAAATGCAGAGCAGTTAAAAGATTATGAAACAGGTGCTCCATTTACTGCACATACAACAAATCCGGTTCCTTTCATCCTTGTAAATTATGATGAAGGAGTAACATTAAGAGAAGGTGGATGTCTGGCAGATATTGTTCCTACATTAATTGAAATGATGGGAATGGAACAGCCGGAAGAAATGACAGGAACTTCTTTATTAGTAAAATAAAATACGATAAGACAAAGGCGTCGGTGGAAAACACGGGCGTCTTTTTATCTATATTTAGGAAAGAGTTTTATCAAAAGTATGATAGAAGGGGGTGCAGTTATGAGCATATATGAAATGTTAGAAGAATTACAGGAAAAGGCAATGCATGATCATGCATTAAAAGAAATTTTGCTTCAAACACGGAAAGAAGAAGAACCGTTGTTTGCATTTTGTAAGAAATGTCAAGAATTAGGATATGAGATTTATCCAATGGAGTTGGTGAATGCAGGAGAAGAATTTTATGCAACAATGCGCAGAAGTACCAATGGCGGCGGAGAGAATTCTCCAATGCTGGCGGGAGAAGACGATATGTATGAATTGTTCTTTACAGTATTGGAGCGGTCTTAAAATAAAATTCATTAAAGAATGTAAGTAGGAATTTGAAATCACATTCAGATTCCTTTTTCTTTTGCGAAAATTAGGATGGTTTGTATAACATTTTAGAGAGAACATTTGGATTAGCCGCCAGATGTTCTTTTTTGGTATATATTTTCATAATCTTGGAAAGAATATCAATATTATTGATAAAGGATGTGAGAATGTTGAAATATCGTTTATGTATTGAAAATGTAATCGGAAGAGAAGTGCTGGATTCTAGAGGAAATCCTACAGTAGAAGTGGAAGTAGTGCTAGAAGGTGGAGCCAGAGGACGGGCGATTGTTCCGTCTGGAGCATCCACTGGAAAGTTTGAAGCATTGGAGCTTCGAGACCGGGAAAAACGATATCGGGGCTTAGGTGTAGAAACTGCAGTAAATCATGTGAATCATAGGATTGCGGACCGTTTGATTGGGAAAAATGCACTAAATCAGATAGAAATTGATGAAATTATGCTGGAGGCAGATGGAACTCCGAATAAAGAGCGCTTTGGAGCCAATGCGATTTTAGGAGCATCGCTGGCAACGGCAAAGGCAGCGGCAAGTGGTTTGGGAATGCCTCTTTACCAATATCTTGGAGGAAGTTTTGCATGTAAACTTCCGGTGCCAATGATGAACATTTTAAATGGCGGAAGACATGCGGATAATACGGTGGATTTTCAAGAATTTATGATTGCGCCGATTGGAGCAGATTCTTTTAAAGACGCATTAATGATGGGAACAGAAATTTATCATACGCTGAAAGATATTTTAAAATCGAAAAATCTCAGTACTGGTGTAGGGGATGAAGGGGGATTTGCTCCGAATCTGGAAAGTTCCGAAGAAGCATTGGAACTTTTGACAGAGGCAATTCAAAGTGCCGGGTATAAGCCGGGAGAAGAAGTGTCGATAGCTTTAGATTGCGCGGCTTCTGAAATATATGATGAAGATGAGGATGTATATTTCTTTGAAGGCGAAAGTAAAATGGCAGGTAAGGAAATCCGCAGGAATTCAGAAGAAATGGTACAATATTATGAAAGGCTGGTGGAGCAGTATCCGATTTTTTCTATTGAAGATGGGCTCAATGAAGAAGACATGCCCGGATGGAAAGTATTGACGTATCGTTTAGGTGAGAAGATTTTACTGGTAGGAGATGATTTGTTTGTAACCAATGTTTCTCGTTTAAGAGAAGGAATTCGAGAAGATATTGCCAATAGTATCCTTGTAAAATTAAACCAGATTGGTACTTTAACAGAGACACTGGATGCGGTAGAAACAGCACGAAATGCAGGTTATAAAACAATTATTTCCCATAGATCCGGAGAAACAGAAGATACAACGATTGCAGATATTGCAGTAGCAGTCAACAGCGGTTTAATTAAAACAGGAGCACCATGCCGTTCTGACCGGACAGCAAAATATAATCAATTACTGCGTATTGAAGAACAGCTCGGAAACTGCAAAAGATATGGATTATAGAGTTTTTCTTGCATCTTAATTCTTTCTATGGTAGAATAGTCCACAGTGAGTAGAAGAATATTAGGAGGCATATTGTGAAAACAGCATTAACCGTTATCTTTATTATAGCGTCAGTTTTATTAATTATATTAGTATTAATGCAAGAAGGAAAAGAAGCCGGGCTTGGTTCTTTGACAGGATCAGCAGACTCTGGAACATATTGGGGTAAGAATAAAGGACGCTCCAGAGAAGGAACATTGATTAAAATTACGACATTTTTAACGATTGTTTTCTTTGTAACAGCAGCGATTTTATGTTCCAGATTTATTTAAGGATGATAGAACACTTCTTAAACTTGTTTTAAGGAGTGTTTTTTCTTCTTTGGAGGAATGAGAATGACAGACAAAAGATTTGAGAGAAAAAAAAGAATAAAAGCATTGATTTATGATAAACATTATCAGCCGATGAAACAAAAAGAGATTGGCTATTTGATGCAGGTGGAGCCGGAGGATCGGGAAGAATTTGTAAGTATTCTTCATGAACTGGTGGAAGAAGGCAGCATTGAAGTTACAAAACGTGGAAAATATAAACCATTATCGAAAGAAATCATTCAGGGAACTTTTACATGTACTCAGAGTGGATATGGTTTTGTGACGGTGGAAGGACAGGAAGAAGATTACTATATTCATGAAAAGAACATGAATGGTGCTTTCCATGAAGATAAAGTTTTGATGGAAGTGCTGGACGAACAGCCAAGAAGCGGACGCCGCAGGGAAGGAAAGATTTTAAAGATTTTGGAACGCGGTATAACAACAGTGGTTGGAACTTTGCAGAAAAGCCAGAATTTTGGTTTTGTTATACCGGATAATCAGCGGTTTGACAGCGACATTTTTGTGTCAAAATCAGAATGCCGTAATCTAACCAGCGGTTTTAAAGTTATGGTAGAAATTACAAATTATGGAGATGAACGGCACAGTCCTGAGGGGAAAATTATAGAAGTATTGGGACATAAAGATGATCCAAGAGTGGATATCTTATCTATTGTGAAGGCTTATGGACTGTCGACAGAATTTGATGAGGCGATACAGCGTCAAGTGAATCAGATTCCGGCAGAAGTGGATGTATCAGCATATAAAGACCGTGTGGATATTCGTGATTGGCAGATGGTAACCATTGATGGAGAGGATGCCAAGGATCTGGATGATGCCATTACATTGACAAAAAAAGGGCAGAATTATCTGTTAGGAGTTCATATTGCAGATGTGTCAGAGTATGTGACAGAATATTCTCCATTAGATAAAGAAGCCTTGAAACGGGGAACCAGTGTTTATTTGGTAGATCGAGTGATTCCAATGCTTCCTCATCAATTGTCCAATGGAATTTGTTCGTTGAATGCAGGATGTGACCGCTTGGCATTAAGCTGTATCATGGAGATTGATCCATCTGGTAAAGTGATCGATCATCAGATTGCAGAAACATTGATTAAAGTGGACGAACGTATGACTTATACCAGTGTGGCAGCTATCTTAGATGGAGATGAAACGGAACGGAAACGTTATGGCTCTCTCGTACTGATGTTTGAGTTGATGAAGGAGCTTTCAGATATTTTGCGGAAACGCAGACATGCCAGAGGAAGTATTGATTTTGATTTTCCAGAATCTAAGATTATTTTGGATGAAAAAGGGAAGCCGATAGATGTATTTCCTCAGGTAAGAAATGCAGCAACAAAGATCATTGAAGATTTTATGTTGTGTGCCAATGAAACTATTGCAGAGGATTTTTACTGGAGAGAGATTCCGTTTTTATATCGGACGCATGATATTCCAGATGGAGAAAAAATTGATAAATTGCAGGCGTTTTTGCAGAATTTTGGAATTTATTTAAAAATCAGCAGGGACGAACTGCATCCAATGGAAGTGCAGAAGCTGTTGACAAAGATTGAAGGGACCCCGGAAGAACCGTTAATCAGCCGATTAACTCTTCGTTCTATGAAGCAGGCCAAATATACAGTACAAAGTTCTCTACATTTTGGATTGTCAACCAGATATTATTGTCATTTTACCTCGCCAATCCGGCGGTATCCGGATTTGCAGATACACCGCATAATCAAAGAAAACCTTCATGGAGTATTTACCGGAAAAAGATTTGGACATTATGAGGGGATTCTTCCGAAAGTGGCAGAACAGACATCTAGAACGGAACGCCGTGCAGAGGAAGTAGAAAGGGAGGTACAGAAACTAAAGAAAGCAGAGTACATGAAACGACGCATTGGAGAAGTGCATGAAGGAATTATTTCCAGTATTACAAGCTGGGGTGTTTATGTGGAACTTCCGAATACGGTAGAAGGTATGATTCATGTATCAATGCTTCCGGGAGATTATTACTATTATAATGAGACTTCTTATTCTATGGCGGGGGAACGGACAAAACGAGAGTTTAAACTGGGACAGCATGTAAGGATTAGAGTAAAAGGAGTAGATATGCTCCTGAAAAATATTGATTTTGAGTTAGTGGAGGATGAGGACGATGGCGAAAACCAGTGGAATCAAAATGATTGCCAATAATAAAAAGGCAAGACATGATTATTTTGTGGAAGATTCTTTTGAAGCAGGAATCGTACTTCATGGGACGGAAGTGAAATCTCTTCGTATGGGACATTGCAGTATCAAAGAAGCGTTTATTGATATTGAGAAAGGGGAAGCATTTATTCATCAAATGCATATCAGCCCTTACGAAAAGGGAAATATTTTTAATAAAGATCCCTTGAGGGTTCGTAAACTTTTACTGCATCACTCTGAAATTTCCAAGATGGTGGGACAGGTGAAGCAAAAAGGATACACATTAATTCCTTTGAAAGTATATTTTAAGGGAAGTCTTGTAAAAGTGGAGATTGGACTTTGCCGTGGTAAAAAATTATATGATAAGCGGCAGGACATTTCCAAACGGGATCAGCTGCGTGAGGCGCAAAGAGATTTTAAAGTGAGAAATTTTGGATAAATGGCCGGATGCTTGACAGGAATTTATCCAAGAGATATAATGATAATCCGAGACTGGAAGGATATGACCCGGTCTCGGCAGTTTCTATATTATGGGCCAGTACTGGTTTCGACAGGGGCCTAAAAACTTGAGGAGCCATTGGGAGGGACCACCTTACGGTACAAACTTAAATATAAACGCAGATAATAAATTAGCGTACGCTGCCTAGTTTGCAGCAGTCAGCTCCAGGTCACCTACAGCCTGTGAGTCCTGGCTTCAAATGATGTAGGACACTCATCTGCCTAAGCTTTGCGGCCGATGAAGTATTGATGAAGCTACTGAAGGAATCATCCTGTCTGCCGGAGAATTCTGGAGGGAATGTTAAAAGACAGACTGTAATGGGAGAGCCTCATGTGGAAGGGTTTTTGGACGCGGGTTCGATTCCCGCCTGGTCCATTTAGTAAGAGGGAGGCGGTTTGTCACCCAATGTCTTAACTAAATGACATTGGGTGACAAACCGCCTCCTGTCTTATTTTTTCTTTTTTACAAGTACATAATACGCAAATACGATCAATGCAAATACAGATAATATAGAATAGAACATATTTTTACCTCCCTGAAATGAAATTTATAATTCCTTATGATTTAAAATTTTTAAACTAACAACAATAGATATTCCTAAAATAATGAAGGAAACAGCCAGTAAAGTTCCGACAGAAGAAAGTAATTTTGTGAATATGAAAGACTCTAATATTTGTTCAATGTCAATTCCCATATGTTTTCCTGCCTGTGCGATAATAAAAGCAATAGCAAAGGTACCGCCGCATAAAATAGCAACAAATATGCGGCTTTTATCATTTCCGAATTTTAAACGCAGAGGAATGGCAAAGGAAATGATAATAAAAAGTATGATTAAAATTAGTATATAGGACAGCCACCAGTCTGTAATGTTTAACAAAGGAAGCGTGTGGTAATCGTGAATGAAAGCGGCGGTGGAAGATAACAGCCATGCAGTTCCTCCAATCATCAGCCCGAAGATGTATTTTTCGTATACATATATTTTTCTTGTAAAGGGCAGGGTAAATAGAAAAGACAGACCGTTATCGGTTTCATCATAGCTCATGGTACTCAATACAAAAAGAGAGGATACAAAAGTAAGATATCCAACAGCAAAAGAACCTCCCTGTTCAGGGGAATTTACAAATACAAGTGTAACTAATATGACAGTAAGAAAGAAAACCCGCTGATTTTTTAGTAATTTTAAATCTTTGATTAATAAGCCTTTCATAAATCTTCACCTCGAATCATCATCATTATTAATTCGTCAATATTTCCATTTTCAATTACAATATCCGGGTAATTATCCAGATAAAATTGTTTTTCTTTTGTTAAACAGGAATATCCGAAATTTTCTTCTTTGATTTTTAAAATATATTGCTGATCTATTTTATGGAGCTTTTCTTTTGAGATTTTTAAAATTGCATAATCGCTTAATAAAATATCTGTTTCTTCATGGAAAATGATTTGTCCTTCGTGAATCATGTAAAGGTCATCACACAGCCCTTCTAAATCAGACGAAATATGAGAACTGATGAGAATGGAACGGTTTTCGTCTTGTTCCATGAATTCACGCAGCAAGTCAAGAATTTCATCCCTTGCAATAACGTCAAGTCCTGCGGTTGGTTCATCCAGTATCAAGAAAGAAGCTTTGTGGGAAAGGGCAATTAATAATTTTAGTTTTGCCTTCATTCCAGTGGAAAACTCTTTGATTTTCTTTTGCTTAGGCAGTGCGAAACGCTGGCATTGTTTGAAAAAATATGTTTTATCAAAATTTTTATAAAAGCTTTTGAGCACAGGAGCTAAATCATTGATGGACAAATATCCGCTGAACCCGGAATCAGATAAAACAATTCCAAAATTTTCTTTATCCTCAGATTTTATATCTTCAAGATTTTTTCCGAGAATTTCAATGGAACCGCCGTCTGTTGAAATGAGGTTTAAAGCGGATTTAAAAGCAGTTGTTTTTCCAGAGCCGTTTTGTCCGATTAATCCGGTAATGTAACCTGGTTTCACTTCCAGTGTACAATTTAATGTAAAGTTGGGATATTTCTTTTTTACGTTATTCATTTTTAACATTTTTCAGCCCTCCAAAATAATTTCAAATAGGTCTTTTAATTCTTCGGTTGTTAATCCATATCGTTTTCCTTTTTGGATGGCCAGTTCCAAATCGGTTTCGATTTCTTTTCGCTGTTCTTCCAACAGAAGTTCCTTGTTTGTTGCAGCTACATAGGTTCCTTTCCCATGGACAGTGATTGTAAAACCTTCCTGTTCCAGATGGTCGTAAGCTTTTTTGACAGTCAAAGCACTGATCTTTAATTCCTTGGATAAAGAACGAACAGATGGCAGAGCATCATTTTCAATGAGTTTCCCGCTGCGAATCAGTGCTTTGATTTGATCCATAATCTGCTCGTAAATCGGAACCATCGATGATCCGTTAATAATCAGTTTCATCTGTGTTCTCCTTTCTTGTAAACAGTATATAACAGTAATTAACTGTTGTCAACTGTTATATGCTGTTTGCTTTTGAAATTTTTCTTGTTATCATGCGTGCAGATATTTTGGATGGATTGATGATAACAGCTTATAGGAAAATGAAAGAAAACCTTGAGTTTTTTCCTGGCTTTCTTTATGATAAATAAGAAATAGTTTCTAGAAAGGACAGGGCGAATTATGGAAGAATTTTTACAAGTCGGAGCCATAGCCAATACTCACGGGATTGCGGGAGAAGTGAAGATTTTCCCGATGACGGATGATGTCCGGCGGTTTAAAAAATTAAAAGAAGTGTATTTGGATACTGGAAAGGAGCGAAGGCTTTTACATGTTATATCCTGTAAATTTGTAAAAAATCAGCCGATTCTCAAATTTAAAGAATTTAATAATATCAATCAGGTAGAGATGTATAAAAGATGCGGATTGTTTGTAACCCGTGATCAAGCAGTTCCTTTGGGAAAAGATGAGTATTTTATTGTAGATTTGATTGGGCTTACAGTTGTTCGTGATGATAATGGAGAAGTTCTTGGAGAACTTACAGACGTTTTGCAGACAGGAGCCAATGATGTTTACGTTGTAACAATGGCTGATGGGAAAGAAGTATTGCTTCCAGTCATTCGTGAGTGTGTGAAAAAGGTAGATGTGGAAAATCAGCAGATTACAGTGCATGTGATGAAAGGATTGTTGGATGAATAAATTTCATATATTAACACTGTTTCCAGATATGGTGATGAATGGATTAAATACAAGTATTATTGGAAGAGCAATGGAGGCTGGATATTTGGATATTCAAGCAGTAAATATCCGGGATTATTCTACCAATAAGCATATGAAAGTGGATGATTATCCTTATGGCGGGGGTGCCGGACTGGTAATGCAGCCGGAACCGATTTACAGCGCGTATCAGGATATAACGAAGAATATGCCAAGGAAGCCAAGGGTGATTTATATGACGCCGCAAGGCTGTGTTTTTCATCAGAATATGGCAAAGGAATTGGCAAAAGAAGAGGAATTAATATTTCTATGCGGACATTATGAAGGCGTGGATGAAAGAGTGTTAGAAGAGATTGTTACAGATTATGTTTCCATTGGAGATTATGTGTTGACGGGAGGGGAACTTCCGGCAATGGTAATGATCGATGCTATTTCCCGTTTCGTACCGGGAGTATTAAATAATGATGAATCTGCAGGAGATGAATCCTTTGAAAATGGATTGTTGGAATATCCACAGTATACAAGACCACCGAAGTTTTTGGAAAAAGAGGTTCCGGAAGTATTGTTATCCGGACATCATGAAAATATTCGGAAGTGGAGACAGGAGCAGTCTATACAAAGAACAAAAGAGAGAAGACCCGATTTATGGGAAGAATATCAAAAAAATACAGGAGAACAAAGTGAAAAGTGAGATTAAGCTGGTTGCAGCAGATATGGATGGAACTTTATTAGATGGAAATCGTGTAATTACAAAGTATACGCAGAATACGATTCAAAAAGCATTAGACCGCGGAGTGCATTTTGTAGCGGCTACCGGGAGAGCTGTGAATAGTTTACCCAAAGAATTAGCAGCTATGGAGAAAATCCGTTACGGAATATTCAGCAATGGTGCTACAATTTATGATCTTCATGAGCAGAAAGTGCTCTATAAAAATCATTTTCAGCCAGAAAGAGTTTTGGAGCTGATTCAATTTTTACGTTCTTTTGATGTGATGATTAGTATCAGCCAAAACGGACAGGCATATGGAGAACGGAAACCTATGGAGAATTTGGATTATTATGAATTGGATACGAACACAAGGGAAGTTGTGAAAGGCTCCAGAAAGATAATTGAGAATCTGGATGAATACATAAAAGAACATTATGAAACCATTGAAAAAATGACTTTAATTTTTCGTACTATGGAAGAACGGGCAAAAGTATGGGAAGAATTAAAGCAGTTTGAGGATATTCAGTATTCCAGTTCACTGCCGAAGAACCTTGAGATTTCTACTAAAGGATGCAACAAAGGAGATGGATTAAAACATTTGGCGGAAGCACTTGGATTGAAAAAAGAGGAAACGATGGCATTTGGGGATGCAGATAATGATACAGAAATGCTTCAAGAAGCGGGAATTGCTGTAGTTATGGAAAATGGATTGGATTCTGTGAAAAAAATTGCGGATTATATTACAGTATCTAATAATGAAGACGGTGTAGCAAAGGCTATGGAAAAATTTAGGTAAGTGGTAAAATGAAGTTGAACTTAAAGAAAAGGGTTTAACTTCATTTTTTTATTATAAAAATTGAAGTAGAAAGGGGGTTCTAGAAATGTTTTAATATATATAGTAAATGGAAGCAAGGTAACAGAAATCATAGATACATATGGATTAACAAATGTTGAAATTTCAGCCAAAACCGATTTATCTATGAATACGATTTATACTATGAAAAATGGTAAAACTGTTCGCCCAAAATCAGTCCATAAGTTTTGCGAAGGACTTGGTGTTAAGCCGAAAGATATTGTGATTGAGGGCATGAAAATTGGGTAGCAGTTGTAAGTTTTGACGGACTGTAACTACTACCCAATAACAGGGATAACTTCACTAGGCAGTGCCTAAGATGAAATTATGTAAATCTAATTTTATCAATTCTATAGGTTTTTGTCAAAACCGGTTATCCCAAAATCGAAAAAAATTGTACATTGAAAACTGAATGAGTGTGTTTCGTAACAAGAAAAAGTGGGTATGAAAGGCTTGTTGTATATAGCGATAATTCCTAGATAACTGCTCGTGATGGAGCAGGGGTTATCCGAATTTAATACCTGTCTAAATGCAAGAAAAGCAATGTAGGGAATAAACCGATAAGGCAGAGGAAGCGACGAAGCGTGAACAACACCAATTATTTTTATTATGCTTTTATATCAGCCTGCCTATTTATTTGTGAAAAAGAAGTTTTACCCTACCCTTAAAATCTATCCAATGCAGGCAGGGTGATATAAAGGCATAAAGCAATCAAATGACAGTAAAACAAGACACTTATTATAACAGAATTTGATAACTGTACATTATTTGCCGTGTATTATGGAGCAGACTAAAGTATCCCTATGTGATTTGCATTAACGGAATGCCTATACGAGAGTCTCTGGTTATAATGTTTCTTATATTTGGTCTATTTTATGTATGCTATCACTAAAAGCAAAAAAACTTTTCCAATATAGTAAAAAAACAGTACAAAACAGTGATTATACAGCTAATTAAAAACGGTATTGTGAATATAGTGAATGGGAACAGTATTTCTTTAATATTGTTTATAGTGTTTTGTAAAAACTTGAATCTAAAAAGTATCTCTCTTTTCAATATTTAAATTTATAGATAAATGTTGTATAAAGATGTGATATATGAATAGAGGAGTGTGATAATTATGGAGAATGTGAGAGAAAAGATAAAGAATTATATAATGTCAATTTCATTACAAGAGAGAAAGAAAAGAGAACTTGCACGATATAAAAAAGAAATTAAATATCTGGAAAAAATGGAAAATGATGAAATTGATCTAGAGTATTTTGATTTAAAATCTCAATATGAACATAAAAGAAATATTCTATCAATTTTTATGCTTACAATTATAGTATCAATTCTAATGAGTGTGTGGAAATATTTTTATAATTTTGTTGAGATGTTCATGAAATTTGTAACACTGGACCATGGAAATGATATTGAAACGGCAAAATTAATGTTTATAATATCTGTAATTATAACTGTATTTATAACTGCGTTGATTATGAGAATATTGATTTCATATGTTGAAAAAATGCATCAGATATATAAAAAATTACTTGTAGTTGGAGAAATAAGGAGTAGAAGATATAAATAAATTGGGGATAGAGCCATTATATTTCATAATCTGTATATTAGTGATGGCAGTAGACTATCGAGTAAACTTTTAGAAAGAGAAGTTGGTATGATTTCCGTAAACAATGTTAGAAAAGGATTTTTAGACATTAAAGTTGAGTAAAAAGGGGTTTAATATGTATAGTTATTATGTACGTTGCAATGCAGAAGAGTGTAAACACTATGATGGAGATTACGGTTGTAATAATAATTTTGATGAATTACACGTAGCGATAGATTCCGGTGGTGATGGTTATGTGGAATGTCTTGATTATGAAGAAATAGACGAGGAAGAATAAAATCAATACAGAAAAGAGGTAATAAAACATGGCAATTAATATTAAGGAATTATTAGACAAAAAAGAGAATTGTTCTCTTGAGGTAGCGTATCATATTTACAAGTCACATGGATTGGCTACTATTTTAGAAGGTGGACAGGTAAAACAGATTGTATATGAAACACCATAATTATTATACCGATTCGAGGGAATAAAGATATGATTGACCGATTAGAGTAGAAAGGATGGATTGCGAATGGGAGAGGGAAGTTAAAGAAATTAGAAAATGAGGACAACCGATATTTTCATGGTCGCAAAACTTATCAGAGAATGACGTTATATTATAAATCATAGAAGATATACATATTCTACGTAAAAGAATTGTTTTTTCTTTTAAATAATAATATAATATTAACAAACAAGAAAATAAAGTAGATTAGAAAGTGAGGAGTAATGAAATGAGAAGATTAAAACGAGTAGCCTTGGCAGCCATGGTATTGTTTTTTTCAGTTACCATGTTACAGGTAACTGATGTTAGCGCAGCAAAGAAAAAGCTGACCGTGAATCGGGTGTATAATACAACTACAAAGGTGAAGGGAAAGACAAAGAAAAAATATACGGTAAAAATCAAGATTGGAAAGAAGACTTACAAGGCGAAAGCAAATAAAAGAGGAAAATATACAGTCAAAATTCCAAAACAGCCTGCCGGAAAGGCATTGACCGTAAAGGCTTATAAGGGAAAGAAGCTGTACAAAAAGAAAAAGGTATATGTGATTGCAAAGACAGCAAGTATCAGCAGGTTTTCCAAGACAGCGAAAAATATCAAAGGATACACAAGACCGAAATATACAGTAAAGGTTACGGTCAACGGAAAGACTTACAAGAAAAAAGCATCAAAAGTCAAAGGATATTTTAATATCAAACTTAGGAAAGCTGCAGGAAATGCAACAGCAACTGTAAAGGTCTATAATACAAAAGGGAAGTTGTTTAAGACTTACAAGAAGAAAGCCTATAATGCTTCCACAGCAAACATTAAATATCCGAGAAAAACAGATCCAATCAATGAAGCACAGTTGAATAAAGATATTGCAACGGCTGAGAAAACAAAGAAAGTTATAGATAAAAGCGTTAGAAAAACAAATGTAAATGATACTTATGCATATTATATTGGACCTGGTAATGGGTTTATGAGTATTGGTTATTGTTATTATTATATGAAAGAGGATGCAGATGGAGCACATGCTAAATTTACTGCTAAGAATGGAGTTACATTGTACGGATGCGTTGGAGTAGGAAGCTTGGATAATGTCAAAGAACCGATAACGGAAGATTATGATTTTAAGCTGGAATCTGGACAGACCAAAAAATATGAGGGGTCTGATTTTAAAGAGATACCAGGAGATGATTTATTTTTTAAGATAAAAGGATATAAAAATGGAAAATTAGTAATGATTAATTATGGTTGTCAATATTTGATTGCAGGTTATAATGATGCGATGTTTCAATAAAATTAAATATTAAATAATTAGGAGCAGACAAACCATCTGTTCCTTTTTTGTATTAAAAATTAAAAAGGAGAAGGGTATGAATTTAAAAAATCGAAGTCCTCCTATGGATAGAAGATCATAAAAGTAATTATAAGCACCGAAAGGTGTTTTTTTCATGCATGAAAACAGAAAGGAAAAGATTATGAAGAAAGATAAGTTTATGTCGAAAGTGAGGAAACTTTCGAGGAAAGCCGTGTGCATATTAGCAGCGGTTCTGGTGTGTGCAAACAGCCTGGGTTCTCAAGGGAGTTTTGTTTATGCTGCTGGGACAGATACAGGAAGTGCACAAAAGATTAATGATGGAACTAACTGGTGGAGAAATGATTCACACAGCTATTCCAGCTATGATGATTCCAAGAATAAAGCCCTGAAAGTCAATGCTGCATATGGCTATAAGCTGAAAAGCAAAAAAGATAAAAATGGAAACAGTTTAAGAAAAATAGAAGTCATGAACGGAAGTACCAGAAATGAGTGCAGTCCGCCGACACAGTTTCATGATAAAGATGTGACACTCCCGGCATTTTTAAAAGAGTATACATGGTTTCATGTAAAGAGTGAAAGTGATGTATTTAAAGTAAAAATCACCGGACTTTCTATCTGGCAGAATGGAAAGTTTGTAGATGTTGATATTGTGCGTACGATCTCCAATCCGAAACTGGATGATGAGTATGGGGATGGATATGTCGGCATTGGTGCAGGAGTTGCCAATGCTTCTTACGTGGGACTGGACCAGATGACAGTTAAAACTCAGTTTTATAAAGCAGGCACAAATACACCAATTACATTGAAATCTAATTTAACATTAAATGATATTGACGAGTGCCAGTATATATCCATCAATGCAGATAAAGTCACAGGGGAATATGTTGCAGGCAATACGAAACTGAAATACATGGAAAAAGGCGGAAATGCTTACTACTGTTCCGATTCACCAAATTATGAAGGAGAAGCATTTACAGCTGTGGGATTTACATTTGAATCCAACAGCTTTACATACACCTTTGGCCGTGACATGGGACAGCATCCAGAGTATACTCATGCGACAAGAACGGAACAGTATGTAGGTTCCGGCCAGTCCATGGTGGATTTTCCAACGGAAGCTCCGGTAAAAACAGTCACCAATGACAGCAATGATAAGGAAACGGATGTAAAAGAAATCCATGTCCGTGATCTGAGCAAAACATGGACTTACAGTGTATCACAGCCGATACCGGCAAAGGCAGAAAATTTCTGTTATGACAGCTTTGCATTTGAAGATAAGGTAGAAGAATGTATGAAGATTTTGGACGTGAAGGTTGTTGCTGCGAACGGAGGGGCAGAAACGGATGTAAGTTCCATGTTCAATATTTCTACGGTTGGAAATGATGTAAAAGCGACTCTGAAAAATCCAAAGGATTCTGAATTTTACTCTAATGTATTATATACATTGAAAGTAAAAGTAAGAATGAATGTTCCGGCTAATACTTCAGAAGAGCAGTTAAATGCACTGAGGGAAACATGGACAACCCACGGACATTACAATGAAACAAAGACTGTTTTGACAGAAAATAATAGTGCAAAGACTATCATCGATGGAGAAAATAAAGTAACGAATGAAGTGAAAACGCTGATTGAATTATCTGAAATGACACCTCCGGGAGAGACACCAAAACCGGGACTGAAGATTACAAAGGATGTGAACCGATATGAACATCAGGTTGGCGATATCGTACATTATACAGTAAAGGTTCAAAATACAAATCCAAATGCGGATACGGCATATTTCACGATTTCTGATACGACACTGCCGGATACCTTTGCTTTTGATTTTAGTTCTGTGAAAGTTTCCGGAATTGATGAAGCCAATTATACTATTTCGCAAAGCGGTAACGGATGGGTTTTAAAATCCAAAGGAGATTATGCTCTTCCGTATGGAACGACGATTACCGTGACTTACGATGCGAAAGCTTTGGTTGCAAGTAACGGAACCTGTGTCGATAACACTGCTTCAGCGATCGCTGCAGGTATCCCGGAAAAGACAGATAAGGAACAGGTTTACATCAACAGTCCGAAAGTGGACGTTGTAAAGACAGCACCGGATAAGAAATATAAGGTAGGAGATGTTGTAGGTTATAAAGTAACCATTACAAACAAAAATGCCGGAACTTATATGCACAACATTGTATTAAATGATGTTGTAAACAGTGATGGACTTGAAATCAAAGAGGGTACAGTAGCAGTTTTAGTTGGCGGTAAAGACATTACTAAAGACTTAGATGTGACCTATAATGATGATGGCAAAGGATTTACCATCAATACGGAGTACAACTTAAAGAATGGTGATATTCCATGTGCAGAAAAAGACCCATACAATGCTATGACATGGGCAGACAAAGTAACCGTAACATATGACGCAGTAATTACAGAGGACGCGGACGTATCAAGTTCTTTGAAGAATACATTTACTGCACCTGCAACTGAAAATGTAAATGGTGACTTGATTGTAACAGATGATACGATTCCTAGTGGTGGTGGAGAAGATATTGAGGATATTACAATGAAAACACCTGCATTAGAAGTAACAAAAACATCTGATAAGCAAGAATATGCAGTTGGAGCAACAGGAACCTATACAGAAGTTGTAAAACAAACCAAAGAAAATTTAACAGCAAAGAATGTAGTTGTAGAGGACGCATTTACAAACGAAGATGGAGTAGTAATTGACGCTGACAGTTTAAAGGTAACTTTAAACAAAGAGGATATTACGAAAGATTGTACGATTACCACAAGTGAAACAGGATTCAAAATCGAAACAGGCAAGAACTTAACAGATGAAGATGAACTTGTTATCACATACAATGCAACTTTTACAAAAACAGGTGAATATGCAAATGCAGTTGTCGCAAGTTCTGACAATACACCGGATGATGAAGATAACAATGTTGTAACAGTAAAGAAAGCAGATTGGACGTTAACCAAAGGTGTTGACAAAGATACCTATAAGGTAGGAGATGTTTTAAAGTATACGATTGAATCTGCCATTGAAACAGAAAATGCTGAAACAACAGATGTTGTTCTAACAGATGAAGTACCGGATGGATTAGAGGTAGATGAGGACAGCATTAAGGTAACAGGAGTAAAAGACGCTACAGTATCAGTAGACGGTCAGACAATTACAATCAATGTTCCAACAATGAAATATGGAGAAACATTGAAAGTAACATATGACGCAAAGGTACTAAAAGAAGCAGATGGTAACTTAACAAACTTAGCAAAAATTACAGGTGAGGGAATGCCAAAGCGTGAAGCAAAGGTAACAGTAAAACCTGTATCTGCAAGCACACCAAGCAATGGTACATCATCCAGTACACCAAAAACAGGTGATATGATGAATGTATTACCATTTGCAGGAATGAGTGTATTAGCACTTATTGGTGGAACATACGCTTACAGAAAAAGAAACAAAAAAGAAGCAAAATAGTAACGATTAAAAAAAGTCACAAACAAAAAACTAAGATTGAGGTTTATCATGATAAAAATGGTAAATCTTAATCCATTTTAAGAAAGAGGTGTAAACCAATGGATTTAAGAAATGTAGTTTTAAATATGCAAGAAACATTTGGAAAGATTACATTTGCAGGAGAGGGAAAGCTAGTTACAGATGGAAATGGCAGGAGTGCCAAAGTTATCGGTAGAGAGTATAGACTTTATGCTGAAAAACAGCCGGCAGATAATATAAGTGTAATTTTACAGCCAAGTGCAGGGGAGAAGCATTTTGAATATGAGGATATGGTTGCATTAGAAAATCCTCATTTAGAAGTACGGGCAGTAGCAATTGATAATAGACAAGCATACAGTGATTATATTTTATATGCTGACAATATGAAAAAATTATAGAAAGGAACAGTAAGATATGAGATTAGCAAACGGAATTGTAGTAGATAAAGTAAAAACATTCGGAGAGTTAAAGTTTTCAGCGTTACGTAGAGAAGTACACGCACAAGACGAAGATGGAATGATGTTAGATGAAATTACAGAACGTACTTATGATTTGAAATCACGAGGACAGGGTGGAATGATTCAAGTATCTATTCCTGAGAGAGCCGGTGAGAAGAAATTTAATTATAATGATGAGGTAGACATGGTAAATCCGGTTGTATCTTCGGTAGCAACACCGGGATTCCCGGAACCGGAAGTAACATGGTACATCAAAGCAGAGGATATTGTACCAAAGAAACGCAATCCACAAGGACAAATGCCACCAAAGAAAGAATAATTAATTGAAAATAAAAGATTGGTATTTAGGGAAACGGATTCGTCCAAAGAATGAACATTTAGTATTTCATTTTGTAGCGACGATAGTTTCTCTTATCTTTTTGCTTCCTATGGGATTGTATTTTGCATTGTTACTAAATGCGTATGGACTTTATTTTTATATGCATATCATTATTTCAAGAGTTATATTGATATTTATGTTTTCTGTATTGATATTTCTTTTGGTATGTTTTCTTTATTTAAAGTATGGCAGAGAGCATTTACACCAAATGTTTCACCGGCAGAAATTAGCACATATGGTATTAGAAAATGGATGGTATGAAAAAGGAAAGCCAAAGGAAAGTTTCTTTAAAGATATTCCTGTAAGCAAAGAAGAAAGCATTGCATGGTTTCCGAAGATGTATTACAAGAAAAGCGGACGTACGATTATTATAGTCGTGAAGTTAACGCTAGGACGCTATCAAGACCAATATAAGACATTAGAGAAACGATTAGAAAGTGGTTTTGATTGTGAATTAATTTTAAAGGAAGTAAAGAGTGGTCGAGTGACCTATGAGTTAGTAGAAGAATTGATGAAAGACAGAATCGAGATTAAGGACGTTACGGTACAAAATAGTACCATGCAGTTAATGAGAAGCCTTAGTTGGAATTTTGATAAACAACCGCATATGTTAATCGCAGGTGGCACTGGTAGCGGTAAATCATACTTTATACTGGCTTTAATAGAAGCACTGATTAAGGCAGGAGCAGTTTTAAACATCTGTGACCCTAAGAATGCCGATTTAGCAGACTTAGAGAAAGTTTTACCACACGTATATCATACGAAAGAGGATATTGTAGCGTGTGTAGAAGAATTTCATCAAGAGATGTTAGACCGTATGGAAGATATTAAGGCATTACCGAATTATCAGACAGGAAAGAACTATGCTTATTATGGATTAGCACCGCATTTTTTAGTGTTTGATGAGTATGTAGCATTTTCTAACATGATAGATAAGGATAGAGCCTTACGAGAACCATTTAACAACAAGTTGGTACAAATCCTAATGTTAGGTCGGCAGGCAGGTTATTTTGTTATTTTAGCGTGTCAAAGACCGGACGCAAAGTATTTAGGAGATGGTATGCGTGACCAATTCAATTTCCGTGTCGCATTAGGTCGAATGTCTGAACTGGGATATTCCATGATGTATGGAGATGTAGACAAAAACTTCTACTTAAAGGACATCAAAGGACGTGGATATATTGATTTTGGAGAAAGTGTTATTATAGAGTTTTATTCTCCGTTTGTACCGGATAATCATGACTTTATGCGTGAGATAGAAAAAGCATATCAAGAAAGGGGTGTGTAATGTATAGCGTAGAAGATGTTATGTTTTATGAGGAATATATAAGAGATTTTAAAAAAAATGGTAATGCCAAAGTATCATCATTTAACCGATAGTAAGTTACAGTCAAAATTAGAATCCTTAGATGATAGGAGCGAAGCATTTCATGTTCTGGTAGAAAATAAGGAAATAAAGAGTGAATTTCGTGCTTATTATGGATTTAGTGGAATTGATTTTTATTTTGTTGCAGGAGATATAGATGGTAAACAGAGAATCCGTTATTATTCATATGGTTAGAAAGGCAGGTAGTTATGATATTAGAAATAAGTGACGTGCAATATTATGATGATTATGTAAAAGATTTTAAAGAGCGTGTACGAAAAGAGTATCATTCTTATGCAGATACAAAGTTGCAACCGTGGTTAGAAAGAATACCACGTGAATTAGAAGAAGTAGACAGTCGATATTTTAATGTATATATGGGATTAGAAAATTTAGTTTCTGATGAAGTAGAAGATTTAGTTTTTCTATTTCATGCTCACAAAACAGATGATGGAAAGCAGGTGATAGATTATCTTGGTTGTATTTGATGAATGTGTTGAGAAATACTATCAATATGTTACAGAATACACCTACACAAAGTGAAAGGTATGATTGTATTGGAGTATGATATTACAAAGGTAAGCGATTATGATGAATACATAAAAGATTATCAATCTTATGTCATTCCAAAACTTCATCGTTTAGCTGATGTGCGATTGCAAAGTGCAGTGAATGGATTAGAGGGTGACAGAGATTTTGACATATTTATAAGTAGTGAAGAAATTAGGGATGAAAAGAAAGCCGAATTAAAAGGGTTTAATTTAACTTTTGTATTTTATCGCAGTATGGAAGATGGAGTATGCATGATAAGATATATCGGTTTTTGCTAAGGAAAGGAGCAATTATGGCACAAGTGATAAAAGATATTACAAAAATCACAGGTTATGATGATTATGTAAAGGATTATGAGGAAACAGCGAATGAGGAAATGAGGTCGCAGGCAGATAGTAAGTTACAATCGATTTGTGATTTAATAGAGGGTAATGAGCGTTTTGCAGTTTTTTTAGATGTGGAGCAAACGAGGGAACGAGAAGCGGTAAAGTTTAATTTCTATACATCTTTGGAAGATGGGGAAGCGGTAACAGAGTATGTAGGCATGAGTTAAAGTGGGAGTATTGCGTAATAGCAAGAAAGACAAGGGCGGTTAGTGGCGTACGGAGTGGAAGCCACGACAACCGCCTTGTGTCTTGCGTGGGGCGATAGCCCCACGCAATTAACCCCCTTTATCTAACAGGGGGGTATACTTCGACTGTATCCGAAGCCAAAAAACCTTGCAAACATGGGGGTTAGAGATTATTTTTAAAGCATTTTTTCTTATCGTCAAATGGCTAAAAATGACGACAAATACTAAAAAATGGAAACAAAAAGAAGAAGGGAGTAGACAATCATTTGGATTATGAAACAAAAATCAAACAATTAGCAGATAAAAAAGAAATGTATGCTGTTACTTACCGACAATTACAGGCAGTGACCGGTGTTAGTTATAAAAACTTAGGTAAAATTTTATCCGGTAAAAGAAAAGCAGGTGACCGTATGCTAAATAAAATTGAAACTGCATTAGAACGATTAAATCCCAATGCACCACTAGAAATCATTTTCGATTACGTAAGAATCCGTTTTCCAACAGATGATGTGGAACACATTTTACGAGACATTTTAAAAATAAATCCAAAGTACATGATACATGAGGAACACGCTTTTTATGGTTATTCTGAACAATATATACTTGGAGATATAGTTGTAATGGCAGATACGTTAGACCTTGAAAAAGGAGTTCTCTTAGAATTAAAGGGAAAAGGTTGCAGGCAGTTTGAATCTTGTCTACTTGCACAGGATAGAAGTTGGTATGATTTTTTTAAACCGATATTAGACCATGAAAATGCAGTCTTTAAACGAATTGACATTGCAATCAATGACCGTGCCGGATTACTTGACATTCCATTTTTAGCGAGCAAATGTGAAGCAGGAGAGTGTATTTCAATGTTTCGTGCTTTTCGTTATTATGCCAGTGGAGAATTGAAGAAGCGTGATGAAAAAATCGGCATGGGAAACACGTTATATATTGGTTCCTTGCAAAGTGACATTTACTTTTGTATTTATGAAAAAGACATGGAACAGTATATTAAGCGTGGTTTAGATGTGAAAGAATCAGATGTAAAAAATCGTTTTGAAATTCGATTAAAGAATGACAGGGCATATTTAGCCATCAATGATATTTTATGTTACCGTAATCCATTTCAAACAGCCTTTTCCATCATCAATCGTTATATTCGATTTGCTGACTGGCAGGAAGATGTTGACCGCAGGAATTGGAAAACCAATGAAATATGGAAAATGTTTATTGGGGATGAGGGAACCGACATTAGGTTAACCATGAAGCCGGAGCCTTACACCTTAGAAAAGACAAAGAATTGGATAGCAAGACAGGTAGCACCATCTTTAAAGTTACTATTAACTTTAGATGAAATTCACGGAGTAGACGAGATAGAAGAAATAATTAACAATGCAAAGTTAACAGATAAGCAAAAGAAACTATTAGAACAACAGACAGAAGTAGCCAATCAAAACATAATAACAGAATAAGAAAGTGAGAAAGTAAGATGAATTTTGGAAATAACTTATATACATGGTTTTCAACGAATGCACAGCCATTAGTTTATGTAGCAATTATTGTTATGGGGTTGTATTTAGGATTTAAACGAGAGTTTACAAAGTTAGTATCAATGTTAGTGATTGCATTGATTGTTGTAATTTTTGTTTTCAATCCATCCGGAGTAAAAGATGTATTATTGAATCTTGGAAACAAATTTATTAAGTAAAAGAAAATCAAGCGAACATGGGAAAACATGAGTTACCTACGTTAGTAGATCAGCGAATGTTTGAAAATGGGGCGTAAATGTTAGGAAGCCTAAGTGCTTTTTTTTTATTGGAAAGGAACAGGTGACAAGATGGAATGGAGTATTTATGTTGTATCATTAGCAAAATACAACAATGGATTATCAACAGGAGATTGGTTTAATCTTCCGGTTACAATGGAAACGATTCGGGAGCGTTTAAACATGGGTGAAAATGAGGAAGAAATTGCAATCTATGATTATGAATTACCGTTTGAGATTTCGGAGTATGAATCTATTTATAAGTTGAATCGAATGTATAAAGCATATCAAGATAACATTGCCGGTACAGAATTGGAAGATGCGCTTGGAGAATTATTAGATATTTATGGTTCTATGGAAGAAGTAATTGAAAGTAAAGATGAAATTATCATTCATACCGGTGTCAGTGATGTGGAAGGATTGCTTTATCAAGAAGTACAAAATGGTTTCTGGGGTGAAGTATCGGATAGTTTAATTAAATATATAGATTTTTCTGACATGGCAAGAGATGAGGAGCTAGAGAGAGAATTTATTATAACGTCGGGAGCAATTTTGGAAGTACTATTATAAAAAAGTAAGAAGCAAAGGGGAAGATATTATCTATCTTTTCCTTTGCTTTGAATTGCAGGAAAGAAAGCAGGGATAACTTATGAAGCGAAAAAACATTTTGCCAAACATGATGTTATTTCTTTGTATTATTATTTTTCTCTATTGTGGGTATCGGATTGTGTCTGACTTTTTAGAAAAAAAAGAAGCAAAAGATGAGTACACTGCATTAGCAAAAGAGATACGAGGGAAACGACAGATAAATTGGCAGAAATTATTAAGCATTAATAAAGATACGGTTGGATGGGTCTATGCGAAAGGAACCGACATTGACTATCCGATTGTGCAGGGAAAAAACAACAGTGAATATTTGCACAAAACATTCAAAGGAACGTACAATGCGTCGGGCAGTATTTTTTTAGACGCAAAAGGAAACAATGAGTTTTTATCTGATAACAATGTGATATACGGACATCACATGAGAAATGGCACAATGTTTGCTGATTTATTAAAGTTTCGGGAACAAAGTTTTATAAAGAAGCATGATAAAATTGTGATTTATACACCAACAAAAACAATACATTTACAAGTGATATCAGCGTATGCGAGAAGTGCCAAATGTAAGATACCGATAACATTTGATAAAGAAAATACATTATTGGCTTATAAAGAAGATATATTAAGTCGCAGTGAAATTAAGACAAAAGCAACGAATGAACAGATAAAGGAAGCGAACAGGATTTATACCTTTGTTACGTGCAGTTATGAAGCGGATAATTATCGTACCTTTGTTCATGCAATCGAGGTCAAGTAGAGAAAGGAGCAATTATGGAGAAAGCAAAGAGTTATACGTCGATATGGTCGGTGGAAAAAATGATATATGCCATCAATGACTTTCATTTGCCATTTCCGGTTACATTTCAACAGATAGCGGTATTTTTACTTACCTTATTTGTAATGATGTTTGTGCCGAATGTATGGTTATTAGGAAATGTCTTTATCCGTTATGGTGCGATTCCGATTGGAGTTGCATGGGGATTAAGCCAAAAAACATTTGATGGGAAACGACCATTAAATTTTATTCGTTCCGTGGTTTTATATTTGTTTCGTGCAAAAGTCACGTATGCAGATAAAAAGGTAGAATTAAAGGAACAGGAAGAAACAGGGCAAATAACATATGTAAGGGGGTTAGAGAATGTATCCGATTAAATATATTAACAACAACTTGGTCTTTAATCGTGATGGAGAATGTTTTGCCTATTACGAGATGAAACCATATAACTATTCGTTTTTATCGGAAGAACAGAAAAAGAACGTAGCGGAAAATTTTAGACAGTTAGTTGCACAGATTGATGATGGGAAACTCCATGCATTAGAGATAGCAACAGAGAGAAGTGTAAAAGCCACGCAGGAAGCCTGCAAAAAGCACGTCAAAGGTGATTTAAAAGAAGTTGCTTATGACATGATTGATAAACAGACAGAATGGTTGATTGAGGAAGTTGGAGAAAATGAGTTAGATTATCGTTTTTTTATTGGTTTTAAATTGATTCCAATGGAAGATGAATTAAGTTTTGATACTATCAAGAAAAAAATCAAAATGACGCTTCGGGATTTTATCGGAGAAGTCAATCATGAGTTGATGGGTGACTTTGTAACCATGAGTGAAGATGAATTAAATATGTATACAAAGTTAGAAAAACTACTATATGGAAAAATCAACAAACGTTTTGCCATGCGTCGGTTAGGAAAAGATGATTTTGGATATTTGATTGAGCATATAAACGGTATGACCGGAGTTGCTTATGAGGATTACAAGTTCTATTTACCGGAGCAAAAACAGGGTGACAAGGTTTTATTAAAGAAATATGACCTAATCAAACCACACCGTTATCAAATCAAAGAGAAACAACGATATTTAGAGATTACCGGTGAAACGTCCAAACAGTATGTATCATATCTTACAATAGAAACAATTGTTAGTGACCTTGCATTTCCAAGTGATGAAATTTTCTATTATCAACAGCAGTATTTTGATTTTCCGATAGATACGAGTATGAATGTTGAAATCTTACCAAACAAGAAATCTTTAACGACGGTAAGGAATAAGAAAAAGGAGTTAAAGGACTTAGATAACCATGCATATGAGAGTGGAAATGAAACAAGCGACCAAGTACAAACTGCCTTAGAAGATGTAAACGACCTAGAAGCAGAACTATCACGTTCAAGAGAAAATATGTACAAGTTATCATACGTGGTTCGAGTTCCTGCTGACAGTGTAGAGCAATTAAAGCGTCGAGTGGATGAGGTAAGAAACTTTTATGATGATATGAAAATTAAAATGGTACGACCATTCGGTGATATGATAGGTTTGCATGGCGAGTTTTATCCTGCAAGTAAACGATACATTAATGATTATGTACAGTATGTAAAAGCCGATTTTTTATCTTGCTTAGGATTTGGAGCCACACAGCAGTTAGGAGAAACAAGTGGATTTTACTTAGGACACAATGTTGATACAGGAAAGTCAGTTTATATCAATCCATCTTTGGCGGCACAAGGAGTACAAGGTTCTGTAACCAATGCTCTGGCAATGGCATTTGTCGGAGCGTTAGGTGGTGGAAAATCTGTTTGTGATAACCTTATTTTCTTTTACAGTATTTTATATGGTGCAAAAGGAATTACACTTGACCCAAAAAGTGAGCGTGGCAATTGGGGTGAGCATTTAGGAATGATAGCAGACAAGATTAATATTGTAAATCTTACGAGCGAAGAAAGGAACCGTGGGTTGTTAGACCCATATGCGATTATGGAAAATGAAAAAGACGCTGAAAGTTTAGCGTTAGATATTTTAACATTCCTAACAGGTATCACAGTACATGATTCGGAAAAATTTCCGACATTAAGAAAAGCGATTCGTTCTGTTACGCAAGGTAAGAAAAGAGGATTGTTGTTAGTCATTGAAGAATTAAAAAGAGATGGTTCTGTAACAGCCAATGGAATTGCAAGTCACATTGAATCCTTTACAGATTATGATTTTGCGTCTTTACTCTTTGGAGATGGTACGACGGAAAATGCAATTCATGTAGACAACTTATATAATATCGTACAGGTTGCTGACTTGGTACTGCCGGATGAGGGAACCACTATGGAAGATTACACTACCATGGAAATGTTATCAGTAGCCATTATGATTGTTTTAAGTACCTATTCATTAGACTTTATTTATAAAAACAGAGAATTATATAAGATAGTCAATTTAGATGAAGCGTGGGCATTTCTAAATGTAGCACAGGGAAAAGCATTATCAAAGAAATTGGTACGAACCGGACGAAGCATGCAGGCAGGAGTTTATTTTGTAACGCAAAACACAGACGATGTTGGTGACGAAAAGATGAAAAACAATATCGGTATGAAGTTTGCGTTCCGTTCGACAGATATAGAAGAAATCAAGAAAACGCTTCAATTCTTTGGAGTAGATGAAGAAGATGAGCAAAATCAAAAGCGTTTGATGAACCTAGAAAACGGAGAATGCCTTTTTTGTGATATATATGGTCGAGTAGGTGTCATTAAGGTTGATATAGTATTTGAAGAATTATTCAGAGCCTTTGATACAAGACCACCGGTAGCAATAGAAGAAATTAACAAAACAGAGGTTATATAGAAAGGAGTGCTTATGAAAGAAAGAAAAGCAGAAAAGCCATATAAGATTATCTTTTGTATTCTGCTATCCGTGCTTATATTTTTCCTTTTGTTATGTACCTTAAACAATACAGTGTTTGCTTCCACCTTTGTTGATACGAAGATAGACAACAAACATTTATTCTCCAAATATCCGTTAGACAATTATCAATTAGATTTTTACGTGGATACGAGTTGGGATTGGTTGCCTTGGAATTGGACAGATGGTATTGGAGATGGGGCCATGTATGCGGTTTATATGCTAACCGACGCTATTTGGTACATATCAAGAAACATTAGCAATGCTACCGGTTATGTAGTACAAGAAGCCTTTAATTTAGATTTTGTTTCCGATTTAAGTAGTACAGTCGGTAAAAGCATCCAGACGTTAGCAGGTGTTACAAAGAGTGGTGGAGTTTCCAAAAGTGGCTTAATTGGTGGCTTCCTGCTTATGTTTGTTTTAGTCTTAGGAGTTTATGTCTTATATGTAGGCTTATTAAAGAGAGAAACAACAAAAGCAATGAACTCCGTGTTATCTTTTATTTTAATCTTCATTGTATCTGTATCATTCATTGCATATGCACCGGACTATATCAAGAAAATCAATAGTTTTAGTTCCGATGTAGCAACGTCAGTTTTAAATGCCGGAACATCTCTGATTGCACCGGATTCCGATAGTACGACAGATGGAGCAGTAGCCATGAGGGAACAATTATTTTCTATCCAAGTCCGGCAACCGTGGTTATTAATGCAGTTTGGTAATACGAGTGTAAACAAAATCGGCAATGACCGGGTAAAAGCATTAGAGAGTGTATCACCGGATGATGATGACGGAGAAACAAGACAAGATGCTGTTGAAAAGGAGATAGAGGACGAAGAAAACAAAAACTTAACAGTAACAAAAGTTGCACCACGATTAGGTATGGTGCTTTTTTTATTCCTATTTAACATTGGAATATCAGCCTTTGTCTTATATTTATGCGGACTTATGATATTCAGTCAGATTTTATTTGTAGGAATGGCGATATTTGCACCGTTTGTTTGTGTACTTGCCATGTTACCGACGTTTGGTGGAAATGTACAAAAGTATGTATTAGCACTATTTAATACGTTAATGGTGCGAGCCGGATATACTTTGGTTATGTGTATTGCATTTACTATTTCCACCATGTTTTATAGCATATCGGGCAATTATCCGTTCTTTATGGTGATGTTTTTACAGATTGTCACTTTTGCCGGTATTGGTATGAATCACGAAAAAATACTAGGCTTGATTGGATTAAAACAAAGTGGAACATCTGGTAAAACGGTTATGCGAAAAGCCGGACGCAGAGCAAAGAGAACTGCAAGAACAGTCGGTACCTTTTTATTAGGAAAGAAAATAGGGCAGAAATCAACGGACGATAGCAGTAAACGAAAGCAAGCCACAGGCAAGAATACAGCCAATCAAAACAACAAGAATGGAATTAAGGAAAGAGCCAACTCACAAAAGATGGAAAATCCAAACGATAAGAAAAACAAAAAGAAACCGGATAAAACATCTACGAATAAAAAAGCCATGGATAAGAAAAAACCAATGGATGAGAAAGGCAAGAAACCAATCGACAATACGAAAAAGACAGATAAGAAAGATGAGAAACGCACGAATTTAGATAGAAACAAGCAACAGACAGAAAAGAAGAAAGGAGTAGCAACAACCGGACAACGTGACCGGAAAATGACACATATTAACAACGACACAACGACAGAAACAAAAGAAGAAAGAAAAACGGAGAATCGCAATCATACAACAAAAAATACAGAGCGTTCAGTTGCGAAACTAAAGACAGAACACACAGACAAGTGAGGGTAGCCTATGAAGAAAATATTGATATTTTGTCTGCCAACTATCTTGTTATTTTCCCTTATTTTTTCAGCCTTATTATTAGCAGTCAGTGATGATGAAGAAAGTGGTGGTGATTTGTCCGGTGATTATGTAGCAGAAAAGCAGTTGAGTGAAGCAGTCCTAAAATGGGAACCAACGGTACGAAAATATGCAAAAAAGTATGGTATAGAAGATTATGTACCGTTGGCACTTGCTTTAATGCAACAAGAATCCGGTGGAAGTGAGCCTGACCCAATGCAGGCGGCAGAGGGAGCCTATGGTCTTTATTGTTTAAAGACAAAAAATAAAAGTGGTGGACACAGCCAAAATCCGAATGGGATTCCAACTGGGCATGGAGAATGCAGTATCAATGCAGGAATGCAAGAATTACGTGACGCACTTAAAATGGCAAAAGTGGAAAGTCCAACAGACATTGGACGAATCATGGTAGCAATACAAGGTTATAACTTTGGAATGACCGGTTGGATTAATTGGATTAACAAGCATGGCGGAGTTTATACTTTGGCTTTAGCACAGCAATATAGCAATCAATGTATGTCTGCCGGAGCGAAAGGAACACCACAACACGCACAGTTAGTTATGCAATATTACTCTTATGCAGGCAGTGGTGGTACAACAACTGTCAGTGGTAATGGTGGAGTAAGCGTAGTTTACTATGCACAAGGAGATAGTCGTTGGGGTAATTACAATTTTGGTGGAAACACGATAGCAAAAGCAGGGTGTGGACCAACGTCCATGGCGATATGCATATCGACATTAAAAGGAAGTAGTACCACACCGAAAGAAACTTGTACATGGGCTTCCAAAGCCGGATATTATGTCAAGGGTTCCGGTTGGTCGCACAGTGTTGTTTCAGCCTTAGCCAAAAAATATGGATTAAAATGTACCGCCATAGGAAAGGACAAAAAGAAGTTACAACAGGCTTTAAAGAAGAAAAAGTTAGTGGTAGCGATTATGGCACAGGGTCATTTTACCAATGGTGGACATTATATTGTTTTGCGTGGCATGACAAAAGATGGACAAATCTTAGTTGCTGATTGTGGAAACAAAGAGAGAAATCATGCGTGGGATTTTGACATTGTATATAACGAAGCGAGAAGTAGTGCAAGTGCAGGTGGTCCATTTTGGGTGATTGAAAAGAAATGACATGAGTTTCCACGAAGTGGATCAACGAATGAAATGGAGAGTGAAAGAACATGAGGTCAAATAAAATGAAGTTAATTTTAATTTTTATATTATTGATAGTATTAGGTATCTTTGCAGTACATAACATGGTATCGAGTGGGAAGCAAAGCAATCCGACAACGCAGGAGCAAAGAACAACTTCAACTGAAACAGATAAAACAAGTGACAAAATAACAGCCACGCAGGAAGAAACGACGAATACGACCGAGGAAGCAGGAACCACAGGAAAGCAGACGGACGATAATCAAATCCGTGATTTAGATGGAAATGTAATTGAAAGTAACATTACACCGACAGATGGTGTACAGTAGAAAGGAGCAGGTATGGAATCAAAAAGTTTATATGAGGTAGCCGAAGATTTATCTATGAATACATATGATTTATTTTTGTTAGTGCAATCATTAGGAATTGAAGTAAATGATTATATGGATGAATTAAATGAGGAAGAAATAAACCGTGTGCAAGAAGCTTTAAAGGAACAATCGACAGAGCAAACAGAGGAAGTGATAGAACAACCGGTGTCAAGGAAAGAAAAGAAGCAACAAAAGAAGCAAGCTAAAGCAGACGCAAAATTACAAGCCAAAGAAGCCAAGCGACAAAAGAAAGAAGCCAAACGAAAGAAAAAGGGAAAAGAAGCAAAGAAACTACCTATGGGAGTTTCAAGGAAATCCATTTTAGTATTATGGGGGTTGCTATTATGCAGTCTATGTTTTGGAGTTTACAAAAACTTCACTGCTATTGATATGCATACGGTACATGAAAAAGAAGTAATTGATAAACAGTTAATGGACACCAATAAGATTGAGAACTTTGTCAAATCTTTTGTTAAAACTTATCATTCATGGACGAGAGGTGAGGAATCTTTAGCAAGTCGGCAGGAGCAGTTAAAGAATTATCTTGACAATGAACTACAGACATTAAATAAAGATGATATTGGGAGTGATGTGCAGACAAACGCAGAGGTTACAGACGTAACCATGTGGGATATTGAAGAAGTAGATGGAGATTATCGTGTGACTTACGAAGTAGGACAAGATATTGTAGGTACAAGAGCCGAAGCAACAACAAAGAAAGTAAAGAAAAAGACGGTAAAGGTAACAAACAATGTAGAGGTTCGTGACCATGTAACATCTGCTTATCATGTTACAGTTCACGTAGATAACAGCGGTAACATGGTAATTGTCAAAAATCCTACCATGACATCTGTACCAAAGAAATCTGCTTATGAGCCAAAAACGATTGAGGAAGATGGAAGTGTAAATGCAGATGAAAGAGAGAGTGTAACAACATTCTTAACGACATTCTTTAAGTTATATCCAACAGCAACTTCACAGGAACTATCATTTTATGTAAAAGATGGAGTATTAGAAGAAATTGATAAGAACTATGAATTTAATGAAATAGTCAGTGCAGTAATGAACAAAGATGGAAAAAACATTGATGTAGTAACAACTGTACGTTATATTAATAAAGAAACAAATCAAAACATGATACAACAGTTTGATTTTGTCTTAAAGAATGTAGATGGTAACTGGAAAATTATAAAATAAAGGAGTAGGCATGAGTGAATATTTATTAAGAGGATATCATATCTTATATCTTTTCATGGGGATAATCGGGTATTTGTTATTCTTTCTATTATGTGTAAAAAAAGTGATAACCGGATTTCGGGCAAAAGAAAAGCAAGATAGAGTCTTTCTTTTTGCCTGCCTTTATTTGGTAGTAGTTTTATTATGGCTATGGTTTGGAATATCTTTTGCCTATGTTATCAATCAAAGGTATCAAGCAGGAATGAATGGGTGGGAACTTATCACAATTATCTGTATGATGTATTTTGGCTTTAATGTCATTGTAACAGCCTTTTTTATCATTTCCGGCATTTTAGGACTTATTTTTAAAAAGGATACAATTTCCATGTATTTAAAGAAAATCGGTTTTTCTATGCTTCAAATGGTAACAGGTGTTCCACTTTCTATTATAAAAGATTATAAGGAAAGCAAACAGGAAATACACTATGATACAAGATAAAGCCTTATTAGCCTTAGCAAAACAGTATTATGGTATTCACAGAAAGACGATAAAGAAATGGGATGATGGTGAGATTAAGAGTGCATGGAGAGATAATGATGGTAACTTATGTATTAAATATGCGTCTGGGAATGTATGGACGTATGCTGAAAGGATAGATTTTAACAGCGAAGAGATAATAGACTTAGAGTTTTGGTAAAAAGAAAGTGGAAGAAATCTCGATTATTGATTATTCAAAAGTAGCGTAAAATAAAAAGACATTTGCTATAAAGGTAGATGTCTTTTTTTTATTAGTTGAGTTATAAAAGAACACGCCGAAGTGAAGATGAAGTTTTACTTCATGAAACGAGTGCGTAACACAAGGGTTTGGGAATGTAGTTCCCAAGGTTTGATTCAGTATTAGTTTTTTGGTATTATTATTTTGGAGAGTGATAATATGGCAGAAAATCAAAACAAACACAAACACTTAACAGATTTTGAGCGAGGTATGATTAAAGTATTGCATGAACAGGGATATTCCCCATATGCAATTGGAAAAGAATTAGGTCGTGCTAGTAATACGATAAGGAATGAACTAAAAAGAGGAATTGTACATCAATATGATTCGAGAAGAAACAAAGACCTTTATATATATTTTCCGGAAGCAGGTTATGCTAGATATAAAAAGAATCGTTGTAAATCAGTTCATCATTACAAAAAGGATTCAAATATAAAAGTGCAGGAATTTATTGGAAAAGTAGAAGATATTGTATTAAACAAAGGTTACAGTTTAGATTCTGCACTGCATTTAGTTTTACAAAAAGAAAACTATAGTAAAGAAGATATTGTATGCGTTCGCACACTATACAATTATGTGGAGCATGGAATCATAAAGATTAAGAATATTGATTTACCATGCAAAGTTAGTCGGAAACAAAAGAAAGAAAAGCGTGAGCCAAAAAGAGAGAAACGACAATTTGGAACGAGTATTGAAAAACGAGATGAAGATATTGATAAAAGAGAAGAATTTGGACATTATGAAATTGACTTAATAATAGGAAAGAAACAGAATGATGAAGCACTTTTAACATTAACGGAACGAAAAACAAGGTATGACATAATCAGAAAAGTACCATCCAAAAAAGCAGAAGATATTAATGCTTGTTTAGAAGAGATTTTAAAAGAGATACCAAGAAAAGCAATTAAAACCATTACGAGTGATAATGGCTCTGAATTTTCACGACTATATGAAATGGAAAAAGGACATGGTATTTATATTTACTATGCACATCCATATTCATCATATGAACGTGGAAGTAATGAAAATGCGAATCGGCTAGTCCGACGTCATGCGAAAAAAGGAAAACCGATTGCTCCGTTATCAGATGAAGATATTCAATATATAGAAGATTGGATGAACAAAATGCCAAGACGATTGTTAGGTTATCAGTCAGCAGAGGAATTATATCGATCAGAAATCGAAAGACTGACAGGCTGACAGTTTTATATCTAGTATAACCTGCTTCTGGAAAATAAATAGAGAAAATTTGCAAGTGCTAAAGAGAAAACTTAGGACTTGTTATTGTTATGTAAAGAAATAGAAATAGTTGATTGTAAAAAGTTAATAAATGGAAATTTTATTGAAAAGAATTAATGGAAAAATGAATTTATAGAGAGAATTAATGGAAGAAAGCATAATCCATTAAAAAGAAATCAAAAAGACATTCAAAAAAGGGTTGCAATTCTCGATGGAAAAATTTATTTTTGAAAATTAAAAAACAGCTTGCCATAAAAGAAAAAGTATGGTAATATATTCGAGTTGTTATAAATAGGATGGTCCGCTTTTACGATAGGTATTAAGAACATCTAAATTCGTTCAAGGAGGAACAACAATGAACGCACAGGATATTATTAAGAGCATCGAAGATGCACAGTTAAGAGAAGTAGCTGAATTCAGAACAGGGGATACTGTCAGAGTTCACGCAAAAGTAAAAGAAGGAAACCGTGAAAGAATTCAGGTATTTGAAGGAACTGTAATCAAAAGACAGAACGGTGGAGCCCGCGAAACATTTACAGTAAGAAAAAATGCAAGTGGTGTAGGAGTTGAAAAGACTTGGCCAGTTCATTCTCCAATCATTGAAAAGATTGAAGTCGTAAGACGTGGTAAAGTAAGACGTGCAAAATTATACTACTTACGTGACCGTGTTGGTAAAGCTGCAAAAGTGAAAGAAAGAGTATAATCATTACAGATTACAAAGAAGAGGGATAGGCCGTACAGCTTATCCCTGTTTTTCTATATATGTTTCTATATAAAAGGAGTTATTATGAGAAAAGGATATACTGTCACTTATCAAATGAGAAAACAGCGCAGACAGAGAAGAGAGAAGATTATAGGATATATTTTGAAATTTGTGGCCGCTGTATTTTGTGCATTTTTCATTGTGCGTTTTATATGTTTCAGTTATACCATTCAGGGAGATTCGATGGCACCAACCTTCGGGAAAGGAGAAAAACATCTGGTAAACCGGGTAATCTATCAAGTGAAAAAACCAAGCCGGTATGATATAATTGTATTCAAGCTGTCAGATGAAAATAATAAAAATTATTATGTAAAAAGAGTTGTGGGACTGCCGGGAGAGACGATTGAAATTAAAGATGGAAATGTTTATGTGGATGGAAAAAGGACCACTATGTTTTCAAAAGAAAAGATTCTTTCACCGGGGCTTGCTTCTGAAAAGATTACACTAAAAGAAAACCAGTATTTTGTTCTGGGGGATAATTATAACAATAGCGAAGATTCCAGAAGTGCAAGTATTGGAAATGTAAAGAGGACCAATATTGTTGGAAAAGTAAGCTTTAAATATTGGCCGTGGGGTTAAAGGGTGAAAGGAGAAAAGGATGGATTTTCAGTGGTATCCTGGGCATATGACCAAGGCAAAGCGTATGATGCAGGAGAATATGAAATTAATCGATATTATGATTGAATTGGTGGATGCAAGAATTCCACTAAGCAGCCGGAATCCGGATATTGACCAGCTGGCAGCCGGGAAATATCGTCTGATTTTGTTAAATAAATCAGATATGGCAGATGAAAGAGCAACAGCCCAGTGGGAAGAATATTTTAAATCAAAAGGATTTTTTACAGCAAAGACCAATTCAAAGGCAGGAAAAGGGGTAAAGGGAACCCAGTCTATTATTATGGATGCCTGTAAAGAGAAATTAGAACGTGATCGAAAAAGGGGAATTAAAAACCGTCCGATCCGTGCGATGATTGCAGGGATTCCTAATGTAGGAAAGTCTACATTTATTAATAGTCTGGTTGGCAGGGCTTGTACAAAAACAGGAAATAAACCGGGAGTTACCAAGGGAAAGCAATGGATTAAATTAAATAAAAATATTGAGCTTTTGGATACTCCGGGAATTTTATGGCCGAAATTTGAGGATCAGTCGGTAGGTCTTCGGCTGGCTTTGATTGGATCTATTCGTGACGAAATCTTAAATCAAGATGAGATGGCGTTGGAATTGATTGAATATTTAACGGTCAATTATCCGGGAATTTTGAGTCAGCGTTATCAGGCAGATGAATCTTTGGATAAGGTGAAAATTTTGGAGAATATTGCGGAGAACCGAAATTGTAAATTAAAAGGGGATGAGCTGGATTACACGAAGGCAGCACACATTCTGCTGGAAGAATTCAGAAATGGGAAATTAGGAAAGATTTCATTGGAGGTACCAGAAGAGGGGATGAAATAGGATGACATTTCGTGCCAGAAGACGAAAGAACAGAAATAGAAGAGAAATTTTTCTCTGGCTGGTTACATTGGCTGTGGCAGGACTTACCGCAGCGT
This sequence comes from Lachnospiraceae bacterium, assembly GCA_021771695.1. Lineage (GTDB taxonomy): Bacteria > Bacillota > Clostridia > Lachnospirales > Lachnospiraceae > Anaerostipes. The sequence goes on along the minus strand of JAETON010000006.1, from coordinate 64,816 downwards.
GTGTTTTGATATTTGTTGGAGAGCGGACCAAAGTCATAGGCAGTTCTATGGAACCAAAATTACATGATGGAGATCAAGTGATTTTAGATAAAATCACTTATCGTTTTCAAAAGCCGAAAAGATTTGAGATTGTTGTATTTCCGGGACCGGAAGGGCGAAAGAAGTTGTATGTGAAACGTATTATCGGGCTGCCGGGGGAAACTGTGAAGATTTCAGATGGAAAAGTCTACATTAATGGACAGGAAATTGCAGCAGACTATGCCAAAGATTATATGACTCCCAACGGAAATATGAAGAAGGAACTTACTTTGGATAAAGATGAATATTTTGTCATGGGTGATAATCGAAATAACAGCCGGGACAGCCGTTATTTGGAAGTCGGTCCGGTAAAGAGAAGTGAAATCATAGGCAGGGTTGTTTTTCGGATTTATCCATGGAAACAGGCCGGGACAATAAATAAGGATGAATTATGACAAAGAAAGAAGAAAGAGAAGCGAGAAAGATTGCGAAGTTAGAACAAGAAAAAGAACGAATGTATCAAATGTTTTCTTATGAACAGGAATATTCAGCATATGAAAATATTTGTGGAATTGATGAGGTGGGAAGAGGACCTTTTGCAGGACCAGTGGTCGCAGCAGCAGTTATTCTTCCAAAAGACTGTGACATTTTATATTTAAACGATTCTAAAAAACTTTCAGAAAAAAAGCGGGAAATGCTGTATGACGAAATTTATGAAAAAGCAGCAGCGATAGGAATCGGCATGGCATCAGAAAAGGTCATTGATGAAATCAATATTTTACAGGCAACGTATCAGGCAATGCGTTTGGCAATTTCAAAATTGTCTGTGAAGCCGGATATTTTATTGAATGATGCAGTGACGATACCGGAAGTAGAGATCAAGCAGGTACCGATTATCAAAGGAGATGCTCAAAGTGCATCCATTGCGGCTGCCAGTATTGTGGCAAAGGTGACAAGGGATCGTATGATGAAAGAGTATGATGCAGTATATCCGGGATATGAATTTGCAAAAAATAAAGGTTATGGGACAAAGGCACATATTCAAAGAATAAAGAAACAGGGCATTTGTGATATTCACCGCAGGACGTTTGTAAAGAAATACATATGATGAATCAAAGAAAAAAGGGAAAAACTGCAGAAAATGTTGCAGCACAGTTTTTAAAGCTGCAGGGATATGAAATCCTTGCCCGCAATTTTTATGCGGGAATAGGCGAGATTGACATTGTTGCGAGGGAATCAGGTTATTTGGTATTTGTAGAGGTTAAATATCGGAAAGATATTGGATTTGGTTATCCTGCACAGGCAGTTGATCAGAAAAAGCAGCAAAAAATTAAGAAAACGGCGATGGTATATTTAAAGAAACATCATATTTCTTTTGAAACAGCCATACGTTTTGATGTAGTCGAAATATTAGGAAAGAAGATAAGAGTGATAAAACATGCATTTTAAGAAATCAAATAATTATCAGTCTACGGTATTTCATGAAGGAGAGGTACCATATATTACTTTTCAAAAACTTTCAGAAGCCGGGGTTACCCATGGTTTCTCCACGAGAATGGGAGGAGTCAGCAAAGGAATTTATGCGTCCATGAATTTGAGTTATAACCGTGGTGATGATAAAGAGTCTGTAGACGAAAATTTCAGAAGAATTGGGAAAGCCATTGGATTTGATTCAAGAAAACTGGTTTTTTCCAATCAGATTCATAATACCCAGATTCATAAAGTGACAGAAAAAGATTGTGGAAAAGTTATGACAGGTATGGATGGCTTGGTGACAAATGTAAAAGGAATTCCGATGTATACAGGTTATGCAGACTGTGTTCCATTATTTTTTTATGATCCGGTGAAAGAGGTTGCAGCGATGGCACACTCTGGATGGAGAGGAACGGTAGGAAGAATCGGTGCAAAAATGGTAAAGGTTATGGAGCAGGAGTACGGCTGTCAAAAAGAAAATATCATTGCAGCCATTGGACCGTCCATTTGTCAGGATTGTTATGAAATCAGCGAAGACGTTGCAAGAGAATTTAAAAAGGAATTTTGTGAGTGTTCATGGGAAGAATATTTAGAAGATAAAAGAAATGGAAAATATCAATTGGATTTATGGAAAGTGAATGAAATCATTCTTTTGGGAGCAGGGATTATAAAAGAGCATTTGGATATTACGGATATTTGTACCTGCTGTAACCATGAATATTTGTTTTCACATAGAGCAAGTCATGGAAAAAGAGGTAATTTAGGGGCATTTATCGTATTGTAATTAAAACCAGATTATTCTATACTATACATGAATCCGTATTTTGAACATATAGAGAGGAATATAGATTATGAGTAAACCAATTGTAGCCATTGTAGGAAGACCGAATGTAGGAAAATCTACATTGTTTAATGCATTGGCAGGAGAAAATATTTCGATTGTAAAAGATACTCCAGGTGTTACCAGAGACCGTATCTATGCGGATATCAGCTGGCTGGACTATCAGTTTACGATGATTGATACTGGAGGAATTGAGCCGGATACCGGAGATTTGTTGTTATCACATATGCGTGATCAGGCAGAAATTGCGATTGAAACTGCAGATGTGATTATTTTCCTGACGGATGTGAGACAAGGTCTTATGGAAGCGGACTATCAAGTGGCAGATATGCTGCGCCGTTCTGGGAAACCGGTTGTTTTAGCGGTAAATAAAGTTGATAATTATGAAAAATTTATTTTAGATACTTATGAATTTTATAATTTAGGGATTGGAACACCATTTCCGGTATCTGCAAATTCAAAGATCGGTTTTGGAGATTTATTGGACGAAGTAATTGCTAATTGTGATCCGGAAACTTTAAAAGAAGAAGAGGATGAACGTCCAAAAGTTGCAATTATTGGAAAACCAAATGCAGGAAAATCTTCTATGATTAATAAGATGCTTGGAGAAGAACGTTTCATCGTCTCTGATATTGCCGGAACCACTAGAGATGCCATTGATACAGTTATCCGGCACGGTGATAAAGAGTATGTATTTATTGATACTGCAGGGTTAAGAAGAAAGAGCCGGGTAAAAGAGGACTTAGAGCGTTATAGCGTCATTCGTACAGTTGCAGCCGTAGAACGGTGTGACGTGGCAATTCTTGTGATTGATGCACAGGAAGGAATTACAGAGCAGGATGCTAAAATTGCAGGAATCGCACATGAACGTGGAAAAGGAATGATTATTGCTGTGAATAAGTGGGATTTGATTGAAAAAGATGATAAGACCATTTATAAGTACACCAATAAAGTGAGGGATGTGCTTTCTTATATGTCTTATGCAGAACTGGTATTTGTTTCTGCAAAGACTGGACAAAGATTTCCAAAGATTTTCGATTTGCTGGATGCAGTGATTGAAAATCACGCATTGCGTGTACAGACAGGAGTGTTAAATGAAATTCTTGCAGAAGCAGTGGCAATGAAACAGCCGCCGTCTGACAAAGGAAAACGTTTGAAATTGTATTATATGACGCAGGTTTCTGTAAAACCGCCGACGTTTGTTGTATTTATTAATGACAAACAGCTGATGCATTTTTCTTACACAAGGTATCTTGAAAATCAGATTCGGAATACATTTGGTTTCCGAGGAACTCCAATTCATATTATTGCGAGGGAAAGGAAGGAAAGATAATGACGCTGTGTATAATAGTATGTATGATCACAGGATATTTGTTTGGATGTTTTCAGACAGGATATTTTGTTGGAAAGATCAATAAAATAGACATTCGAGATTATGGAAGCGGAAATTCCGGGACGACCAATACGCTGCGTACATTGGGCAAGACAGCTGCATTGATTACTTTTTTGGGTGATGCAGTGAAAGGATTGATTGCGGTCAATCTTGCCAGATACATAATTATGCCGGCATTTGGAGTGGAAGGACAGTCAGCTTTATGGCTGTTAACCGGATTTGCAGTTGTTTTGGGACATAATTTCCCGTTTTATCTTGGATTTAAAGGCGGAAAAGGAATTGCAACCACAGGTGGAGTTATTTTTGCTTTTCACTGGCAGCTTGGACTTTTCTGTGCTTTGATTTTTGGTGTAATTACAGCAATTACAAAATATGTATCTCTAGGATCTATTTGTATGGTTTTAGTGATACCGTTTATTTTATATTATATTGAACCGAACAACTGGGCATTGATTGCTGTCGGATGTGTCTTTACTGCAATGGCAATCTGGCGCCATCGTGCCAATATTGATCGGCTGATTCATGGAACTGAAAATAAATTAGGTCAGAAGGTTGACCGTTAGGAGGAGCAAATGAAAAGAGTTAGTGTAATTGGTGCAGGAAGCTGGGGAACTGCCCTTGCTGTTTTGCTGGCAAACAATGGACATGAGGTAATGCTTTGGTCTGTAGATCCTCATGAAATTGAGATGCTTACAAATAAAAGAGAGCAGGAAGAGAAACTTCCCGGCGTAAAACTTCCAGATAGTGTTGTAGTGGAAGCGGATATGGAAACCAGTTTAACAGACAGAGATGTTGTCGTTATGGCAGTTCCATCACCAGTTGTTCGTACTGTCGCAAAACAGATGTCACCATTTATTGCAGATGGACAGGTGATTGTTAATGTGGCAAAAGGTATCGAAGATGTTACTTACATGACATTATCAGAAATTATTGAGGAAGAAATTCCAAACGCAGAAGTCTGCGTACTTTCCGGACCAAGCCATGCAGAAGAAGTTGGAAAGGGAATTCCGACAACGGTTGTTGTGGCTTCTAAGAAAAAAGAAATTGCAGATATGCTGCAGGATGTATTTATGAGTGAAGTATTCCGTGTATATACCAATCCGGATATTATGGGAATTGAACTTGGGGGAGCATTGAAGAATGTCATTGCCTTGGCAGCAGGAACTACGGATGGTTTGGGGTATGGAGACAATACAAAAGCTGCATTGATGACGAGAGGAATTGCTGAACTTTCCCGTTTGGGAGTAGCACTTGGCGGAAAAGCAGAGACATTTTCCGGATTAACCGGCGTGGGAGATTTGATTGTTACCTGCACCAGTGTTCACAGCCGCAATCGAAAAGCAGGATATTTAATTGGAAAAGGAATGACAGCAGATGAGGCTATGAAAGAAGTGAAAATGGTTGTAGAAGGCGTTTATTCTGCGAAAGCCGCATTGGGACTTGCAAAAAAATGCGGCGTAGATGTACCAATTGTGGAAGCGGTTAATCGAGTATTATTTGAAAATGCAGATCCAAGAGAAGAAGTCAGCCACTTACTGTTAAGAGAACGAAGAAAAGAATATACGACATTAGAGTGGGAAGAAGCATAATTCATCGGCACATAATTTATAGACATAGGAAGGAAGAAAAACGTATGGAATCATTTACCACGAAATCAAAAGATGAACTGAAAGCATTAAAAAAAGAAATTGATAAAAGATATCAGGAATTTAAAGATCTAAATCTTGCCCTTGATATGTCCAGAGGAAAACCCGCACCGAGTCAGGTGGATCATGCCAATGGAATGTTAAAAGAAATGAAGAATTATTGTACAGAGGCAGGAATGGACGTCCGAAATTATGGAGTATTAGATGGTATTCCGGATATCAAGAAATTGTTCAGTGATTTATTGGATATTCCGGCAGATCATTTGATTATTGGCGGAAATGCCAGCTTAAATTTGATGTTTGATGCGATGATGCGTCTTTATGTTTTTGGAACAATGGGAGAAAAACCATGGGGACAATTAGAAAAAGTGAAATTCCTCTGTCCGGCTCCAGGATATGACAGACATTTTACCATTTGTGAAACTTTAGGAATGGAAATGATTCCAATTACTATGACAAGTACCGGGCCGGATATGGATCAGGTAGAAAAATTAGCAGCAGAAGATGATTCCATCAAAGGTATTTGGTGTGTTCCAAAATTCTCTAACCCACAGGGAATTTGTTACAGTGATGAAACCGTAGACCGTTTGGCTTCTATGAAAACAGCAGCAAAAGACTTTAAAATTTTTTGGGACAATGCATATGGAGTACATCCGGTGTTTGAGGATGTAAAAGTAAAGAATATTCTGGATGCATGTGAAGAAGCAGGAACAAAAAATCGTCCATATTATTTCTTCTCAACATCTAAAATTTCCTTCCCGGGAGCAGGAGTTTCTTTGATTGCTGCCAGCGATGAAAATATTGCAGAAATTAAAAAAATTATGAATGCGCAAACAATTGGATATGACAAAATTAATCAGCTTCGTCATGTACAGTTCTTTAAAGACGCACAGGGACTCCGCAATCATATGCAGATCCTTGCAGATTGTATGAAACCGAAGTTTGAAACTGTATTAAATACATTAGAGAAAGAATTGGCAGGAAGCGGATTGATTTCATGGGAAAATCCAAAAGGCGGATATTTTGTATCTGTAGATTTACTTCCAGGATGTGCAAAGAAAGTAGTACAGCTTGCAAAAGAAGCAGGAGTTGTATTAACCGGAGCAGGTGCAACCTATCCATATAAAAGCGATCCGAAAGATAGTAATTTAAGAATTGCACCAACCTATCCAACAGTAGAAGAATTACAGCAGGCAATGGATTTATTCTGTGTTTGTGTGAAGAAAGCAGGAGTAGAAAAACTGTTGGAAGCATAAAATGAAATAAAGGTATTTTTGAAAGCGGAATCTGTTTCGGGCAGATTCCGCTTGTGTTGTATACAGAGAAAGTTATATAATAAAACACAGGAAGAAGATTTTTGTTTCATCCAAAACCAGCTTATGATAGAATAGTAAAAAAGCAAAAGGAGTGATTACATGAAATTTACAAAGATGCACGGTTGTGGAAATGACTACGTATATGTAAACTGTTTTGAAGAGACGATTGATGAACCAGGCAAGGCGGCAAAATTTGTGAGTGACCGGCATTTTGGAATCGGTTCTGACGGGATGATTTGTATTTGTCCGTCTGATAAAGCGGATTTTAGAATGGCTATGTATAACTCTGATGGTTCTGAGGGAGCTATGTGCGGAAATGGAGTCCGCTGTATTGCAAAATATGTATATGATTATGGTTTAACAGATAAAACGACGATTACGATTGAAACCAAAGGCGGAATTAAAGAACTGGAACTTACGGTGGAAGATGGAAAAGTTACATGGGTAAAAGTTGATATGGAAGCACCAATCACAAAAGCAGAGCAGATTCCTGCAATTTATGATGATTTGGATGAAATTATTGACCAGCCGTTGATTGTAGATGGAAAAGGATATCATATTACCTGCGTTTCTATGGGAAATCCTCACGGAGTTGTTTTTGTAGATTCTGTAGATGATTTGGATTTAGAAAAAATCGGTCCGAAATTTGAAAATCATCCTATGTTCCCAGACAGAGTGAATACGGAATTTATAGAAGTAATTGATGAAAATACCATTAAGATGCGTGTATGGGAACGCGGTGCAGGAGAAACCTTGGCATGTGGTACCGGAGCTTGTGCAAGTGCGTATGCTTCATGGTTAAATAAAAAAACAGGAAAGAAAGTTCTAGTTCATTTACTGGGCGGTGACCTGCAGATTGAATATGATGAAGAAAAGAATACTATTTTTATGACAGGACCTGCAACGAAAGTATTTGACGGTGAAATTGAATTATAAATTTGGAGGAAAAGATGAAGTTAAAAGACTTATTGGAACGATCAGAATATACTTGTATCCAAGGAAATGAGGACATAGAAATATCTACGCTTGTGTATGATTCTAGAAAAATAGAAAAAGGAAGTGTCTTTGTTTGCATTTCAGGGGCTGCTTTCGATGGACATAAGTTTGCGGCTCAGGCAGCTCAAAATGGTGTGGCAGCCGTTGTAGTAGAAAAGGATGTAGATATACCGGAAGGATTCACTGTAATTAAAGTCGAAAATACACGTCTTGCACTGGCGGAGATGTCTGCTGCATATTTTGGATATCCGGCAGAAGAATTAACAACCATTGGGATTACCGGAACCAAAGGAAAGACGACTATTACTTATATGATTCGTGCGGTTTTAGAACATGCAGGACAAAAAACAGGATTGATTGGAACGATTGAAACAATTATTGGAGATAAAACAATTCCATCGGTCAATACAACTCCGGAATCTTATGTAATTCAAGAATCTTTCCGCAAAATGGCAGATGCAGGCTGTAAAAACGTAGTTATGGAAGTATCTTCTCAAGGATTAATGCTTCACAGAGTCGGCGGATTTACTTTTGATTATGGTATTTTTACCAATCTTGCCAAAGACCATATTGGAGAAAATGAGCATAAAGATATGGATGATTATATTCGTTGTAAAAGTCTTTTGTTTCAGCAGTGTAGACAGGGAATTATCAATGGAGATGATGATTATGTAGAACGCATCATCGAAGGTCATACTTGTGAGATAGAAACATTTGGTTTAGAGGCATCCAATGATATTTATGCCCAGAATATTGAACGAGTTCAGGAACCAGGATATTTGGGTGTGTCTTACGATTTAAAAGGAAAACAGGAATATAATGTGCATGTGGATATACCAGGTGATTTTACGGTTTATAATTCTTTGGCAGCGATTTCTTTATGCCGTCATATGGGAATTAAGAAAGATGATGTACTGGAAGCGTTAAATACGATCCAAGTAAAAGGAAGATTGGAAATTGTTAAGACGCCGGGAGAATATACATTGATGATTGATTACGCTCATAATGCTATGAGTTTGGAAAGTTTATTGGCAACGATTCGGAAATATCATCCAAGAAAGATTTATTCATTGTTTGGATGTGGAGGAAACCGTGCCAAAGCCAGACGTTACGAAATGGGGGAGGTATCCTCTAATTTAGCGGATTTAACGGTAGTGACTTCTGATAATCCTCGAAATGAAGAACCAATGGACATTATCAATGATATTTTAATTGGAGTCCATAAAGGACCGGGAGAGTATGTAACAATTCCGGATCGAAAAGAAGCCATTCGTTATTGTATGAAACACGCAGGCAAAGGAGACATCGTAATACTTGCAGGGAAGGGACATGAAGATTATCAGGAAATCAAAGGTGTAAAACACCATATGGACGAAAGAGATCTGATTCAGGAAATTATCGAAGGAAAATAGGAAATCAGCTCTTTAAAAGGAGTGAAATCATTATGGAACGCAAATTTATGATGGCGCTGGATGCAGGGACGACCAGTTCACGCTGTATCTTATTTAATCAAAAAGGTGAAATCTGCAGTATGGCACAGCAGGAGTTCACACAGCATTTCCCAAAACCGGGCTGGGTGGAGCATGATCCGCTGGAGATATGGGAAACTCAGAAAAAAGTTATGATTGAAGCTATGACGGGTTTAAATATTGACGCAGAAGAAGTTGCCGGAATTGGGATTACCAATCAAAGAGAAACAACGATTTTATGGGATAAAAAGACTGGTAAACCGATATATAATGCCATTGTCTGGCAATGCCGCAGAACAGCAGAATTTTGTGATGAATTGAAAGCAAAGGGATTGGAAGAGACCATTCGTAAAAAAACAGGTCTTCCAATTGATGCATATTTTTCCGGTACAAAGATTCATTGGATTTTAGATCATGTGGATGGTGCGAGAGAAAAAGCCGAAAAAGGTGAGATATTGTTTGGAACTGTGGAAACATGGCTGATTTGGAAACTGACTGGAGGAGAAGTTCATGTAACAGATTATACCAATGCGTCCAGAACGATGATTTATAATATCAATGATTTGTGCTGGGATGAAGAAATTCTAGAGATTTTAGATATTCCAAAGAGTATTCTGCCGAAAGTTGTTTCCTGCAGTGAAATTTATGGATATACGGATGCTGAGATTGTTGGAGGCAAAATTCCAATTGCAGGTGCTGCAGGAGATCAGCAGGCTGCATTGTTTGGACAGACATGTTTCCGTGCAGGAGAAGCAAAAAATACATATGGCACCGGATGTTTTCTTTTAATGAATACAGGAGAAATGCCGGTAGATTCAAAGAATGGTTTAATTACAACGATTGCCTGTGGAATGGATGGAAAAATTGAATATGCATTGGAAGGTTCTATTTTTGTAGCGGGTGCAGCGATTCAATGGCTTCGGGATGAACTTGGACTGTTTGAGAAGGCTTCTGAAAGTGAAGCGATGGCAGCTTCTGTAGAAGATACCAACGGCTGTTATGTAGTTCCTGCATTTACAGGATTAGGTGCACCATATTGGGATGCATATGCCAGAGGAAGTATCCAAGGTTTAACCCGCGGAGTCAATAAAAATCATATTGTCCGTGCAACATTGGAAGCCTTAGCTTATCAAACACTGGATGTTTTGAAAGCGATGGAAGAAGACAGTGGAATTCATCTGGCTGCTTTAAAAGTGGACGGAGGGGCTTGTGCAAACAATTTCTTAATGCAGTTTCAGGCGAATATGATCGATGCACCAGTACATCGCCCAAAATGTGTGGAGACAACAGCGATGGGGGCTGCTTATCTGGCAGGTCTGGCTGTGGGATACTGGAAAGATAAAGAAGAAATTAAACAAAACTGGAGCTTGGATAAAGTTTTTGAACCAGTTATGGAAAATGATATACGCCGGGGAAAAATCTCGGGCTGGCAAAAAGCAGTCAAGAGAAGTCTTTCCTGGGAAAAAGAATAGGAGAAATATAATGGAAGCAAGAATTACAGGAACAACAAAACTATATGGATTAATTGGATCTCCGGTAGGACATTCAGGTTCTCCGGCGATGCAAAATTATGGATTTCAGGCATGCGGTGTAGATGGAGCATACCTTGCTTTTGATATTACAGAAGATCAAGTGCCGGAATTTATAAAATCTATGCGCCTTTTAAATATTCAGGGATGCAATGTAACAATGCCTTGCAAAACTGCTGCAGCACAGAATATGGATGAATTATCTCCGGCTTCTGAATTGATTGGTGCAGTGAATACAATTGTAAACAGAGATGGTACATTATATGGACATATTACAGATGGAGAAGGTTTTGTTGCCAATTTAAAAGATCACGGCGTAGAAGTAAAAGATAAAAATATCGTAATCTTTGGCGCCGGCGGGGCAGCAACTGCAATTCAAGTACAATGTGCGTTAGATGGGGCAAAATCCATTACAATTTTTAATCCAAGGGATTCATTTTTTGAAAGAGCCGAGAAAATGGTAGAAAAAATCATGGTAAAGGTACCAGATTGCCAGGTAGAGTTATATGATTTGGATGCGAAAGATGTTCTTCGTGATAAGATGGATGCAGCAGATATTTTGATTAATGGGACGCTTTTGGGAATGAAACCAAAAGAAGATACAACAGTTATTACAGATACAAGCCTGTTCCATGAAGGTTTGGTTGTTGCAGATGTTGTTTATAATCCAATAGAAACAAGGTTGTTAAGAGAAGCAAAAGAACATGGATGTATTACAGTTCCTGGGAATGGAATGCTGATGTGGCAGGGAGTTGCTTCGTTTAAATTATTTACAGGGAAAGATATGCCGGTAGAAGAAGTAAAAGCAAAATTTTTCAGTGAGGCATAGAAGATAAGGTATTAAATCAGAGATAGGAGTGTGCCGCAGAAGCTGATTTTTAATTAGCTTCTGCGGCATGCCTTTTTTATTCAATTTTTCCATCAATGTAAGCATTTAAAATATTTTGTGGTGCATCGTAATAAAAACTGCTGTTATAATCATCAATTTTATTACTAACGTAAGAATTGTAGGCTTCAAATAAAGCATCTATAATATTCATATTTTTTTCTTTTGCAATACCTAGTATCAAGCGTTTATATACTTTTCCAATGTCCCAATGGCTTGGAACTGCATATTTTGCTGTAGATATATTATCAAAAGAACCTTGAGAAATATGGGCATTTTGGATGAAATCATCACTGACTTTATCAATGTTGTCACTATGATATACATCGGCTAAATCGTAAATTTTAGTAATGGAAGTTTTACCGAGCGTATTTACAACTGTATTTCTTTTATTTTTCGTTTTTCTTGCAATATAGTCAATGAGACTGCAGGTAAAAAATAAATCATTTTCTTTTGGGTTTTCCCTTCCTGTCATTTAGAAACCTCCTCACTAGAAACAAAATTCAGACATTTTAACGCTGGTTGGGAACAGAAATTAATTTGGTGTGTTGGATATTTGAATTTTGCCATAATCCAGAATTGTTCCCGCGTAATAATGCCATCAATATAATCAGCTATATAGTTATATATTTGGTCATTTGCCATTGCACCAATTACAATATCATAATTATGAGATTTTCCATGCCGGCAATCAATAATAAAATCAAGCCATTCTTCTGTCATTTCTTTAAATTCCAGTATATTTAAGCTGGTATTCATATGAACTGTATATGTATTAAGTATTGGGGTATCATATCTTTTTGCCCAACGTTCTGCCTGTTCGCGGATAACAGTGCAGTAGAAACCTGTACCAAAATCTTTTGTATTTCTCCCTTTTATGATTTTAGGGTGCTTTATTGTAGAATAACTTCCATGGTAAACGGTCATTTTTCCCATAAAATAAAGACCTCCTTTAAATAATAAATGATATATTCATCATACACCAAGTTTGGAATTTCGCCAAGAAACATTTTTTAGGAATATTTTTGCATGTCCTGCATATACTTTAACAGTCTATCCAAGGAGGATGTTATGGATCAGTTTAATGTATATAAGGATATGAAAGCAAGAACCAATGGGGAAATTTATATCGGTGTTGTAGGCCCTGTCCGTACAGGGAAAAGCACATTTATAAAACGTTTTATGAATTTGATGGTGCTTCCAAATATTGAAGATGAAAACGAAAGAAACCGTGCCAATGATGAGTTGCCGCAGTCTTCCAGTGGAAAAACAATTATGACAACAGAACCTAAATTTGTGCCAAATGAAGCAGTTTCTATTCAAGTGGAAGATGAAATTGATTTAAGTGTTCGTTTGATTGATTGTGTTGGATACATGGTAGATGGTGCAGCGGGACATATGGAAGGGGAAGAAGAACGTCTGGTGAAAACGCCGTGGTTTGATTATGAAATTCCATTTACGAAAGCAGCTGCCATTGGGACAAAAAAAGTTATTACAGAACATTCTACCATAGGTGTTGTGGTAACATGCGACGGTTCTTTTGGGGATATTGAAGCCAAACAATATGAGGCTCCGGAAGCAGAGACTATAGAGCAGTTAAAAAGTCTTAGGAAACCATTTGTAGTGCTTTTAAATACAGTACATCCATATTCAGAAGAAACCATTCAGATGGCAAAAGAGAAGGAAAAATTATATCAGGCAAAAGTTCTTCCAATGAATTTGGAGCAGTTGAAAAAAGATGATATTTATCAGATTTTAAAATGTGTTTTAATGGAATTTCCGATTTCATCCATTGGATTTTATGTGCCGAAATGGACGGAAACACTGTCAAAAGACCACCCGGTGAAAAGAGAATTATTAGAAACGGCAGCGGAAATTATGAAAGATAAATCAACCATGAAGGATGTTTATACCAAAATGGAGCCGGAGAGTCAGTACATAAAAACATGGAAGTTAGATTCGGTAGCAATGGATACGGGAGAAGTTACAGTACAAGTAACGGTTGATGATTCTTATTATTACGAATTTCTAAGTGATACCATAGGATTTCCAATTAAAAACGAATATGAGTTTATTAAGATTATGAAGGAACTGGCACATAAGAAAAAAGAATATGAGGAAGTCGGGGAGGCTTTAGCTGCAGTAAAACAAAGAGGATATGGTGTTGTTACACCGACAAAAGAAGATATTATGCTGGAGGAACCTAGAATTGTGAAACATGGAAGTAAATATGGAGTAAAAATTAAAGCAAGTGCACCGTCCATCCATATGATTCGTGCCAATATTTCCACAGAAATTGCACCGATTGTCGGGGAAGAATATCAAGCAAAAGATTTAATGGAATACATTGAAAAAGGTTCCGGTGAGACAGGAGAAAGTATGTGGGATGTAAATATTTTTGGAAAAACATTGGAACAGATGGTTGGAGACGGTATGCAGACGAAGGCTTTAAAGATGACAGAAGAAAGCCAGCAAAAGCTTCAGGAAACTATGGAAAAGATTATCAATGAAAGCAATGGCGGCTTAGTCTGCATCATCATTTAAGATACATTGACAAACGTATAAAAAAAGAATATACTTTGATAGACAAAGTAATTGAGAACAAAGAGGATAAATGGAGTAATTATGGCTGTTAAAATATTAGGAACAGGAAGTTTTCTTCCAGAGAAAAGAGTAACCAATGATGATCTTGCTCAGGTAATGGACACCAGCGATGAATGGATTTCGTCCAGAACCGGTATTAGAGCCAGACATATTTCTGTTGAAGAGACAACATCTTCTATGGCTGTGAAAGCAGCAAAAATTGCATTGGAAGATGCCAAGATTGCTCCGGAAGAACTGGATCATATTTTTGTGGCAACTTTATCTGCGGATCATGCAACGCCAAGTACGGCATGTCAGGTACAAAAGGGCATTGGTGCAGAAAATGCTGTTTGTATGGATTTGAATGCGGCATGTTCTGGATTTATTTTTGGACTGCAGACTGCATTGGCCTATGCAAAAGCAGGTATGGGAAAGAAAATGATGATTATCGGAGTGGAAACTTTGTCAAAGCTTATGGATTGGAAAGACCGAAGTACCTGCGTTTTATTTGGCGATGGAGCAGGATGTGCTATTGTAGAAGCCGATGAAACACGAAAGGTAATGATCGATGCAGGCTCTAAAGGAAATATGGGGGATGTCTTAACTTGTGAAGAGAGACATCTAAATAATCTGCTGGTAAAAGATGATAGTCCGATGCAGCAAGTAGCCATGAATGGGCAGGCAGTTTTTAAATTTGCAGTGAGAATTATTCCAAAAAGTATCCACAAGGTGTTAGAAGCGGCTGAAGTTTCAGAAGAAGAAATTAAATATTTTGTTTTGCATCAGGCAAACCGCAGAATTATTGAGGCGGCAGCAAAGCGGCTAAAGGAGCCGATAGAAAAGTTCCCGATCAATCTAGATCAATGTGCCAATACTTCTTCCGCTACGGTGCCGATTCTTTTGGATGAGATGAACAAAAAAGGAATGTTGGAACCGGGTGATAAAATTGTTTTATGCGGATTTGGAGGCGGTTTAACATGGGGTTCTGTATATTTAGAATGGTAAGACCATAACAAAAGATAAATCGTATTTTATAGAATAGTCAGCTTTGTGGAAATGTGATAAAAGTTGGCTATTTTTCTATGTGAAAATATGCTATAATAAATAGATAATTATAGGAGGGCATACATGGAAATACAGTTATGGAGAGAAATATTAAGTCCATATGAGTTAGCAGTAGATGAGCTGGTTTTGAAGTTTCGTCACATTATCGACGAATACCGGAAAGCAGGAAGATATTCCCCGATTGAGCAGGTAGATGGAAGAGTGAAGACCATATCCAGTATTCTTGATAAGATGCAGCGGAAAAAGATCAATGTCAATGAAATTGAAGACGAATTGGAGGATATTGCCGGAGTACGGCTGATTTGCCAGTTTGTAGAAGATATTGATTATGTTTTGGAGATTATTGAGAAACGCTCTGATATGGAAATTAAACGTCGGAAAGATTACATTTCTCATTCCAAAGACAGCGGATACCGCAGTTATCATTTGATTATTTATTACGAGGTGAATACGATTTATGGAAGGAAGCGTCTTAAAGCGGAAATTCAGATTCGGACACTTGCTATGAATTTTTGGGCGACAGTGGAACATTCTCTGCAGTATAAGTATAAGGGGAATATTCCAGATCATGTAACAACGAAACTTCTTCGTGCATCAGATGCTATTGATGTTTTGGATCAGGAGATGTCTTCTGTCCGTGACGAGATTATGGATGCACAGAATTCATTTCAAAAGAAAGCAAATACAGTATCTGAGATTCTTCACACAATGCAGAATCTTTATAAGGTTGCCAATAAACACGAAGTAATTAAAATACAGGATGAATTTTACAAAATTTACGAAACAGGAGATATGGAAAGTCTGGAGCATTTTAACAAACAGCTGGATATTATAGCAGAAGGTTATCGTGCACAGAGTATTTCATAGAGAGACAAATGGAATTACCAATTGAATTTGAAAAGAAGATGAGAAATCTTTTAAAGGAAGACTTTACGGAATATGAAAAACATTTAGACGATGCAGCATATTATGGAATCCGTGTGAACACATTAAAAATATCTGTAGAAGAATTTTTAAAAATTTGTCCATTTCATGTGGAAAGAGTTCCATGGACAGAAAACGGATTTTATGTAGAAAGAGAGGAGAAGCCTTCCAAACATCCATTTTATCACGCAGGGCTTTATTATATCCAGGAACCAAGTGCCATGACACCGGCAGCATATCTGCCAATTTGTCCAGGGGACAGGGTCCTGGATTTGTGTGCTGCTCCGGGAGGAAAATCTACAGAACTTGGAGCAAAATTAAAAGGACAGGGAGTTTTGATTTCTAATGACGTCAGTATTTCAAGAACGAAGGCGTTGATTCGGAATATTGAAATGTTCGGGATCCGCAACAGCGTAGTTCTTTGTACGGAGGCGAAATATATGGTTTCGTCATTTACGGGATATTTTGATAAAATTTTAGTAGATGCACCATGTTCTGGAGAGGGTATGTTCCGAAAAGGAAATCATGAAATCAAAAACTGGAAGCAAAAAGGCAGTGAACCGTATGCAAAACTGCAGCGGGAAATTGTGGAAGATGCAGTGAAACTTTTAAGACCGGGCGGTATGATGCTGTATTCTACCTGTACATTTTCTCCAGAAGAAAATGAGCAGGTGATTGAATATCTGCTGGAAAGACATAGGGATTTGTCCATTGTTCCGATGAAAATGTGTGAAGGATTTGATACAGGGCATCCGGAGTGGACATTGACGGGAAGAGAGGATGTAAAGCATTGCATTCGTTTATGGCCGCATAAGATTAAGGGAGAAGGACATTTTTTGGCACTGCTTCAAAAAGAACCGGGAGAAGAATCGGAAGTTTCTTACGAAAAGATACGAAGACCGAAATTGACACCGGAGACAAAAGAATTTTTTGAAAACTGTACTATGAAAATTGATTGGAACCATGTACGGGAACATCAGGGAAAATTATTTTATTTAGAGGAAGATTTACCGGAAATTTCAGGAGTTCGGATTTTGCGCAAAGGGTTATTTCTCGGTGAAATGAAAAAAGGAAGGTTTGAGCCAAGCCAGTCATTTGCAGCAGCACTTTCAGCAGAGGAATTTAAAAATTATGTGTCTTTTGATACAGAGGATGAGCGGACAATCCGGTATTTAAAATGTGAAACGTTAAATGTGGATACCCCAAAAGAAGGGATATATCTGATTGGAATGAATCAGTTTCCGCTTGGATGGGGAAAAATAAAAAAAGGCAGAATGAAAAATAAATATGCCTCTAGTTGGAGATGGCTGTAATGGAAAAGACGATGCGGCTGGACAAGTTTTTATGTGCCTGTCTGGACATTTCCAGGAAAGAAGCAAAAGAACTTGTGAAAAAGGGAAGAATTCAAATTGAAGGAAAAACAGTAAAAAAATCCGATCAGAGAATACAGACGGAAACAGATACAGTTTTATGGGATGGAAAAGAACTTTTTTTTGAAGAATTTCATTATTTGATGCTTCATAAACCGGCAGGAGTGATTTCTGCGACCAAAGACCGGCAGGAACGGACGGTGATAGATTTGATCAAGGAATCTTATAAAGAGAAATTGTTTCCGGCAGGACGTTTAGATAAAGATACAGAAGGATTATTACTTTTGACAGATGACGGAGAGCTGGCTCATAATCTTTTATCACCCAAAAAACATGTAGAAAAGACTTATTTTGCTAAAGTATTGGGAAAGATTGGACAAGAAGCAGTGAATGCCTTTTCTGAGGGAGTTCCCATTGGAAATGGAGAAACTGCCAAGCCGGCGGTTCTTGAAATCATAGACAGCCGGCAGGAAGAATCCAAAGTTCTGATAACAATTACCGAAGGAAAATTCCATCAGATAAAACGGATGATGAAAGCAGTGGGAAGTGAAGTTTTATATTTGAAACGTATATCTATGGGAAGTCTTTCTCTGGATGAAACACTTCCTTTAGGAAAATATCGAAAACTTTCTAATGATGAGATTCAAAAACTGAAGGAGGAAACATGCTGACAGATAAAAAAGCAGTGATTTTTGATTTGGATGGAACATTGGTAGATTCCATGTGGATTTGGAAAGAAATTGATGTTCGATTTCTTGGGAAATATGGCTTGACGGTTCCGAAAGGATTAAATGATGCCTTGGAGGGCTATAGTTTTTATGAAACTGCAGTGTATTTTAAAGAACATTTTCCTCTTCCGCTTACAATTGAAGAAATCATGGAGACCTGGAATGAGATGGCAGCCCAAATGTATATACATGAAATTCCGTTAAAAGAAGGAGTGAAAGAATTTATTTCATTTTTAAAAGAAAAAGATTTGCCTTTAGGGATTGCAACCAGTAATTCCAGAGAGCTTACCAAGGCGTGTCTTCGTGCCAATGGAATTATGGATGCGTTTGAATATATTTGCACATCAGATGAAGTACCGAAGGGAAAGCCGGAACCGGATGTATATTTACATGCGGCAGAGCAACTGCATGCAGCACCGGAAACTGTACTGGTGTTTGAGGATATTCCTTATGGTTTAATGGCGGGAAAGCGTGCCAATATGACAACTTGTGCGGTGAAAGATTCATATTCTGAACGTTCCATAAATGAAAAATTAAAAATTGCAGATTATTACATAGAATCTTATTATGATATTTTAAATGGAACTTATCAAAAACTGTAAAATACTTTGAGAGGTCTGGAGAAGCAGAACATGAAAAAAATTGCAATTGTAACAGGTGCTTCCTCAGGAATGGGGAAAGAACTGATTGTTCAAATAAGCAGAAAATATCCATCTTTAGAGGAAATATGGGTAATTGCAAGAAGGAAGGAACGTTTGCAGAAGTTAACAAAACAGGTGCAAAATGTTCCGATTCGTTTTTTTGCACTGGATTTAAAAGAGAAAAAAAGTTATGAAATCCTAAAAACAACATTGGAAAAAGAGAAACCGAGAGTCGGTATTCTTGTCAATAGTGCAGGGTTTGGGATTTCCGGATGTTTTGAAAAACTTTCGGAAGAAGAAATTGACGGTATGGTGGAACTTAACTGCAATGCATTGACGAAAATGACACATATAGTACTGCCATATATGGGACGCGGGGCACAGATTTATCAGTTTGCGTCATCGGCAGCATTTTGTCCACAGCCGGGATTTTCTGTTTATGCGGCAACGAAGGCTTATGTATTAAGTTTTACGCTGGCACTTCGTCAGGAGCTAAGCGGCAAAGGTATAAAAGTGACCGCTGTCTGCCCGGGACCGGTGAAAACAGAATTTTTTGATACTGCATACAAACATGAAGAAATGAAATTTTATAAAAAGTTTGTGATGGCAGATCCGAAGAAGGTTGTTTGCAAGGCATTGAAAGATGGAAAAAGCAAGAAAGCAGTTTCTGTTTATGGAATCGCGATGAAATTGGTGAGAATCTTTAGCAGAATTTGTCCAGAAGAACTGATGATAAAATTTATTCACTAGAAGGTATCGTATGAGAGAAATGCATGTGACATCGAAAGAAGAAGGACAGCGTTTTGACAAATTGCTTGGGAAATACTTGAATCAAGCACCGAAAAGTTTTTTATATAAAATGCTGAGAAAAAAGAATATAAAATTGAATGGGAAAAAGGCATCGGGAAATGAAAAACTGGCAGAAGGAGACAGTATACAATTGTATCTTTCGGAAGACACCATTGAAAAATTCCGTAAAGAAGTAAAAGTGCCAAAACAGCAGATGCCATTGGATGTGATTTATGAAGATTCCAATGTGTTGATGATCAATAAGCCTTGGGGAGTTTTGTCACAAAAAGCAAAACCATCGGATACTTCAATGAATGAACAGATTACTCCTTATGCTGTCCAAAAAGGCTTCCTTTCCAAAAAGGATTTACAAATGGTAACTCCATCCATATGTAATCGTTTGGATCGAAATACGACAGGAATTGTCATTGGCGGTATTTCATTAGAAGGACTTCAGACAATGGCAAAGATGTTGAAGGAGCGTACCATTGACAAATATTATGTATGCATTGTCAAAGGAAGGATTACGAAGAGCCATACGATATCGGGGTTTTTGGTAAAAAATCATCAAAATAATACAGTATCTGTTTCAAAAAACCAAAGGGAGAGAGGTGCATGGATTGAAACAAGATATGAACCTTTGATTTCCAAGGGAAATTTTACGCTGCTTCGAGTGAAATTGATGACTGGAAAAACTCATCAGATTCGTGCGCATTTAGCAAGCATTGGGCATCCATTGTTAGGTGATTTTAAATATGGAGACCGGAAGATCAATGAATGGGCGAAAAGAAAATTTGGTTTGAATTATCAATTGCTGCATTGTGCAGAGTTGAGATTTCCGGCAGTGATGGAAGGATGCAGAGAGCTGGAAGGGAAACAGATAAAGGCACCTCTGCCCAAAGAGTTTCAGAAAATAAAAAATGAATTGTTTGGAGGCTTATAATGGGAAGCTGGAATACGAAAGGGCTTCGAGGGTCGGTTCTTGAGGATCTGATTAATTATACGAATGAAAAATACCGGCAGCAGAAGCTGGCATTGGTTCAGAAAATACCAACTTCCATTAAGCCGGTTCGATTTGATAAAGAGAAAAGGCATATTACATTGGCATATTTTGACCAGAAAAGCACGGTAGATTACATAGGTGTGGTGCAGGGAATCCCAGTTTGTTTTGATGCGAAAGAGTGTGCAACAGATGTGTTTCCACTGCAGAATATTCATGAACATCAGATTGAATTTATGAGACAGTTTGAAGAACAAGGCGGAATTAGTTTTCTGCTGCTTTACTTTACAAATCGTCATGCCTGCTATTTTATGTCTTTTGATGAGACGATGGAGTATTGGAACCGGGGAAAAGAAGGCGGGCCGAAGCATTTTAAATATGAGGAATTAGATATTGGATATTTTGTTCCTTTAAAACAGGGGATGGTTCTGCATTATTTGGAATGTCTGCAGAAACTGTTGATTTCCAAAAAAATTACTTAGCCGCAGCATTGACGAAAAGAGCATATTTGCGTATAATAAAGTGCATTGGCAAAATCGAAATTTTGGGAAACCGAATGGATTAGATAGAAGAAGGATGATCTTATGATAAAGAGTATGACAGGGTTTGGACATGGGGAGATGTCCAACGCCAATAACCAGAAAGTTACAGTAGAGATGAAATCCGTGAATCATAGATATTGTGACTTGTCTTTAAAACTTCCCAAGAAGTTTACAATGTTTGAGGCTGACATCCGAAATATTATGAAGGAATATGTAAGCCGTGGAAAAGTAGATATTTATGTATCTTTTGAAGATTTATCAGAGACAGGAGTGGGACTTCATTATAATCAAGAGATGGCCCGCGAATATATGGAAGTTTTTCGAAAGATGCAGGAAGAGTTTCAAATTGAAATGGATATTACGGCAGCATCTTTGGCAAGATTTCCAGAAGTAGTTTCTATTGAAGAAAAACCACAGGATGAAGAAGTGTGGTGGTCTTTGATTGAGGGGGCGTTAAGAGAAGCTGCGGATTGTTTTATAGAAACCAGAACGATTGAAGGAAAAAATTTAAAGGCAGATCTCCTTGGGAAACTTGCACAGATGGAAGAAGATGTCTGCTTTATTGAAACACGTTCTCCGGATATTGTGAAAGAATACCGGAAGAAGCTGGAAGATAGAGTGAAAGAATTTTTAGAGGATTCTGTAATAGAAGAAAACCGTATTGCAGCAGAAGTTACGCTGTATGCAGATAAGATTGCCGTAGATGAAGAAATTGTGCGGTTAAAAAGCCATATCTGTTCTATGAGAGATGTATTAGAGTCAGATGAAAGCATCGGAAGGAAGCTGGATTTTATGGCACAAGAGATGAACCGCGAAGCAAATACAATTTTATCAAAATCCAGTGATGTTGCACTTTCTGATCACGCAATTGAATTAAAAACGAATGTTGAAAAAGTAAGAGAACAGATCCAGAATATAGAATAAGAGAAGGGAACAAAGATGGAAAAAAAAGGTTCATTATTGGTTCTTTCCGGATTTTCCGGTGTTGGCAAAGGGACAGTTGCCAAAAGGCTGGTAGCAAAATACGGCTACAGCCTGTCTATTTCCGCAACCACAAGAAAGCCACGGGCTGGGGAAGAAGATGGAAGAGAATATTTCTTTAAATCAGAAGCAGAATTTAAGAATCTTATTGATTATAATGGGTTTATAGAGTATGCTAGGTATGTTGATAATTATTATGGAACTCCCCGCAAGTTTGTAGAAGAAGAACTTGCCGCAGGGCATAATGTTATTTTAGAGATTGAAGTGCAGGGTGCATTTCATATAAAAGAACAGTATAAAGATGCATTGCTGATTTTTATCACAGCACCGAGCGCTGCCGCGATTCAGGAGCGTTTAGTAGGCAGAGGTACAGAATCAGCAGAAGTGATACATAAGAGACTGTGCCGTGCAAAGGAAGAATCCGAAGATATGTCAAAATATGATTATATTGTCATCAATGATGATTTAGAAGAGTGCGTAGACCGGGTTCATGCCATTGTTCAGGCAAAAGAGTGTCTGCTGGAGAATAATCTGGAGTTTATTGAAGAAACAAAAAAAGGTCTAAATGAATTATAGGAGGAATATTATGTTACATCCATCATATACAGAATTAATGAAAGTCATTAACGGAGACAGTGAAAACGAAAAGGTAATTTCCAGCCGTTATTCTGTGGTACTTGCCAGTGCAAAGCGTGCAAGACAGATCATTGCAGGAGATATGCCTTTGGTAGAAGAGGCAGATGAAGAAAAACCATTGTCTACAGCGGTTGAAGAATTAAGACAGGAAAAAGTTACAATTCTTGGAGATGAAGAGACAGAAGAATAAAATAGAAAACGAAAAGATAAGGGTGATTAGGAATTCCTAACCGCCCTTCTTTATCATTTTATAAGGGAGAGTATTATGGATATTATACTATTAATAAAAACAGTTATTTTAGGTATTATTGAAGGAATTACAGAGTGGCTTCCAATCAGCAGTACCGGACATTTGATTCTTGCAGATGAATTTATCAAGATGAATATGTCCGAGGCATTTATGGAAATGTTTAATGTAGTCATTCAGCTTGGAGCAATTATGGCAGTGGTTGTTTTATATTTCCATAAATTAAATCCATTTTCCCCAAAAAAGAACCGCAGGGAAAAGGGAGATACGATGATTCTTTGGACAAAAGTGGTTTTGGCGGTTGTTCCAGCGGCAGTTATTGGAATTCTGCTGGATGACTGGCTGGATGCACATTTATATAATCCGCCGGTAGTTGCTGCCATGTTAATTATTTATGGTATTTTATTTATTTTGATTGAGAATAAGAATAAAAAGAACAGACGAAGACCGATGGATGATTTAGGACGAATGACATATCCGATGGCATTTGTAATTGGTGTATTTCAAGTACTGGCTTTAATTCCGGGAACGTCCAGATCTGGAGCGACGATTCTTGGGGGAATTTTAATTGGATGTTCTAGAACTGTAGCAACGGAATTTTCTTTTTTTCTTGGAATTCCTGTGATGTTTGGGGCGAGCCTTTTGAAAATATTAAAATTCGGCCTCCATTTCACTGGGGTGGAAGCAGCAGTATTGATTACAGGAATGCTGGTTTCTTTCCTTGTGTCTATTATTGCTATTAAATTTTTACTTGGATACATTAAAAAGAATGACTTTAAAGCATTTGGTGTTTACAGAATCATCCTTGGTATTCTTGTAATCGGCTATTTTGCTTTTTTGAAATAAGGAGATAAAATGGATAAAAATGCATTTTTAAAAGCAATGGAAGAAATGCTGGCGGTTGCAAAAACCAATGGCAATCAAATCAGTAAAGAAGAACTTCTTACATATTTTAGTGACTTTTCTTTAAATGAAGAAGCCAAGAAACTGCTGCTTGACAGTTATGTAGAAGCAGGAATTCGTGTGATTGGTTATGAAGATAACGAAAAAACTGCTGCCCAGAAGGATGATTTAGAAGAATCGGAAGAAAGTGCAGCAGTTATGTTCTATGAAGAAGAGTTAAAGAATATGGAGATGCCGGGAGAAGAAGAACAAAAAGCACTGCTTCAGGCATGGTTTGAAGGAAATGGCAGCAGCCAGCAGATGATTGAATGTCTTTTGCCTGCTGTGGTAGAAATTGCAAGGAATCACAAGGGCAAAGGAGTTTTATTTGCAGATTTGATTCAAGAGGGAAATATTGGTCTTTTAGAAGCTATGGATTCTTATGAAGGAAATGATGAAGAAGGATTTTTGCGTCATGCCAGAAAAAATATCGAAGAAGCCATGTTAAATGCTATTGCCTTACAGAAAGGTTCAGATAGTGTGGGAGAACAGATGGCAATGAAAGCCAACCGTCTGGATGATGCGTCTACTTATCTTTCCAAAGAACTTGGCAGAGAGCCGACAGCAGAAGAATTAGCAGAATATTTATCCATGACAGTGGAGGAAATAAAGGATATAATGAAAATATCACTGGATGCACTTTCTGTTATGGAAACTGATATCATCCAGTAGCAGCGTTGTGTGAAAAATGGCAAACTCGTATGGTCAGGAGGGTCTGTGGATGAATATTAGAGAAAAGCAGGAACAATCAGAAAAAATATTGTTAAGTCCTTATGCATCATTGAGTGTCGATACAAAAGGAAGAAAGAAGCCTGAGGTGGAGTGTGAAATCCGAACTTGTTTTCAACGAGATCGTGACCGCATACTGCATTGTAAGGCTTTTCGCCGTTTAAAGGACAAAACACAAGTGTTCTTAGCACCCAAAGGGGATCATTACCGCACCAGACTGACGCATACCTTGGAAGTATCCCAAAATGCCAGAACGATTGCCAGAGCTTTGAATTTGAATGAGCTGCTGACAGAAGCAATTGCATTGGGGCATGATTTGGGACATACACCTTTTGGACATGCCGGAGAACGTGTATTAAATGAGATGAATCCTCTGGGATTCCGCCACAACAAACAAAGTGTCCGGGTGGCACAATGTTTGGAGAAGAATGGGAAAGGATTGAATCTTACATGGGAAGTGCTGGACGGTATGGAAAATCACTCGACAGCCAGTAATCCTTCTACGTTGGAAGGGAAAATTGTCCGTCTGGCAGATAAGATTGCATACATAAATCATGATATTGACGATTCCATTCGTGGAAAAGTGATTACCGAAGATGATCTGCCAAAGGAATATACGGAAGTTTTAGGATATACGGTTAGAGAACGAATGAATACAATGATTTTGGATATTGTGAATCAGAGTGAAGGCAAAAATGATATTTTAATGTCTAAAGAAGTACACAAAGCAATGTTTGGACTGCGCCGGTTTATGTTCCAGCGTGTGTATCAGGATCAGAATACAAAAAAAGAAGAACAAAAAGTTGACCATATTATTGAACCGCTGTATGAGTATTATTTGTATCATATTGATCAGCTGCCGAAATATAGTCTTTTCAGAATGGAAGAAGAGGGAGAGACAAAAGAGCAGGCAGTTTGCGATTATATCGCAGGGATGACAGATCATTTTGCCATTGAAACATATAAAGAAATATATATACCCAAATTTTGGATTGAAAAATAAATGAAAAAATAAAAAGGAATAAAGGAGAAAATGTAGAATAATATATATGGAGAGAACTTTTGAAGGAGGGACAAGCATGATTTATGGGGAAGACATTATAGAAGAAGTGCGAAGCCGTAATGACATCGTAGATTTGATTTCCACATATGTACCGCTAAAGAAAAAGGGCAGTTCTTATTTTGGATTGTGTCCTTTTCATAATGAAAAATCTCCTTCTTTTTCTGTCAGCAGGGACAAGCAGATGTATTATTGTTTTGGCTGTGGAGCCGGAGGAAATATTTTTACATTCCTGATGGAATATGAGAATTTTTCATTTCCAGAAGCTGTCAGGTTTTTGGCAGAGCGTTCAGGTATGGAACTGCCAGAGGAAGAATTGGATGACGAAGCCAAACGGCAGATGGATGAAAAAGCCAGACTCCGGGAAATGAATAAACTGGCAGCCAATTACTTCTATTATCTGCTGCATCAAAAAAGAGGCGAAAAAGGTCTTGCTTATTTAAAAAACCGTGGAATCACAGATGAGACGATACGCAGGTTCGGACTTGGTTATGCAGATATTTATAGTGATGATTTGTATCGTTTTTTAAAAAGTAAAGGATACAGTGATGAAGAATTGAAGGATTCTGCATTGGTAAATATTGATGAACGAAGGGGTGGAAGCGATAAGTTTTGGAATCGTGTCATGTTCCCGATTGTGGATGTCAATAACCGTGTTATTGGATTCGGCGGGCGTGTTATGGGAGATGGAACACCGAAGTATTTAAACTCCAAAGAGACCAAGCTGTTTGATAAAAGCCGGAATCTTTATGGATTGAATTTTGCCAGAAGTTCCCGGAAGAAAGAAATCATTCTTTGTGAGGGATATATGGATGTGATATCTATGCATCAGGCAGGGTTTACCAATGCGGTTGCGGCGCTGGGAACGGCATTTACCAGCGGACATGGAACACTGCTTCGGCGGTATACAGAAAATGTGATTCTATCCTTTGACAGTGATGAGGCAGGACAAAGAGCGATTCTTCGAGCAATACCGATTTTAAAAGATGCAGGACTTACAGTCCGGGTTTTGGATTTGACACCGTATAAAGATCCGGATGAGTTCATTAAGGGACTTGGAGGAGAGGCATTAGAAGAGCGCATCAAAAAAGCAATGAGCAGCTTTATGTTCCAAATAAAGGTACTGGCAGGAAAATATAATCAAGATGATCCAGAGGATAAAACAAAATTTCAGCATGAGGCCGCCAAACTTCTGGCAGGAATTGCAGAACCTTTGGAAAGAAAGAATTATATTGAGGCGGTTTCCAGAGAATATTACATGGGACAAAAGGAATTCTCAGAGCTGGTAGATTATTATGGAACCAGCGGTTATATACAAAGGCAGGAAAATCAGAGAGCAAAGCGGGAAGAAAGAAGTGTTCCAAAAGAAGAAATTAAGGAAGACAAAAGAAAACAGCCGCAAAAACTATTGCTGACCTGGCTTGTCAATGAACCGGTATTATTTGAAAAACTTCAAGATCTGATTGGGCCGGATGATTTTTATGAGCCGATTTATCATGGTGCGGCATTGATGCTTTTTGAACAATATAGGAAAGAACAGAAAGTCATTCCAGCCAAAATTATGAATCAGTATACAGACTTGGAGGATCAAAAAAAGATTGCAGAGTTATTTAATACGACATTAAAAATGGCACCTTCACCGGAGGATAATGATAAAGCATTGACGGATATTGTCCGTCGTGTCAAAGAAGACAGCATTGAACAACAGATGAATGCAACCAATGATATATTAAAATGGCAGGAATTGATTAAGGAAAAGGGCAGATTGGCGAAACTGCATATTTCGATATAGTTTGGTTAGAATAGGGAAGAGAAGAAAGGACGAATTATGGAAGGTACAATGGAACAATTCAGTGAAAAACTGGCTGGATTAGTAGAATTAGGAAAAAAGAATAAGAATTTTCTGGAGTATGCGCAGATTGAAACTTATTTTAAGAACATGAAGCTGACTTCCGATATGATGGAGGCAATTTATGATTATCTGGAGCAAAACGGCATTGATGTACTGACTTTATCAGCAGTGGAAGATGACAATGATGATCTGGATGATAATCTGGAAGAGGAAACAGAAATTGCTGTACCAGATGGGATCAGTATTGAAGACCCAGTTCGTATGTATCTGAAAGAAATCGGAAAGGTTCCGCTTCTTAGTGCGGATGAAGAGATTGAACTGGCACAGCGTATGGAAGAAGGAGATGAAACTGCTAAGAAAAAACTGGCAGAGGCAAACCTTCGTCTGGTAGTCAGTATTGCAAAACGTTATGTAGGACGCGGTATGCTGTTTTTAGATTTGATTCAAGAAGGAAATCTGGGACTTATTAAAGCAGTAGAAAAATTTGATTACCGGAAAGGATATAAATTTAGTACCTATGCTACATGGTGGATTCGCCAGGCAATTACAAGAGCCATTGCAGATCAGGCAAGAACGATCCGTATCCCGGTTCATATGGTAGAAACCATTAACAAATTAATTCGTGTTTCCAGACAATTGCTGCAGGAATTAGGAAGGGAGCCATCCCCGGAAGAGATCGCAGAAGAAATGGATATTCCGGTAGAAAGAGTACGGGAGATTTTAAAAATTTCTCAAGAGCCGGTATCTTTGGAGACTCCAATCGGGGAGGAAGAAGACAGCCATCTTGGAGATTTTATTCAAGATGATAATGTTCCAGTACCGGCAGATGCAGCAGCATTTACATTGCTCAAAGAGCAGCTGGATGAAGTTTTAGGAACACTTACCGAAAGAGAACAGAAAGTGCTGCGTCTTCGATTTGGATTGGATGACAGCAGAGCAAGAACTTTAGAAGAAGTTGGAAAGGAATTTAACGTAACCAGAGAACGTATTCGTCAGATTGAGGCGAAAGCTCTGAGAAAGTTGAGACATCCAAGCCGCAGCAGAAAATTAAAAGATTATTTAGATTAAGGTGTAGAAATGGAATTATCAAACCGTTTAAAAACAATTGCTTCTTTTGTAACCAAAGATTATTGTGCAGCTGATATTGGAACGGACCATGGATACATACCGATTTATTTAACGGAGACAGGATGGTGTCCAAAAGCATATGCGATGGATGTGAATCAAGAACCGTTGAATCGTGCAAAACAACATATTGCAGAGAGCCATGCAGGGGATAAAATTACTTGTATTCTCTCTGACGGATTGAATCAACTTCCTGTGGAGGAAGTTGATTCTGTTGTAATTACTGGTATGGGAGGAGACTTAGTGGTTCGGATTTTAGAGCAGGATGCAGAGAAATTGTTTTCTGTGAAAGAATTGATTTTATCTCCTCAGTCACATTTGGAAAAGGTTCGGCATTTTCTTCATAATCACGGATTTCGGATTTTGGAAGAAGAAATGTTAAAAGAAGATGGGAAATATTATGTTATTATGAGAGCAGTTCATGGAAAAGAAGTCTATGAAAAAGAATGCTTTTATCAATTTGGCAGGAATCTTTTATTGGATCAGCATTTGGTACTGCTGGAATATTTGGATTTGGAATATCAGAAATATGCAAAAATACGAAAAACTTTAACTGATGAATCCAAAGAGCATATCAAAAAGAGAAAAGAAGAAGTAGAAACCATGCTTGAAAACATAAGGGAGGCGCTGGGATATTATGCAATGTAGGGAATTGATTGATCTATTAGAACGGGAAGTTCCAATATGTGCTGCAGAGTCTTGGGATAATCCGGGGTTTCTTGTAGGGGATAAGGAGCAGGAAGTAAAAAAAATTTTAGTGACATTGGATATTACCAATGAGGCGGCAGAAACTGCCATAAAAGAAGACGTTGATTTTATTTTGGCGCACCATCCGGTGATTTTTTCAAAAATCCAGAAATGTACCAGTGACGATTTTCTTCAGAGGAAGTTATTGAAATTGATCCGCAATGGCATCTGCTGTTATGGAATGCATACCAACTATGATGTGTGCCGTATGTGCAGTGCAGCAGCTGAAAAATTATCTCTTCCAATAGAAGAGGCTGTGGAAGAATCATCATGTCCGGATATGCAGGCTCAGAAAAAGGGAATTGGGTTTATCAGCACTCTGAAAGAAGCAGCTGCTTTGAAAGATTATGCGAAAACAGTGAAGGAAGCTTTTCAATTAGAGGCAGTGATGATTTATGGAAATCCAGAACAAAAGGTTCAAAGAATTGCAATGGTGCCGGGTTCCGGGCGGAGTATGATTCAAAATGCTGTTAACAAGGGTGCAGATGTTTTAATTACAGGGGATTTTGGACACCATGAAGGGTTGGATGCCATGGACATGGGATTGTGTGTGATTGATGCCGGGCATTATGGTTTAGAGC
This sequence comes from Lachnospiraceae bacterium, assembly GCA_021771695.1. Taxonomy (GTDB): domain Bacteria; phylum Bacillota; class Clostridia; order Lachnospirales; family Lachnospiraceae; genus Anaerostipes. The sequence goes on along the minus strand of JAETON010000006.1, from coordinate 34,707 downwards.
AGGTATTCATTCATGATATGGAAGAATTTTTAAAAGAGAGGCTGCAAGACTGTGAAGTTATTTCTTACGAGGCGGGCAGTCCTTATCATGTAATTGCAGATTAAAACATAATTTCTATCAGGAGGTTAGAAAGGGGTGATATAAATGATAAGGGTTACAGTAAACCAGACAATCTACGAATTGGAAAAAGGAACAACTTTAGAAACGCTTGCGAAGATGGTTCAGAAGCCGGAAGAACCGGTGATTCTTTTAGCATATGCAGACGGAAAATTGAAAGAGCTGTATCACAAGATGCAAAAAGACTGTTATATAAGATTTGTAACTTTAGAAGAACAGGCAGGATACATGACATATAAGAGAACGGCAATGTTTATGTTCTTAAAGGCTTGTGAAGATATTCTTGGAGAAGGAGCAGCAGATCATATTGCTATCAATTATTCCATAGGAAATAGTACATTTTGTGAAGTTATGATGGAAGGAACAAAAGTAACAGAACAGATTACAGAGAAAATTCAAAAACGAATGCAGGAACTTTATCAAGCAGATCTGCCAATTGAGAAAAAGTCTATGGATACGCATCAGACAAGAAAGTATTTTGAGAGTGTTGGATTGCAGGAAAAACAGCGGCTGTTTCGATTCCGCAGGGAATCAAGGACGAATATTTATTCATTGGATGGTTATGATAATTACTTTTATGGATATATGGCACCGTCTACAGGCTATATCAAAACATTTTTGGTATCATCTTATCAAGATGGAATCATTCTTCAGATTCCAAGAAGGCATCAGACAGAACGGATTGAACGTTTTGAGCCGCAGCCAAAATTATTTCGGGTGATGCAGCGTTCCAGAGAATGGAGCAGAACCTTGGGAGTTGATACCGTTGGTGCTTTAAATGAGGTCATCACAGCAGGGGATACCAATCATTTAATCCTTTTACAGGAAGGACTTCAAGAAAAACTTTTATCTGATATTGCAGATGAAATCGTGCAGGAAAAGAAACGAATTGTATTGATTGCAGGACCTTCTTCTTCTGGAAAAACAACATTTTCCCACCGCCTTTCCATTCAGCTGGAGATTGCCGGAAGAAAACCACATCCCATTGCTTTAGATGATTATTTTTATGATCGGGAGAAGTCGCCAAAAGATAAATTTGGCAATTACAATTTTGAAACCATTGCATCTTTGGATGTAGAATTGTTTGCAAAGCATATGAATCTTTTGTTAAAAGGCGAGAAAATATCAATGCCGAATTATAATTTTATTACAGGAAAGCGGGAGTACAACGGGCATGAATTGCAAATTGGCAAAAATGATATTTTAGTGATTGAAGGGATTCATGGATTGAATGGAATGTTATCCAAAAATCTTCCGGATGAAAGCAAATATAAAATCTATGTCAGTGCGTTGAGCCAGATTAATTTGGATGAACATAATCGTATCCCGAGTTCAGATGGACGTTTGTTAAGGAGAATCGTCAGAGATGCCATGCACAGAGGCAACGATGCACGTGCAACCATTGCCAGATGGGATTCTGTAAGAGAAGGAGAAGAAAATAATATTTTTCCATATCAGGAAGAAGCCGATATGATGTTTAATTCTTCTCAGATTTATGAATTGGCAGTATTAAAACAATATGCAGAACCGTTGCTATTTGCAGTGCCTCAGGATTGTCCGGAATATCAGGAGGCAAAACGTTTGTTGAATTTTCTTGATTATTTTTTGAATATTAAAAGCGAAGATATTCCAAAGACATCGATATTAAGGGAATTTATCGGAGGCAGCTGTTTTCAGACATAATTTTACTTGCGTCAAATGATAAGGTATGTTATGATGACGTTTGTGTTTAGTCAGACAAATGGCCGCGCCGTTTCAGACGAAAGGGAAATGGTGAGGAAAGTCCGGGCTTCACAGGGCAGGATGCCGGATAACGTCCGGTAGGGGCAACCCTCAAGCTAGTGCAACAGAAATAAACCGCCATGAATATGGTAAGGGTGGAAAGGTAAGGTAAGAGCTTACCGCCTGGCTGGTAACAGACAGGGCATATGTAAACCTCATCCGAAGCAAGACCGAAACGAAAACGATAAATTGGCCCGATTTGTTTTCAGGTGGGTCGCTGGAGCTTGCTGGCAACAGTAAGTCGAGATAGATGGCCATTCAACGACAGAACCCGGCTTATCGGCTGGCTAAACATATGAAATATAAGAGGCATATACCAAAAAAGGTATGTGTCTTTTTTGCTGCATAGGAAACTCATAGTTAATATGACCGTAATATAGCAATTTCAATATGATAAAAATTAAAATAGGTATATTACAATTCTATTGCGATAATATAAAAAATTAACATAAATAATTTATATTATTGACAATAGAGATTGGTAATATATAATATAAACATAATTGCCATTTTCGGCAGGTATGACATCATGGTTGACAACAAAAATTCCATCACCAAAGTTAATTATAACTGCTGCCGTAGCTGCTTATGCTTCATATTATTTTAGTAATACAGATGTTTGTAATGTGTATTTTAGATATTTATATTATTATCGTATTATAGGTCCTACAAAATTTGATAAAAATGGAAATGCTATTCCACAGTATGAATTAAAACGTAAAATGACGGCAAGTAAAAAGAAAGATTATTCAACAGGTCAAACTAAAATACAAACGAAAAAAAGTTCGATATTAACATGGTAACTATAATTTATTAGGAAAGGGAAAAAATGAATTTAAAAAAAGTGTTACTTAGATGTATTGTGATTACAATTTTTGTAATCGTTATAGGGCGTGTGATTGGATTTATTGATTCAGATATAATCTTGCCAATTCTAAGTGGAGCAGCATTAAGCAGTGCCGTTTATATATTATTATATTGGCATAAAGATAAGAGATGAAAGACAAGATTATTGATTATTTAAAAATTTCACAACTAAGAGGAGGGTGTTGTTATGAAAAAATATATTTCGATTTTTAGTCTGGTAATCGCATATATTTTATGCTTTTTGATAAGTTCTTTGGAAACCTTAGGGATGAATACTTCAGGAAATATTTTACTGTATAGTTTTATATTGAAGTGTGTATTTTATGGTTTGATTGGCATATTTGTTCCTATCGCAGCAGAAAATATAAAAACATATAAGCATGAATTAAGGATAAGAATAGGTTGTTTTGCAGCGGTGGTATTTCCTATAGTCTTGTGGATGATTTTAGTAAGACGTGAAGTGCTGACAATAAGTTTAGAATATTTTATTTTGATATATTTTATATGTCTTGGAACAATCATATATTCATTGATCGTAAAGAAGTAAAAACAGTAATGCGATTGGAAAAAGATTGAAATAGGGTTACAGCAATCCCACTGGCTTTAGACGGTGTCCATTAGTAAAATCGTAAATCTGACGAAAAGTTATACGACATATCATATTTGGGAAAGATACCCAGATTATTTACGAAAACAGTTTTGGAAGGAACACACTTTCTGGACAGACGGGTACTTTGCTTGTAGTGTGGGGAATGTTTCAGAAGAAATGCTTCGGAAATACATAGAAAACCAAGGATAGAAAGGTGGCGGCAGTGGATGCTGAAAGCATATAAATACAGGATATATCCCGATAATGAGCAGAAAGTACAGATAGGAAAAACTTTTGGTTGCTGCCGTTTTGTATATAACCAGACACTTGCGTATAGAAAAGAGGCTTATGAGCAGGAGAAAAAGCCAGTCAGTAAAACAGACTGCAACAATTACTGCAACAGGGAATTAAAGAAAGCCTATGAATGGCTGAAGGAAGTGGATAAGTTTGCTCTGACGAATGCAATTTACAACATGGATTCTGCCTATCAGAAATTTTTCAAAGAATATGCAGGCTATCCAAAGTTTAAGAGTAAACATGATAATCATAAATCCTATACAACCAACTTCACCAATAGTAATATAAGTGTAGATTTTAAGAGAGGAAAAGTAAAACTGCCAAAATTAAAAGAAGTAAAGGCAAAGCTGCACAGAAAGTTCTGTGGTCAGATAAAATCAGCGACAGTATCGCAGGTTCCAAGTGGAAAATACTATGTGTCAATACTGGTAGAAACAGAGAGGGAAGAATTACCGCACACAAATCAAACGATAGGATTGGATTTGGGAATAAAGGATATATGCATTACATCAGATGGGAAAAAGTACGAAAATCCAAAGACAATAAAGAAATATGGGAGAAAATTAGCAAGGCTGCAAAGGCAGCTGGCGAATAAGGAAAAGGGCAGCAAGAATTATTATAAGGCAAAGAAACAAATCGCAATATGCCATGAGAAAATCGGAAATACGAGAAAAGATTATTTGCATAAGGTATCACAAGAGATTATCAGCGAAAACCAAGTGATAGTTTCAGAAAACTTACAGATAAAGAATATGATAAAGAATCATCATCTGTCGAAAGCAATATCAGATGTATCATGGCATGAGCTGACCAGGCAGCTGGAATATAAGTCAAAATGGAATGGAAGGGAATATATCAAAATAGATACATATTATGCCAGCAGTCAGATATGTTCTGTTTGCGGGTATCAAAATCCGGAAACCAAAGATTTGTCAGTAAGAGAATGGGAATGCCCTGTCTGCGGTACAAAGCATGACAGGGATATCAACGCTGCAAAAAATATACTGGCAGAGGGATTAAGACAAATAGCATAAGAAAAAATACTATATAGGGCAGGGACTGCCCGAATTAACGCCTGTGGAGATAGTAGGCTGCGAGGTCTAAGAAGCAGGAAGCCCATTGGCTTTAGACAATGGGTAGTTCACAAGGGAGTTCCTTTGACGAAAATAAAAGTGAAAGAAGTTTTAGTATTTATGAGCAGTTTGTCTTCTTTTTGGAGATAAACTGCATTTTTTTGCAGTGAATTATGAAAGAAATTGCAGATTAGAGGAATAATTTGATATATTTTTGTATAACATAAATCGTTAAAGGGATAAATATTTTGAAAAAATGAAAGTTCTTTCAAGATAAGTGAAGAGTATTGAAAATAAAATCAGAAATGGATATAATGCAGATAAAGGAGGTAACAAGAATGAGCAATAAAGTGGAGCAGTTAAAAGGAAAATTAATCGTATCTTGTCAGGCTTTGCCGGAAGAACCATTACATTCTTCTTTTATTATGGGAAGAATGGCATTGGCGGCAAAAGAAGGCGGTGCTGTTGGAATTCGTGCAAATACCAAAGAAGATATTCAAGAGATTCAATCTCAGGTGGATTTGCCGGTGATAGGAATTGTAAAGCGTAATTATGGGGATTGTAAAGTATATATTACGCCAACGATGAAAGAAGTTGATGAATTGATGGAAGTAAAACCAGAAATTATCGCTTTAGATGCAACCAGCGCAATTAGACCGGATGGGCAGACAATCGATGAGTTTTTCCAGCAGATAAAAGATAAATATCCAAATCAACTTTTGATGGCAGATTGTTCTACAGTGGAAGAAGCAATTCACGCGGATGAACTTGGGTTTGACTTTATTGGGACAACTTTAGTAGGCTATACAGAGCAGAGCAGGAATCTGAAAATAGAAGAAAATGATTTTGAAATTTTAAGGAAGATTGTTGAAAGTGTGAAACATCGTGTGATAGCTGAGGGAAATATTAACACTCCGCAAAAAGCAAAAAGAGTGATTGATCTTGGTGCCTTTAGTGTAGTAGTAGGTTCTATTATTACAAGACCGCAGTTGATTACAAAATCTTTCGCAGAAGCTCTGTAATATAAACAGGAGAAACGATATGGAATATTATGTGAAATCTGTTGTACCGGTGATTGAATCAAATTATGAAAATTTTACGCCAATGGAGAAGATTATTGCGGACTTTTTTATGAAAAATCAGGAACAGGTTGATTTCTCAGCAAAATCCATTTCGGAGAGATTGTTTGTGTCAGAGGCTTCACTTTCAAGATTTTCACAAAAATGCGGATATCGGGGATACCGGGAGTTTATATATCAATATGAGCAGACATTTATCGAAAAGAATGAATCCATTGCCAATCATACCAGAATGGTATTGAACGCATATCAGGAATTACTGAATAAAACTTATAGCCTGTTAAATGAAGAACAAATTGAAAAAATTTGTGATTATTTAAGCAAAGCAAACAGAGTGTTTGTATGCGGGAGGGGAAGTTCGGGAATTGCTGCCAGGGAAATGGAGCTGCGGTTTATGAGAATTGGGGTGGATATTAACTCGATTCAAGATACGCATATGATGAAAATGCAGGCGGTATTCCAAAAAGAAACGAATTTAGTCATTGGAATCAGCATCAGCGGTGATACAGAAGGCGTAATAAATATGCTGAAAGAGTCACGAAAAAGAAATGCGAAAACAGTGTTGATTTCCGGACGTAACAGAGAAGATTGCAGTGAATTTTGTGATGAAATAGTTTTGGTGCCTTCATTAAAATATTTAAACTATGGAAATATCATTTCGCCGCAGTTTCCGATTTTGATTATGTTGGACTTGATTTATTCTTACTATGTAAAGAAGGATAAATTTAAAAAAGCAGAAATGCATGATGATACAGTGAAAGCATTAAAAGGAGATTAAAATGAGAATTATTAAAGCAAAAGATTATAAAGAAATGAGCAGACAGGGAGCAAACATTATTTCAGCACAGATTATTATGAAACCAAATTGTGTTTTAGGACTGGCAACTGGTTCTTCACCAGAAGGAATTTATGCTCAATTAGTAGAATGGTATAACAAAGGTGACGTTGATTTTTCTGAAGTAACATCTGTAAACTTAGACGAATACAAAGGTTTAGATAAAGATAATGACCAGAGCTACTATTATTTCATGCATAAACATTTATTCGATAAAGTAAATATTAATCCAGATAACACATATCTTCCAAATGGTATTGCCAAAGATCCAGATGCAGAATGTGTTCGTTATGAAAAACTGATTCGCTCTTTTGGAGGAGCAGACCTCCAGTTATTAGGTATTGGACGTAACGGTCATATTGGATTTAATGAGCCATCTGATTCATTTGATAAAGCGGTTCATTGTGTAGATTTGTTAGAAAGTACCATTGATGCAAATAAGAGATTCTTTGCTTCTGCAGAGGATGTGCCAAAACAAGCTTATTCTATGGGAATTGGAACAATTTTAAGTGCGAAAAAGATTCTCTTAGTAGCAAGTGGAGAAGAAAAGGCAGAAGCCGTAAGAGCAACTGTTTGCGGACCAATTACTCCAGAGGTGCCAGGTTCTATTCTTCAGCTCCACCCAGATGTAACACTGGTTGCAGATGAAGCAGCACTATCCAAAATGCCAAAATAATACTGTGAGGGCAGTGGAAATGATCATTAAAAATGTAAAAGTATATACAGATGAAAAGAAGTTTACGGAAGGAATTGTAATTACCAAATCTGATAAAATTGAACAAGTCATTTTGGGTGCTGAATTTTATTCTGTAGATGATGAAAAGGAAGAAATTATTGATGGAAATGGCTGCTATTGCCTGCCGGGAATGATTGATTTACATTTTCATGGATGTCAAGGTTATGATGTTTGTGACGGGACGAAAGAAGCATTGGAAGTTATTTCAGAATATGAAGCATCCATTGGTGTAACAGCGATTGCACCGGCAACTATGACACTGCCAGTGCAGGAGTTAGAAGATGTTCTTGCAAATGCAGCAGAGTATAAAAAGATGCAGGAAGAAGGAAACACAGCGTCTGGAGCGGACTTATTAGGATTGAATATGGAAGGACCTTTTATTAGTAAAATAAAGAAAGGTGCGCAGGATGCAAGAAATATTATTCCATGTGATGTGGAAGTTTATCAGAAATTTCAAAAGGCTGCAGATGGTCTTGTGAAATTTATTGGAATTGCACCAGAAGAAAAAGGAAATGAAAAGGCTGCAGAATTTATTTCTCAAATCAAAGATGAAGTATCTGTATCTTTAGCCCATACGAACGCAGATTATGATACAGCCAAAGATGCCTTTGATGCGGGGGCAAATCATGTGGTGCATCTTTATAATGCCATGCCGCCATTTACCCATCGGGCACCGGGAGTTATTGGTGCTGCAGCGGACAGTCCGCATGTAATGTCAGAAATCATTTGTGACGGGGTGCATATCCATCCATCTGCAGTGCGTACAGCATTTCGGATGATGGGAGCAGAACGTATGATTTTTATCAGTGATAGTATGCGTGCAGCAGGTATGCCGGACGGACAGTATACACTTGGCGGTTTGGATGTTGCTGTGAAGGGAAATCGGGCTGAATTAGTATCTGATGGTGCATTGGCAGGCTCCGTAACAACTCTGCCGGATTGTGTTCGGACAGCAGTGAAAGAAATGGATATTCCATTAGAGACAGCAATTGCATGTGCAACCATTCATCCAGCCCAAAGTCTGGGAGTGGATGAACTGTATGGCTCTATTACTGTTGGAAAAAAAGCAGATTTGGTATTGTGGGATAAAGACCTGGAGTTGAAAACAGTTATAAAAGATGGAAAAATGTTAGAATAATTAAAGGATTTGTAAGAATATTTTTTTTCAATTTGCATACACTATATCAAAGGAGCGTATGTGACATTGAAGAAAAAGATAGAAATTGCAGCCATTGTATGTTCCATCGGGTTGTGCAGCTTTGGTCAACAAGTCTGTGCCAGCGAATTTATGCAGCTGCCCAAGGAAAGCAATGACAAAATGGAACATCTGGTACAGACGAAACTTTTAAAGGAACAGAGAGATTATCTGCTGCAGGCACAGCTGGTAACAAAAATTAATCTGGAAAAGCAGATTAAGGAAAGACCATCTTATATTCCAGGAACCAATCATATAGTAACAGAAAGAGAACGTGCTATTTTGGAACGAATTGTTGAAGCAGAAGCTACAGACAAGGATCAAAAGAGTAAGATTTTAGTAGCCAATGTGATTTTAAACAGAGTTCGTTCCAAAGAATTTCCAAATTCCATAGAAAAAGTTGTTTTTCAAAGGGAAAATGGGAAAGTACAGTTTTCACCAACTGCGGATGGAAGATATGATTCTGTTCATGTTACGCAAAGTACAAAAAACAGTGTAAAAAGAGCGTTAGAGGGAAAAGATTATTCAGAAGGAGCGTTGTATTTCGTTGAGAAAACCATGGCAAATCCGAAAAATGTTTCGTGGTTTGAAAGTTCCCTTACAAGGCTGTTTACTTATCAAGGACATTCTTTTTATAAGTAGGATACAATATTGAAATTGAAAATATTCTTGACAACAATTCTGAAAAGTATTATGATTTTAAACAAATAGAAAAGAAACCGTTGAGAAAGAGTAGTAAGCAGGATCAGAAAGATTTGCAGAGAGCTGCAGGTGGTGGAATTGCAGTATGATTTCCCTGTTGAATGGACTTTCGAGGGTGATTTTGAAATAGTAGTAGGAATCACCGGGCACCCAACCCGTTATCACAGTGGGCATATATGATAGTATATGATGAGAGTGGACATTTTATATGTCAATTTGAGTGGTACCGCGGATATTTCGCCTCAAGCAGAGATGCTTGAGGCTTTTTCTATTTCAGAGGTATAAATTCAAAATAAAAGGAGAACAAGATTATGAGAAAAATGAGTAAAATTTTAGCAGCAGGATTAGCAGCGGTTATGGCAATGTCTATGATGACAGGATGCGGAAGTAAAAAGGAAGAAAGCAAAGATAAAACTTATGAAGTAGGAATTTTACAGTTTGCAGAGCATGGTTCTTTGGATAACTGCCGGAAAGGATTTATCAAAGGATTAGAAAATGAAGGTCTGAAAGAAGGAGATAATTTAAAAATTACTTATAAAAACTCTCAGGCAGATACAGCAACAGATAATCAGATTGCATCCAATTTTGCATCCAAAAAGAAAGATTTAATCTGTGCCATTGCAACACCAAGTGCCCAGAGTGCATATAATGCGGCAAAAGACAGCGATACACCAGTTGTTTATACGGCAGTGACATCTCCGGAAGCAGCAGGATTTGTTAATAAAGACGGCAAAAATATTGGAAATATCACTGGAACATCTGATATGCTTCCGGTAGAAGGACAGTTAAAATTAATCCGCCAGATGATGCCGAAAGCAAAGAAAATTGGTATTTTATACAGCACCAACGAAGCAAATTCTAAAGCAGCAATTGAAGTTTATGAAAGCCTGGCAGATAAATATGATTTTGAAATTGTAAAGCAGGGAATCAGTGCTTCCGCAGATATTCCAATGGCAGCAGACAGCTTAATAAAAAAGGTAGACTGTATCACAAACTTAACAGACAACTTGGTTGTCAGCAATATGCAGACATATCTTGCAAAAGCGAATGAAGCAAAGATTCCGGTGTTTGGTTCTGAAATAGAACAGGTAAAATTGGGTTGTGTGGCATGTGTTGGACTTGATTATGTAAAATTAGGAGAAAAAACCGGAGAAATGGCTGCAAAAATTATCAAAGGGGAAGCAAAAGCAAAAGATACAGCATATGAAACTTTCAAAGATGGAGAAGTTATTATTAATACAGCAGCAGCAAAAAAAATCGGTATGACGATTGATGAAGATGTGCAGGATCAAGCAAAAGAAACTTATAATAAGATTGAATCAGCAAAATAATTAGGAGAAACAAATGGAACAGTTAATCATCGGCGTTTTGGAGCAGGGATTTATCTATGCAATCATGGCGCTAGGCGTATATATTACATATAAAATATTGGATTTTCCAGACTTGTCTGTAGATTCAACATTTCCTTTGGGGGCAGCAGTGACAGCACTGATGCTTTCCAATGAGATGAATCCATTTCTGGCATTGCTTGCGTCTACAGCAGCAGGAGCTTTGGCAGGAATTGGTACAGGGCTGATCCATGTAAAATGTAAGGTTAGAGATTTGCTGTCAGGAATTATTATGATGACAGCATTGTATACATTAAATTTGAGACTGGCAGGCGGAAGTGCCAATGTACCATTATTTAATAATCAGTCAGTTTTTGATAATGATTTTATTAATGGATTATTTCCGGAAGCATTGTCATCCTATAAAACTGTAATTATTATTTTTATTATTATGATGATTGCGAAAGTGCTTTTAGATTTTTATATGAAGACAAAATCCGGTTATCTGCTTCGAGCAGTCGGTGATAATCCAACCATTGTTACTTCGCTGGCAAAAGACAGCGGGTTTGTAAAAATTGTCGGTTTGGCAATTTCCAATGGATTGGTTGCTTTGGCAGGCAGCGTAATGTGCCAGCAGCAGAGATTTTTTGAGATTTCCATGGGAACAGGAACGATTGTTATTGGTCTTGCCAGTGTTATCATTGGAACCAATGTATTCAAAGGAAATTTATTGAAAGCAACCACTGCGGTTGTGATTGGATCTGTTCTATATAAAGCCTGTGTTGCCATTGCCATTGAGGTTGGTCTGCCGGCATCTGATTTGAAATTTATTACTGCAGTGTTATTCCTGATTATCTTAATCATCAGCATGGATCGTAAAAAGAAGGTGAAGTCATGATAGAATTACAGCATATTGATAAATATTATAATATTGGAACAGTCAATGAAGTTTGTCTGTTTAAAGATTTTAATCTGACAATTCATGACGGTGATTTCATTTCCGTGATAGGAAGCAATGGTTCCGGTAAAACTTCCATGTTGAATTTAATTTGCGGAAGTCTGGAAGCAGAAGCAGGAAAAATTATTTTAAATGGAGAAGATATTACGCACCAAAAAGAGTATGTCCGGCAGAGAAAAATCGGCCGCGTGTATCAAAATCCTGCCATGGGAACCTGTCCGTCTATGACAATTCTGGAAAATATGTCTTTGGCAGATAATAAAGGAAAAGCATACGGACTTCAGTTTGGAACAAACAAAAAGAGAATTGATGATTACCGGGAGATGTTAAGCCAGCTGGGACTTGGATTGGAAGATATGATGGGAAGTAAAGTCGGTTCATTGTCAGGGGGACAGAGGCAGGCAATGGCGTTATTGATGACGACCATGACGCCGATAGAATTTTTGATCTTGGATGAACATACAGCAGCCCTTGATCCCAAAACAGCAGAATTGATTATGGAGCTTACAGGAAAAGTGGTAAAAGAGAAGAATCTTACTACAATTATGGTAACACATAATTTACGGTATGCGGTGGAATACGGAAAACGTTTGATTATGATGCACCAAGGAAATGCGATTGTTGATAAAGCAGGAAAAGAAAAAGAAGAATTGGATGTGGATGCACTGTTAAATCAATTTAATCAAATCAGTATTGAAACAGGAAATTAAATAAAAAAGAAAAAATTTGTAGTTGCATATTTTGTGTAAAATGGTTAAAATGATTTACTAGAACCCAAAAGGTATAGAGGTGAGAAGGATTATGCTAGAAACATTTGCACAAAATATCATTCATATGATACAGGGGAATTTGTGGATTGGACCATTTTTTGCATTGGCGGCGGGGATTTTTACGTCACTGACGCCATGTGCGATGTCTAATATTCCGTTGGTGACTGGTTATGTAACTGCAGATGGCGATGAAGACAGCCAGAAACCGTTGCTTTTGTCGTTGATTTTTGCGGCGGGATCTGCGGCGGCTTTTGTTACTTTGGGATTACTTGCATCTGCCATGGGGCATGCTGTCGGTCATTCTGAGATTCTTCACATGATTCTTGGAGGTTTGATGATTTTGATGGCATTTCAGATGTGGGGAGTAATCCATTTGATTCCACATATTCATGGACTTTCAGGAAAGGGAAAACAGGGATTTTTTGGAGCTTTTTTTACGGGAATGATCGGAGGAGTTTTTTCATCTCATTGCGCAACACCGGTTATTTTAATGCTTTTAACCATTGCTGCACAAAATGGAAAGTTCTTTTGGGGAGTGATATTATTATTATGTTATTCTATTGGACACGGTATGATTATCGTGGCGGCAGGTGCATCGGTAGGATTTGCCAATAAATTAGAAAATGGCGCAGCAGATATTACCTCTAAAATTTTTAAGGCGGTATTGGGATTGATTATGCTTGTAGTTGGAATTTATATGCTGCTGGGTGATTAGATGAAAGTGCTCTCCATAGAAAATTTTGAATAAAAAAATCAGAAATGATTGATGGAATTTAGGAATGTGTTATAATGTATATATTGCAGGGTTAGCAGAAAGAAAAGACTGCTTAAACTGACGAAAAGAAAAGGGAGGAAGTAGTATATGCGTATTACAGAATTGCTGCAGGAAGAAACGATTGACTTAGGTGTAAAAGTTAATAGTAAAGAAGAGGCAATTGACCATTTAATTGATTTAATGGTGAAAGGAGGAAATATCTCTGATCGGGAAGAATATAAGAAAGGAATTCTTGACAGGGAAGCAACCGGAACTACAGGAATTGGCGGCGGGATTGCCATTCCACATTCAAAGAATGCAGCTGTTATGAAAGCTGGTTTAGCATCTATGACAGTACCGGATGGTGTGGATTATGAGGCAATGGATGGAGAGCCATCTGATGTATTTTTTATGATTGCAGCACCAGCAGAAGGAAGTGATCTTCATCTACAGGCACTTGCCAGATTATCAACAATTTTGATGGACAGCGAATTTAAATCAAATTTATTAAAAGCCAAAAGTAAGGAAGAGTATTTAAGGCTGATTGATGAGAAGGAGACCCAAAAATTTCCTGAAGAAGAGAAACCAAAGGAAACTGTTGAAGAAAAGAAGGAAGGATATCGTGTGTTGGCGGTTACGGCATGTCCGACTGGAATTGCGCATACCTTTATGGCAGCAGAATCTTTGGAAAATATGGGAAAAGAGATGGGAGTTCCATTGAAAGCGGAAACCAATGGTTCTGGCGGTGCAAAAAATATATTGACAAAAGAAGAAATTGAAAATTGTGATGGTATTATTGTAGCGGCAGATAAAAATGTTGAGATGGCACGATTTGATGGAAAACAGGTTTTACAAACAAAAGTTGCGGATGGAATTAATAAACCAAAAGAATTGATCCAGACAATTTTAGATGGAAAAGCACCGACATATCATCATACAGGAGGTGCCGCACAGGAGGAGAATACAGAAGGAGAAAGTATAGGAAGACAGGTTTATAAACATTTGATGAATGGTGTTTCTCATATGCTTCCGTTTGTTATTGGCGGTGGAATTTTGATTGCACTGGCATTTCTTCTGGATGATCAGTCAATAAATCCTGCCAATTTTGGAAAGAATACACCGGCAGCAGCACTCTTTAAAACGATTGGAGAGCAGGCATTTGGATTTATGCTTCCAATTTTAGCTGGGTTTATTGCTATGAGTATTGCAGACAGACCTGGATTGGCAGTTGGTTTTGTTGGCGGCGCACTGGCGAGCGGTGGATATACTTTTGCTAACATTATGTCATATGATAGTTCAACGGCAGTATCTTCAGGATTTATTGGAGCATTATTAGCTGGTTTTCTCGGCGGATATATTATGGTATTGCTAAGAAAGATTTTTGATAAGCTTCCAAGTGCATTGGAAGGATTAAAACCAATTTTGCTTTATCCGGTTTGTGGTATTTTTATCATGGGAGTTGTAATGATTGCGATTAATCCAGTGATGGGAGCGATTAATACAGGATTGAATAATTTTCTGGCATCTATGAGTGGAACAAGCTCTATTCTGTTAGGAGCAATTCTAGGAGGAATGATGTCTGTTGATATGGGCGGACCATTTAATAAAGCAGCATATGTATTTGGAACAGCTCAGTTAACGGTTGCCAATGCAGGACCGGAACAGTATGCTATTATGGCAGCTGTTATGGCTGGAGGTATGGTTCCGCCGTTAGCAATTGCACTTTGCACAACATTTTTCAAGAACCGCTTTACTGAAAATGAAAGAAAATCTGGAATCGTTAATTATGTAATGGGGTTATCATTTATCACAGAAGGGGCAATTCCTTTTGCTGCCGGTGATCCTATTCATATTTTACCGCCATGTATTATTGGATCTGCAACAGCAGGTGCTTTATCAATGGCATTTAAATGCGGACTTCCAGCGCCTCACGGAGGAATTTTCGTTATTGGAGTTATTACAAATCCAGTGATGTATTTGGTTGCTGTAGCAGTTGGGGCAGTTATTGGAATGCTGATTATGTCAGTAACAAAGAAGCCTTTACAAAATAAGTAATAAAAGTGAATCAGACAGTTCATTCGTACCATCCTGTCTATAAATAAAACTAGGACTTGAAAGAATTAGATTTTTCAGGGTACAGGTGCGTATATCTGTACCCTTTTTGATTTACAGGAAAGGAATTCATATGTATCAGTTAACAACACACGCTTCTTTTGATTCTGCACACTTTTTGTCGGGATATGACGGGAAATGCAGAAATCTTCATGGACACCGCTGGAAACTGGAAGTCACAGTAGAAAGTAAAAAATTAGAGGAATCCGGACAAATCCGTGGAATGATTGTAGATTTTGGACAATTGAAAAACGATGTCAAACTTTTGGCAGATGAGTTTGACCACTGTTTGATTATGGAACAGGGAACTTTAAAGGTAAAAACCATGGAGGCTTTAAAGGAGGAAGAATTTAAGATCATTTCCGTTGATTTCCGCCCGACTGCAGAAAATTTTGCAAAATATTTTTATAACAGAGTAAAGCAGATGGGATATCAGGTTTCTTTTGTGAAAGTATATGAAACGCCGAATAATATGGCGGGATATGGAGAGTAACATGGAAGCATTTCAGGTAGTCGAAACCTTTGTAAGTATCAATGGAGAAGGGAAAAAGGCAGGACGTCTCGCAATGTTTATCCGTCTAAAAGGATGTAATCTTCAATGTTCATATTGTGACACGAAATGGGCAAATGAACGGAAAGCTCCGTATGAGCTGCTGACATCGAAGCAGATGACAGACCGAATTTTAGAGTCTGGAGCAGAGCTTGTTACATTGACTGGAGGAGAGCCTCTGCTGGATGAAAATATTGGGGAACTGATTGGGAGTATTTTAATGCTTCCCCATGTGGAGTTAGAAATTGAAACCAAT
Organism: Lachnospiraceae bacterium; assembly: GCA_021771695.1. Taxonomy (GTDB): domain Bacteria; phylum Bacillota; class Clostridia; order Lachnospirales; family Lachnospiraceae; genus Anaerostipes. The sequence goes on along the minus strand of JAETON010000006.1, from coordinate 18,707 downwards.
GGAAGTGTACCCATTCGTTTTTTCAAGGAGAGGGATGCAAGACTCACCATGACGATGGATTATAAGCTCCCTTCCAGTCATATGGAAGAATCTATGTGTCTCGAAAATATGGAATATTTGAAACCTTGGGATGTGGTGAAATTTGTCATTGGCAGCAGGGAAGATTTATTAAGAGCAAAAGAGATCATCGAAAGATTTTCATTGTGTGAAAAAGCAATTGTCTATTTTAGTCCGGTTTTTGGGCAGATCGAACCAGAAGAGATTGTAGAATATATGAAAAGTGAACATTTAAACAAAGTGAGATTTCAAATCCAGATTCATAAAGTAGTCTGGGACCCGGGAAAGACCGGAGTGTAGGAGGAATTATGGCAATCGATAAAGAAGCAGTCAAAGAACATGTAAAAGGCATTCTTATTGCTCTGGGGGATGACCCGGATCGGGAAGGTCTTAAAGAGACTCCAGATCGAGTGGCAAGGATGTATGAAGAAGTTTTTGAGGGGATGAATTACAGCAATCATGAGATTGCAAAGATGTTTTCAAAAACTTTTGAGGATGATTTGACTGTTAAGAATCATAAAGATATGGTCATTGTAAAGGATATTGATATATATAGTTATTGTGAACATCATATGGCACTAATGTATGACATGAAAGTGTCAGTGGCTTATCTTCCAAAGGATAAGGTGCTTGGGTTAAGTAAAATTGCAAGAATCTGTGATATGGTAGGAAAACGGCTTCAGCTGCAGGAGAGAATCGGCAGCGATATTGCAGAGATTATTATGGAGGTTGCAGAATGCAGTGATGCAGCTGTCTATATTGAAGGATGTCATAGCTGCATGAGTGCAAGAGGCATCAAGAAACAGAATGCAAAAACAGTAACGACAACTTTCAGAGGTGCTTTTGAAACAGACGATACATTAAAGTGGCATTTTATGATGCAGGCAGGGAAATAAGAAAGGAAAGAAATATGAGTAAACCAACAAAAGCAGTGGTCGTGTTCAGCGGCGGACAGGATAGTACAACGTGTTTATTTTGGGCAAAACAGAAATATGATGAAGTGATTGCTCTTTCTTTTAATTATGGGCAAAGACATTCCTTGGAGCTTGAATGTGCCAAAAAAATTTGTGAAAAATATAACGTAGAACATCATATACTTGATATGGGGCTTTTGAATCAGCTTGCACCGAATGCATTGACAAGAACGGATATGGAGGTAGATCACGATGCCCCGGAAACCGGAACTCCCAATACATTTGTGGATGGAAGAAATATGCTGTTTTTGACATTTGCAGCAGTTTTTGCAAAGCAAAGAAATATACATGTCTTGGTTACGGGAGTTTCTCAAAGTGATTTCAGCGGTTACCCGGATTGTCGTCATGTGTTCATTTCTTCCTTGGAAACAACGCTTACACTGGCAATGGACTTTGAATTTGAAGTGATTACACCTATGATGTGGATTGATAAGAAAGAAACATGGGAAATGGCAGATAAGCTGGGAGTATTTGATATTATCCGAAATGAAACCCTGACATGTTACAATGGTGTTATGGGAGATGGATGCGGCGAGTGTCCGGCCTGTAAATTAAGAAAAAGGGGTTTAAACGAATATTTAGAAATTCGCAACAAAAAATAAAAAGAATTATAAAATTTTTGTAAAAAATCACGAAATATATTGATAAAATTTTAACGAAAATATATAATGTAGTTGTAGCTGTTCAATGGAAGATTCCATTGGATTTTAAAAGAATTGTTCTGCATTATAAAGGAGAAATTGTTATGGGAAGATTTACATTACCTAGAGACCTATATTTTGGGGAGGGGTCACTGGAAACTCTAAAGACATTGAAAGGAAAGAAAGCAGTTCTTTGCTTAGGCGGCGGATCCATGAAACGTTTTGGATTTGTAGATCAGGTAGTTGAATATTTAAAAGAAGCAGGAATTGAGACAAAATTAATCGAAGGAATTGAGCCAGATCCATCTGTAGAAACTGTAATGAAAGGTGCAGAAGCAATGAGGGAATTCGAGCCGGACTTAATTGTTGCTATGGGCGGCGGATCACCAATTGATGCTGCAAAAGCTATGTGGGTATTTTATGAGCATCCGGAAACAACATTTGATGATATCAAAGATCCGTTTACAATTCCAGAATTAAGAAATAAAGCAAAATTCATTGCAATTCCATCTACATCCGGAACAGCAACAGAAGTAACAGCATTTTCTGTTATTACAGATTACAGTGCAGGAATTAAATATCCATTGGCAGACTTTGAGATTACACCAGATATTGCAATTGTAGATCCTGCATTGGCAGAGACTATGCCTCAGACTCTGACAGCACATACAGGAATGGATGCCCTGACACATGCAATTGAAGCATATGTAGCAGGACTTCATTCTCCATTCTCTGATCCATTGGCAATACAGGCAATTGAGATGATTTTTGATAATTTGAAAGCGTCTTATGAAGGAGACATGGAAGCTAGAGGAAATATGCATATTGCACAGTGCTTAGCTGGAATGGCATTTTCCAATGCACTGCTTGGAATCGTACATTCTCTGGCTCATAAGACAGGAGCTGTTTTTGATACAGGACATATTCCGCATGGATGTGCCAATGCAATTTATCTTCCATATGTAATTCAGTTCAATGCGAAAGTATGTGAAGACCGTTTTGCAATGATTGCAAGAAAACTTGGACTGCCGGGAATCACAGATAAAGCATTAACAAATTCTTTGATAAAAGCAGTAAAAGAATTAAGAGCAAGCCTTCATATTGTTTCTAACTTAAAAGATTTCGGAGTAAAAGAAGATGAATTCTTAGAGAAGAAACATATGATTGCTGAAAGAGCAGTAGGAGATGCATGTACAGGTTCTAATCCAAGAGAAACCTCTGTAGAAGATATGGAAAAAGTATTGGAATGTATTTATTATGGAAAAGATGTAACATTCTAGAATACGTAATGGAAAAACGGATCGGCTGAGACAGCCGGTCTGTTTTTTTGTATAGTTTTGGAGATGGGATGGACATATGGAAAATTATATAAAATGCGTGTAAAAGGTAGCTTTTTTTGTTCGGATAAATTATAATAAAAATGTATTTATTTGGATTTTTTATAGGGGAGGCACTCGTATGCGTACCTTTTCGGATAAAAATATATGAAATTGTGGAGAAAACTTAAAGCAGGCGTAAGCTGGCAAGAATATAAGGAGGATACAAGAAATATGAATTTTTTCGCAAAGAAGAGCAGCGGCCATACGGCTGGATTTCTATGCGGCCGAAAGAGCAGATTAAAGATATGGCGCAGTATTATCGGTGCAGTACTCTGTCTTGTATTATTTTGTACAAGTATAGGGGGAGACTTAATTGCTGCAGCTGCTGCGGATAGTATACCTGTTATCGTAGAGAGTGAGAGGAATACGAAAGAGGAAACACCTGCACTGGATAAAGATACCGAATCGAAGAAGCAGACAGAGGAAGAAAAAAAAGCTGTCTATACTCTTCATTTGACACACTATTTCCGGTTTACCGTGGACGGAAAGGGGCGGAATGTCAGGACAGAGGAAAAGATTAAACTGACGGAAAAGGATTTTAAGGACGGAGTATGTGATTTAAACGACTTTGCCTATGATAAGAAGCAGCTTACAGTAACAGAAGCAAAGCCGCTTTCCATAAAGACATTTGACAAAAATCATGAAGGCGGTGCGCGGATCGTATATGGCGTAAGAAGCGGCTGGCGGATTGTGCCTGCAGACAGCATCAAAAACAAAGGAACTGTTTTGCGGGAAGTGTTCAACGGAGAACTTTCGGATTACACATTTGTACCGGCAAACGTCATTCGGATTAATATGGAATACAAATATTCCAATACCGGCGGTCTGGCGGGTATTGATGCGACGAAGCCCGATATTGTAGAAACGCTGCCTAAGGAAAACGCCGATGGGAAATATGAATTGGAGTGTTCGATTCCTACCGTGGAAGGCTTTCGTATTGTGTTAAACCCAGACCCGCTGAATCAGTATTTGGTGAAGAAGCCAACAGGCAATGAAACGCCAGAGCAACTGAAGGAGGCACTCGAGCGTGGAGATTTTAATGTAGATGTTGATGGTAATATTATCTATTATCGTCAGGAAAACCCTGGACAGCAGATGCATCCTGATTATAAGAACATCTATTCCACCGAGTACAACCAGAAATGGAATGAGGCCCGCAGACTTACGGTAGATGGTGACAACGGCTATACGGCAATGGCGATATGTGGTGAGGATCACGATGAGGACAAGAATCACGGTGCAAATGCCTTGGTGAATCCGAAACTGAAAGTGATACTGACCAAGAAACAGCTGGCAAATGCCTTGGAGAATGGTCTTGATCTCACTGTCAGCTACCGGCGTAATGCTACTTGGTATACGGTGAATCACTGGGTACCGAAAGAGCTTTCAGGTTTGACAGAAGAGCAGATAAAGAACGAGAACAAACAAACAAAGGAGGAAGGCGGTGTTATCTATGTCCTTCTTGATACCGAAGAACTGCAGGGACGTGTGGGGAGTACCACAAAAGCTTCCGCAAAGACAGAGGGCATCTATGCACTGCTTGTTTCTAAGGGCTTTTCCCAGAAGCTGATTCAGAATAAAGTTTCAACGGCGGGAAGCGATTCTACTGCTGTTGAGACGACAGTAGACATTTATTATGCGGCGGCAGGCTCCTATCGGGTCATCTTTGACACTGACTATACTTATATCAAAAGACAGCAGATTAGCTTGGGAGGTTCGGTTGACTTTCAGGGTATGAAAATGCCGGAACGAAAAGGTTATAGATTTGCCGGATGGCAGTACCTGAAAAAGGATGCAAAGCCAAATGACGATGGAGAATATGATGCGGATGACTACGAGAAGGTTGAGAAAGATGAAAATGGTGGTTATACACTGCAAATCACTGCTGAGCTGCTTTTACAGAAGGCGAAACTGAAAGAAACAGGCGGTGTGCCGGCACTGCATCTGTATCCGATCTGGAAACCGGCAAAGACGCAGGTAACGGTAGTTCTCTGGACGGAGGATTTGACCGGAGTGGATGACGTGCAGGCAACAGTATCTGAAGAAGGGAATTCAACATATTATAAGAAGAAGTATCAAGAGTATGGAGATGCTCCACAAACCCACGAACCTGTGGCGAAAAGCGGCAATTCCAATTACAGCAAGGCAGGTAAATTCACCATGAAAGTGGATACCGATGGATCTTTGGTGAAGGCAGATGATCATCAGGTTTTACAGGATGAAATTCAAAAGAAGGTAAAAGAAAATTTTTCTTTTGAAGCAAGAGATGAGGATGCCATTGATGCCAGTCAGTTTTATAAGCAGCATTCCTTTGAGATTATGCATGAAACCGGCAATGAAATGGATTATTCCACCACGACCGCCAATGGGGATGGTAAGACGATGATTTATGTGTACTTTACCCGGAATATTTACACCCTAAAGTTCCATTACTATGGGAAAGCCACTGTGAAGGGAACAGAATCTAATTACTGTGTGGCAAACGGGACCAACGGGTTCAGCTTTGCTGCGAGTGTGGATAAGATTATAAAAGACGGTGAATTGCAGTTTTATTATACAGAACCATCTCCTGCAGATATTACTGTAAGCAAAAGCAACAGTTATATGCGGCCAAAAGACATAACCGGCGGAAAAGACATGCCTGTTCCAGAGACGATTACCATTAGAGCTAAGTATGGGGCAGATTTGCGGGAGGTTTGGCCAGCTGCCCGGTCAGCGGAACACATAGATAGTGTGGAAACGTATAATGGAACCTATAGTGCAGATATGATTTCCTGGGCCACTACTGATGGGAAATACCGGGACGATGCGGCGAAACGAAACAGCAGTCATTATAACGAGGCTACTGTGATGGGTCTTTATGCCAGCATGGATGCCGAGATCATTGCGGATCCAAGTAACCCGGATAAAGTGCATCACTTGGTTGCTTACTGGAGTGAGCGTAATGTTAGTTATTACAGGTATAACCACTGTTACGAGGTTCCGGGACTTGATATTACATCCACTGGAGTGAAGACCATCAGTCTTCATGAGGGTTCAACAGAGTTGAAGAATACCTTATATTTGGTGCCGGTGGATAATGAAGCCTTTTTAAAATACGGATTTACCGATTTGATGAAGGTATCCTATGATGAAAATACTAAGACGGTGAAATATGATGATACAGATGGTCGATATTATGCGGTACGCGGGTATTCCTCAAATGGTAAAACGAATTATTATGCTGTTGCCCGTCGGTTGGAAACAATATCTACCAATGCAATCAATAAACAAAACCCAAGTGCACGGACCCATATGACCAGAGCGAATGACAATGCCGACCACACTTCTAAATACAGAGATATAGATGGAACAGATTACCAAGATGGCAACATAACGTGTGGTGAAGAGGATAATCCATATGATCTTTATTTCTATTATGACAGAGACCGGTATAGGATTACCTATATAGCACCGAAGACGAATGCATCGGAGCAAGAGAGCGAGGTGGAACTGGGACATATTGATCTGCCATATGGTGCGTATGTAACCAAGGAGAAATATGCTTTTGATTTAGGTTATAAAGACACTAACCAGAGCAGGACGGATGATGGCAAGCCTAAGTATCTCTGGACGTATCCTGAGGGCCAGGAGGCAGCAGCGGTCTGTCCCGACCGGTCACCGGATGGTACGGCAGTATGGAAGTTTAAAGGCTGGGGCCTTGGTCCGGCGGGTGTTAATATGCAGTGGGAAATGAAGGAGGAGGATCCTACAGCCCCTCAGGCTCAAGTAGAAGATAATTTTTATATTGGAAGCAGCATGTTTTTGTATGCTATTTGGGAGACCCCGATGCATACGGTGACATTTCATTTGAATGGCGGTGTGGTGAGCGACAAAGAGAGTATCAAAGAACAAATTCCCGCCAATACACGTTTCACTTCCAGCGGTACGATTCCTCGTCCTGTCCGGGACGGCTATACGCTGACAGGGTGGTACAAGTCGGATGAAAATGGAACTATTGCCGACAATGCAGAAAAATTCGACTTTGATTCCGTCATCATAGAAGACCAGCATGTTGCCGCTAAATGGGAGAAGATCAGCAAAGAGAAATACAGTTACAATATTTATTATGTTACGAAAGAACCAAATGACAGTGACAAGGATAAAACTTTTGATAAGGTGCAGATTGATGCCGGCAATGACAAAATTGTTGAAAGCGGCGGTGAATCCTATTATGTGCTGGAAAAGGAAGAGAAAAAAGATTAGGAGTATGCTTCCAATACAACTCTGAATTTGACGGCAAAAGCGCAGTCTGGATATATTCCGCAGCAGACAAACAAAACGCTGACTTTGGAGGGTACTGGTAAAAACTATAATGTTATCTTCTACTACACTCCAGAGAAAAACGGCAGCCACACGGTAAATTTTGTGGAAGCCGGGACAGAGACAAAAGTTAATCCGACTATAGTAAAGACAATCAATGTAAAGGCGGATCAAACGGTGGTAACCCCTGATGCCGCTGCAGTGAAGGAACTAAGTCAGAGTGGGTATGAATTGGTCAGCAAAGACACTAAGGGTTATAAGAAAGTAAAAGATTATCAGAAGCTGACATGGCTTGATGAGAGTGGAAAGCCCCGGGAAGTAAGTACGCTGGCAGGGGGTAAGATTCCTGATACTGTTACATATCTGGTACAGCCTGTCAAGTATACCATTACTTATCAAAATGCCGCAGGTTCTCCGGAAGCAGCGAAAAATGGACTGTCTGCAGTAACGGCAGCGGAGAATACTCCGGTGGGCAGTACGCAAGGAAAGAACCCTACCCAGTACACAGCAAAGGATTCATTTATACTGAAAAACCCTGCACGTGTATATGATAATGGAAAATACTATCAGTTTTCCCACTGGAGTTTGGGCACTGGAACAACAGTGAAATCGAAGCTGCGAGGTGGAGAAACATATTCTACGCTTACCGTAGACAAAGGAACGGTTGGCAAGCTTACCTTTATAGCTAACTGGAAAGAGATGCCAGCAAAACCGGATGATCCGGATACGACGTCAACAGAATCAACAAAGCCGACCACTCCAACAGAATCAACAAAGCCGATCACTCCAACAAAATCAACGAAGACGACTACTTCAACGAAGCCGTCTAAATCAGGATCATCGACAGGTGCTTCACCAAAAACAGGAGATGAAATAAATATGACTTTGTGGCTGGGATTGCTGGGCTTTTCCGGTATTGGCATGATATCTATACTTACAACATACGTGCAGCGCCGCAAAGAGAAAAATAACGAATAGTGAAAAGATTTTTTTACCGCCGGTCATTTGACCGGCGGTTTTTCCTTTAATAAGATTTAATTTCACGTATGGCAAAGATGATTGCAAATGCTGCGGCAATAAGATCCGCAATTGGTGCAGCAAACATAATTCCATCAATTCCAAAAAATATTGGAAGCAGGATCATCAGCGGCAATAAGAAAATAATCTGACGAGTCAAAGAAATGAAAATACCGCGGTTAGCCTTTCCAATTGCTGTAAAGAAATTAGAAGTAATTGGCTGAATTCCGTTGATAAACGTACAAAACAGAAAAATACGGAAAAATTTCTCTGCAAACTGAAAGTAAGCTTCGCTCTCTGAACCAAAAATACCAATGATTTCCCGTGGGAATAATTGAAAGAATATAAAAGCGATGGTGCTGATAACCGTTGCGGAAATGGCTGCTTTTAAATAAGCTTCCTTAACTCTGGAATATTTTTGGGCGCCATAGTTAAAGCTGATAATTGGCTGCAGGCCTTGAGATATTCCGATGGTAATTGAAAAGAAAATCATGCTTACTTTCATAATAATACCAGCACATGCCAATGGAATATCGCTTCCATAAGATGATTCTGCTCCATAATGCGTCAACAGATTATTTAAAACAATTTGAACGATCATCATTGCAATCTGATTAAAACAAGGAGCTGTTCCCAGAGTAACGATTCGTCCACAATAGGCGGGATGCAGTTTTAAGGTATTTCGTGTCAATTTTACTGTTTTAAACTGTTTTAAATAGACAGCGACCATGATTCCTGAAACAACCTGTCCGATGACGGTTGCCCATGCGGCACCTGCAATACCCCAGTGGAATTTGAAAATAAACAAAGGGTCCAAAATTGTATTGATAATAGCACCGGTCAGTGTACAAAGCATAGAGAATTTTGGACTGCCGTCTGCTCTCACCAGATTGGTTCCTCCAGTTGTTAAAATTAAAAAAGGAAAGCCTAATGAGGTGATTCCGGTGTAAGTCAAAGCATAATCTAAGACATCTGGAGTTGCACCGAATAAAAGCATCATAGGTTTCAAAAAAATTCTGGTAATGATGCAGAGAATAACTCCAAGAGAAAACAGCATCATAATTGCATTTCCGGCAAAAGAAGCTGCTTTTTTCTTGTCTCCTTTTCCCATGGACAAGTTAAAGTTTGCAGCACCGCCGATACCACACATCAAAGCAATGGCAGTACAGGTCATGACTAAAGGAAACGCAACGTTGGTTGCGGCATTTCCAAGCATACCGACACTTCTTCCAATAAAAAACTGATCTACCATGTTATACAGGGCACTGACCAGCATTGCGATAATACTGGGAATTGCAAAACGAAGTAAAAGAGTGGTTACTTTTTCGCTTCCCAGTGGATTTTCAATTGTGTTTTGTTCCATAACTGGTTTTATCCTCAACTTTCTAATAATAGTATTAATATTTAGTATAATACAAAATAAGATATAACTCAACCCAAAGAAAAAGCTTTGGATAAGATTTTTTTGATTATCTTTGCGTACCATAAAAATATTGAAAAAAATTCAATTATTAACTGATAATTTAGCTGAAAAATATTAAATTATCTTATTAACTGATAATTTAAGAATTTTTTTCTTTACAAATAGAAAAAATTTATGTATGATAGACAACAACAAGAAGGAAGAACACTGAAAGGATGAGAGAAGATGACGAATCAGATGAATCAGACGCCGGGATTATACGATCCAAGCTTTGAACATGACAACTGTGGTATCGGTGCATGTGTCAATATTAAAGGTGTAAAGAATCACCAGACCGTTGACAATGCTCTAAAGATCGTTGAGACGTTGGAACATAGAGCTGGGAAGGATGCAGCTGGGGAGACTGGAGATGGTGTTGGTATCATGCTTCAGATTTCTCATAAATTTTTTACAAAAGCGTGTAAGGAAGCAGGAATAGAAATTGGAAATGAAAGAGAATACGGAATTGGAATGTTTTTCTTTCCGAATGATGAATTAAGGCTCCGCCAAGCAAAGAAGATGTTTGAAATCATTGTAGAGAAAGAGGGAATGACTTTTCTTGGATGGAGAGAGGTTCCGACGGATGCGGGGGTTCTTGGGAAAAAGGCATTAGAATGTATGCCGAAAATTCTTCAAGGATTTGTAAAGAAACCTGCTGATGTGAAAAAGGGACTTGATTTTGACCGTAAATTATATATTGCAAGAAAAGTATTTGAGCAAAGTAATGAAGATTCTTATGTAGTTTCCCTATCCAGCCGTACCATTGTATATAAAGGTATGTTTTTAGTAGGACAGCTCCGTACATTCTTTAAGGATTTACAAGATACAGCCTATGAATCAGCCATTGCTTTGGTTCATTCCCGTTTTAGTACAAATACAACCCCAAGCTGGGAAAAAGCACATCCTTACCGTTTCATTGTGCATAATGGTGAGATTAACACCATTCGAGGAAATGCAGATAAGATGCTTGCCCGTGAAGAAAATATGGAATCAGAATACTTGAAAAATGAGATGCATAAGCTGATCCCGGTAGTAAATCCAAATGGTTCCGATTCTGCAAGATTGGATAATACATTGGAATTCCTTGTTATGAGTGGTATGGATTTACCTCATGCAGTGATGATTACCATTCCGGAACCATGGGAGAATAACAAAGTCATTACACCGGAAAAACGTGATTTCTATCAGTATTATGCAACGATGATGGAACCGTGGGACGGACCTGCATCTATCTTGTTTACGGATGGAGACCAGGTAGGAGCAGTGCTTGACCGTAATGGACTGCGTCCATCCAGATATTATATTACCGACGATGACCAATTGATTTTATCTTCTGAAATTGGTGTTTTGGATATTGATCCAACAAAGATTGTTATGAAAGAAAGACTTCGTCCGGGAAGAATGCTTCTGGTAGATACAGTACAGGGAAAAGTAATTGCAGATGACATTGTGAAAGAAAAATATGCGAAGAAAGAGCCTTATGGTGAATGGCTGGACAGCAATTTGCTGGAATTGAAAAATATGAAGATTCCAAATAAACCGGTTCCTTCTTATGGAAGTGAAGAACGGGAAAAGATGCTGAAAGCTTTCGGATATACTTATGAAGAAATTAAAACAACCATTCAGCCGATGGCATTAAATGGTTCTGAGGCAATTGCAGCAATGGGAACAGATACACCGCTGGCTGTATTATCTAAGAAACATCAGCCGCTGTTTAATTATTTTAAACAGCTGTTTGCACAGGTTACGAATCCGCCGATTGATGCAATTCGAGAGGAATTGGTAACTTCTACAACGATTTATGTTGGAAAAGAAGGGAATATTCTGGATGAAAAACCGGAAAACTGCCGTGTGTTGAAAGTACACAATCCAATTCTTACCGATACAGATTTATTAAAAATTAAAAATATGAATCAGGAAGGATTTAAGGTTGTAGAACTTCCGATTATATATTATAAGAATACTTCTTTAGAAAAAGCCTTAGATCGTTTGTTTGTAGAGGCGGACAGAGCGTACCGTGATGGAGCAAATATTATTATTTTATCTGACCGCGGAGTTGATGAAAACCATGTGGCAATGCCGTCACTGTTAGCAGTATCCGCAATGCATCAGCATTTGATCCGTACAAAGAGACGTACCTCTGTTGCATTGATTTTAGAGAGCGGGGAACCAAGAGAGGTTCATCATTTTGCAACCCTGCTTGGTTATGGCGCTTGTGCAGTGAATCCTTATCTGGCACTGCAGAGTATTCAAAAACTTTTAGATGAAAATATGCTTCATAAAGATTATTATGCAGCAGTAGAAGATTATACCAATGCAATCCTTCATGGAATTGTGAAAATTGCTTCTAAAATGGGTATATCTACCATTCAGTCTTATCAGGGATCACAGATTTTTGAGGCAATTGGTATTAATTCAGATGTAGTGAACAAATATTTTACCAACACTGTCAGCCGTGTAGAGGGTATTTCTTTGAAAGATTTGGAGGATGATATTGATGCAAGGCATACAGCAGCTTTTGATCCTCTTGGACTGGAAAATGATTTAACACTGGAAAGTGCAGGAAGCCATAAATATCGAAGCGGAAAAGAACAGCATTTATATAATCCAAGAACCATTCATACATTGCAGACAGCAGCCAGAACAGGAAACTATGAATTATTCAAAGAATATACACATATGATCGATCAGGAATTAGAACCTGGAAACCTGCGGGGATTGATGGAATTTAATTATCCGAAAAAAGGAATTCCGATTGATAAAGTTGAAAGTGTAGATTCCATTGTCAAACGTTTTAAAACAGGTGCCATGTCTTATGGATCTATTTCTGGAGAAGCCCATGAAACTTTAGCGATTGCTATGAATAAATTGGGTGGAAAGTCCAACAGTGGAGAAGGTGGAGAAAGGCCAGAAAGACTGACTATTGGAAGAGACGGTTTAAACCGCTGTTCCGCAATCAAACAGATTGCCTCCGGACGATTTGGTGTTACCAGCGAATATTTGGTAAGTGCGAAAGAAATTCAGATTAAGATGGCACAGGGTGCAAAGCCGGGAGAAGGCGGACATTTACCAGGAAAGAAAGTTTATCCTTGGATTGCAAAAACACGTCATTCAACCGCTGGTGTAGGATTGATTTCACCACCGCCTCATCATGACATTTATTCTATCGAGGACTTGGCACAGTTGATTTACGATTGTAAGAATGCGAATAAAGATGCAAGGATTTCTGTAAAACTGGTATCTGAAGCAGGTGTTGGTACGGTTGCATCCGGTGTTGCCAAAGCAGGAGCACAGGTTATTTTAATTTCCGGTTATGACGGAGGTACAGGAGCTGCTCCTAGAAATTCCATTTACAATGCAGGTCTTCCATGGGAGCTTGGTCTTGCAGAAGCACATCAGAATCTGTTGATGAACAATCTTCGTAATAAAGTTATCGTAGAAACGGATGGAAAACTGATGAGCGGACGTGATGTTGCCATCGCAGCCATGCTTGGAGCAGAGGAGTTTGGATTCGCAACGGCACCGCTTGTAACTCTTGGATGTGTCATGATGCGTGTATGTAATCTGGATACTTGTCCGGTTGGTGTGGCAACACAGAATCCGGAATTAAGAAAACGTTTCAAAGGAAAACCGGAATATGTCATGAATTTCATGCGCTTTATTGCACAGGAATTAAGAGAATACATGGCAAAATTAGGGGTAGCAACTGTGGATGAGCTGGTTGGACGTACCGATTTATTAAGACCAAATCATGCAGCAGAAGAAAAACATGTAGATTTATCCCGTATTTTAAATCCTGCTTTTGTAAAAGCAGAAAAGATTGATTATCATCATAAGAATGTATATGATTTTAAACTGAATGAAACAGCAGATGAAAAGGTCCTGATGAAACAGTTAAAAACGGCATTGGATAAAAAACAAAAGAAGAGTATTGAAATTGATGTAACCAATATTGACCGTACCTTTGGAACAATGTTTGGTGCAGAAATTACCCGAAAATGGGGAGAACAGACATTGGAAGATGATACTTACACAGTAAAATGTAACGGTGCCGGAGGACAAAGTTTCGGTGCATTTATTCCAAAGGGATTGACATTGCAGCTGGTTGGAGACAGTAATGACTACTTTGGAAAAGGTTTATCCGGAGGTAAGCTGGTTCTCTGTCCTCCAAAGGGAGTGAAATTTAAAGCGGAAGATAATATTATTGTAGGAAACGTAGCTTTATATGGAGCAACCAGTGGAAAAGCTTATATCAATGGTATTGCCGGAGAACGTTTCTGTGTTCGTAATTCAGGAGCAACAGCAGTTGTAGAAGGTGTTGGAGATCATGGATGTGAATATATGACCGGCGGACGTGTTTTGGTACTTGGACCAACCGGTAAAAACTTTGCTGCAGGTATGAGCGGCGGAATTGCTTATGTACTGGATGAAGAAAGTAAGTTATATATGAACTTGAATAAGGAAATGGTAGCTATTGAAAATGTAACATCTAAATATGATGTTATGGAAGTAAAGGAAATGCTGAAAGAGCATGTGGCATATACAAATTCTGAAAAAGGAAAAGAAATTCTTCGCAACTTAGGAGATTATCTGCCGAAATTCAAAAAGATTATGCCAAATGACTATAAGAAAATGCAGAATTTGATTGTACAAATGGAAGAACGCGGACTCAGCAGTGAACAAGCACAGATTGAAGCATTTTACATGAATGCAAATGGACAGAATTAGGAGGAGGAACTTATGGGAAAACCAACTGGATTTTTAGATTATATGAGAGAAGATGCCCAGGCAGAATCTCCAAAAGAAAGAATCAAACATTTTAATGAATTTCATGTTCCTCTTTCCAAAGAAGAACAGCAGAAACAAGGTGCCAGATGTATGGACTGTGGTGTGCCATTTTGTCAGTCCGGTCAGGTATTGAATGGGATGGCATCTGGATGTCCGTTAAATAATTTAGTTCCGGAATGGAATGATTTGATTTATACCGGAAACTGGGAACAGGCATTTCGGAGATTGAAAAAGACCAATCCGTTTCCAGAGTTTACCGGACGTGTCTGCCCGGCACTTTGCGAAAATGCATGTACCTGCGGATTGGATGGTGATCCAGTCTGCTCGAAACAAAATGAGTTGAGTATCATCGAATATGGATATGCCAATGGTTTGGCGAAAGCAGTACCGCCAAAATTCCGTACAGGAAAGAAAGTGGCAGTTATTGGTTCCGGTCCTGCCGGTCTTTCTGCTGCCAATTCATTAAATAAAAGAGGCCATGATGTAACAGTTTATGAACGTTCTGACCGTTTCGGCGGACTTTTAATGTATGGGATTCCAAATATGAAATTGGAAAAGCATATTGTAGAACGAAAGCTGAAAATTATGGAAGAAGAAGGAATTCGTTTTGTGGCAAATACAGATGTTGGAAAAGATATCAAGCCGGAACAGTTGAAAAAAGAATATGATGCAGTGATTCTTGCCTGTGGTTCTTCCAATCCTAGAAATATTGAAGTACCGGGACGAGAGGCGAAAGGAATCTATTATGCGGTAGATTTCTTAAAAGCTACAACAAAGAGCTTACTGGATTCCAATTTAAAAGATAACAAATATATTTCTGCCAAAGGGAAACATGTGATTGTAATCGGAGGCGGTGATACTGGAAATGACTGTGTTGGAACATCCATCCGTCATGGAGCCAAAAGTGTAACACAGCTGGAAATGATGCCAAAACTGCCAGATGAACGTGCAGAGAATAATCCTTGGCCGGAATGGCCGAGAGTCTGCAAAACAGACTATGGTCAGGAAGAAGCCATTGCAGTATTTGGACATGATCCAAGAATTTATCAAACAACAGTGAAAGCGTTCAAAATGAATAAAAAAGGTGAAGTCAACAAAGCTGTTTTGGTTACTTTGGAAAGTAAAAAAGATGAAAAAACAGGAAGAATGGCAATGGTACCGGTGGCTGGTTCCGAAAAAGAAATTCCGGCAGATTTGGTATTGATTGCAGCAGGATTTCTTGGAAGTGAGAGCTATGTAACCAATGCTTTTGGAGTAAAAGTAAATGAAAGAACCAACGTTGCAACGTCTCCAGACAGTTTTGCAACGAATGTAAAAAATGTATTTACAGCAGGAGATATGCACCGAGGACAGTCATTGGTTGTATGGGCAATCCGTGAAGGAAGAGATGTGGCAAGAGAAGTAGACAATCAGTTAATGGGCTATACGAATTTATAATTTTATAAGTCAGCAGAATACAGCATTTTCAAGCAGGAATTTGTTTGAAAATGCTGTAAGTGACGTATTAGAGGTGTTATACGATGAATATTCTTGGACATTTTAAGACAATTACAAAACATAAAATATATGTGGCAAAAGGATGTTTTAAATTGGGATTATATTATCAAGGACTAATGCATGACATGTCCAAATATACTCCAACAGAATTTATTCCAGGTGCCATTTATTATAGAGGTACGGCCAGTCCAAATAATGGAGAACGAATGGAAAAAGGTGTATCTAGAGCGTGGCTGCATCATAAAGGACGTAATAAACATCATTTTGAATATTGGATTGATTACAGTTTGGACAAAAATCAAAAGGGATTGGTCGGAATGAAAATTCCCAAAAAATATATGGCAGAAATGTTTGTAGATCGTGTCAGTGCCGGGAAGATATACAATGGCAGGAAGTTTACGAAAGAAAGTCCGTTGGAATACTTTAACAAAGGAATTGGGGCAACGATCATGAATGAAGCTTCCAGAGACTATCTGACAATGCTGCTTACGATGTATGCCCAAAAAGGAGAAGAAAAAACTTATCAGTATTTAAAAAAGGATTTAAAGAAAGATATCAGCGGTTATGATAAAATTTCTCCTTTTCGTAAGACAGAAACCATTCATATTGGATAGAATTTCATGTATGGATGGCTTGAAAAACAAGCATACTTACAGTATAATAAATATAAAATGAAAGAGACGGCCTGGGGTGTGCGATAACTTGCTATTTTGAACCTACATTTATTTATCATGGGATTTCGTATAATGAACCGGATGTCATGCCCTCCATGAGCGGGGACGGCAGAACGTTTATTGAGAAAACCCACCTAGCTTAGCTAGGCGTCAAAATTGCGAGACCGGCATCTCCGGGTATAACGAAAGATAAATCATAAGATACAAAAGAGGAAAAGGAGGCTGTTTTTGACAGTCTCCTTTTTACATTGAATATTGATAGAATGTTTAGAATGAGAGAGAAAAGTAAAATTTTTCTGAATTAAGATGTTTTTTTGCGAGAAAAGGGTTATAATGGGTGTTATCTTTCAATAAAAGGAGTTAAAAGATTTATGAAGTTTTTTAAGGAGAATGATAAAACGCCGTTTGTTTTAGTGGCTTTTGGCATTATATTATATTTAATATTAAGTAATATGGAATATGTAATTTATGGAGTTTCTTATATTGCCTCTGTTTCTTTCCCATTTATTTTGGGAAGTTTTCTTGCATTTATCATGAATGTTCCAATGCGGTTTTTTGAAAATCGTGTATTTAATAAGGTGAAAAGAGGAAAACGAGCAGTGAGTATGATCGCAGCCATTGCTTGTATTATTGGTGTGTTTTTACTTGTATGCGGTTTGATTATTCCGGAACTGGTTGACACGTTATATAAGCTTTCAAATAGTATTCCGGGATTTGTACGTGAAATACAGGATTTTTTGGAGAATATTTCAAAAAATAATCCAGTGATACATAACGTAATTCGTCAAATGGAGTTTGACTGGAATAAAATCAGCGGAGATTTAATGGAATTTGTGCAAAAGTGGGCTGCAAGTTTACTAAATTCTACATTTACAGTAGTATCTGGTGCTGTACAAGCAGTTGTAAGTTTTGTACTTGGCCTTGTTTTTTCTTTAAATGCTTTAATGAAAAAAGAAACATTGGCACATCAGGTAAAAAAATTATTATTTGCATTTTTGCCGGTAAGAGTTGTCAAATATATTATTCGTGTCGGCAGATTATCCAATCAGGCATTTTCTAATTTCCTTTCCGGCCAATGTACAGAAGCAGTAATTCTAGGAACTCTTATTTTTGTAAGTATGAAGGTTCTTGGACTGCCATATGCTGTATTAATTGCTGTATTCATTGGTGTAACATCTCTAATTCCAATTGTAGGTGGATTTATTGGATGCTGGGTTGGTGTATTTCTAATTTTATTAGTTGACTGGAAACAGGCAGTTATATTTATTATTATGTTTGTTGTAGTTCAGCAGTTTGAAGGAAATGTCATTTATCCGCACGTAGTAGGAAATTCCGTAGGACTTCCGGGTATATGGGTACTTGTTGCAGTTACGATTGGGGGAAATGCAGCTGGTGTTGTTGGTATGCTTTTTAGTATTCCAATTTGTTCTGTATTGTATCAGCTGCTAAAAGAGATTGTAAATAAGCAGATTCAGAAAAAAGGATTGGAAAAAGTCATAAAAGACGTATAAATTTAAATAGGATGTTCATAATACCTTTATAAAAGGAGGTATATAACATGGATAGAGAACAAATCATCTGCCCTTGTATGGACGTAACAGCCGGGCAGATTATGGATGCCTATGAAGAAGGTGCAACAACTGCGGATGCTATTAAAGATATCACAGGAGCAGGAAGCGTATGCGGTGCTTGTATGGATGAAATCGAAGATTTGTTAAATGAATTAAAAGGTTAATTCGTTTTATAGCAGCTGCGAAAAAATTCACAGCTGCTGTTTTTTTGTGGAAGTTGAAAAAACATGTGTCAACCGTTTTTGAAAATGTCCCAAAATAATTGAAACATTAGCCCCGGCTTTTTGCTGGGGCTTTCGTAGGTCTAAAGCGGTATTTTGTTCTTAGGCACTCCCTTGTCTAAGC
>JAETON010000096.1 GCA_021771695.1 Lachnospiraceae bacterium | reverse complement strand
ACCTGACTTTGGTATCAGACATTAAAAAATGGCGTTAGTTTATTAAAAATCAGCAGACTACTGTAATGAAACAATTATAGTTCTGCTGATTTTTCTTTTTTATATTTTATATTTTAGAATGGATTTGATCTGTGTTTCTGATAGGAAATAGTTTGTAAGTGGGAGATTTGATCGCAAAGCCAGTTCATGAATAAAATCAGAAGATTTTGTTGTATTAATATATTTGCTTTCTCCCTTTGTTACTTTGAAACCTTTTATAAATTGAAAGATTTCAGTGGTTGAATATTTATTTTCCAGTATTTTGAACTGAAAAATCCGTTCCAGTAGTACTGTCAGATAGCAGATTAAAAAATGTCCTTTTATCGTCTCTTCCTTCTGAAGAAAGACTGGGCGTGCATCCAGATCGGATTTCATGATCTTAAAGGATTCTTCTATCCGCCATAAATTATGATAGACGTCATAAATGTCCTGATCCTTCATTTCAGTCTCTGAAGTTACCAGCAGATTATATCCTGCAAATCGTAAATCGTTGTCTATAGCATTCTGGTTCATGGAAACAGATGCTTTGTTGCCCTTTCCATCTGTAAAGCATACATATTTTCCGGCTTCTCCGTATTCCGTTCTTTTCGCCTGTGATGCGGTAAGCGCCTTTGCTTTTTCGATCATCCGATTGATTTCATATCTCTTTTTTGCTGCAAGGGAAGGATTGTATGTAAGAAGCCTTTTTTCACGAAGCTTAACTGTATAAAGCTTCCCTTCATGTTCCACTTTATAAGGAAATTCATCAATACAGGATTTGTAACGGTAAAGAACTTTTCCTTTTTTGTCTTTAACGTCAGCAAAACCAGCATCAAGCAATACCCATGTTTTTTCAATCTCAGGAAGGGATTTGACGGATTTCGAAAAGAGATATCCGTCCCCATTTTTCCTTGCATGGACAATGTTTTTTGCACAATTCAAACCTTTATCTGCAACATGGATGGTTTTTCCATTAATGTTATTCTGTGACTTTAACAGGTCGATGACATCTCTTAAAACAGGTTTTTCTGATTCGTTACCCGGAAACATCTTCATTCCGACAGGAATCTGATGACTGTCTAACAGCAGCCCTAATCCAATGATAGGTTCTTTTCTGTTTTCTTTGCTGGGACCTTTGCGGCGGAAATCATCCTCCCTGTCGATTTCGAAATAAAAGTTTGTACAGTCAAAGTAGTTTTTGGAAGTATCAATACCGAAAAAGTGTTTTGTTTGTACCGTAAAAAGTTCTACAAATTTTTCGTAATCATTCCCAAGAAAAGATAAGCCATCCAGGAGTTGGTCGTAGGAATAGCTCACCGGTTCATAAAGATTGGGAAGGACTTCATGAAATGTTTTGTATTTACTGCAGGGATTTACAGCCCTGGCATAAATCAGAGAGGAAAGAAGTTCAAACAGATCATAAGTAAAATCGTTTGTCAGTTTAAAATAATCCACATATTTTTTGATCTGCATTTTTTCAAGGATTACTTTTAAAGGGAAATATCCTAAATGCAGGATAGGGGAAATGTCAGAAATTTTTCGGGTTCCTGCATCAGCCTTTACTTGATTCAGAGCATCCACTTCTTTTTGGAAATGAGAGATTGGGTCTTCTATTCCTTTCTTCTTCCATGTTTCAACAGAACCTAATGATTTATAACATTTGTGTGCAGTTCCTTTCTTTTCATGACTATAAAAACTTTCATCGATAGAAAGATAAGTACGTCCTTTTAATTT
>JAETON010000095.1 GCA_021771695.1 Lachnospiraceae bacterium | reverse complement strand
ATAATTTATTTCGGTTGGCGAACCTTCATAAATTATAACACAGGAGGTTTTCTTGAAGCTAAAGCTGTCTCGGAACACACCTGCATAGCAGGTGGTTTATTTTTATGTTCATACAATACGAAAAAGACACCTACTTCGTAGATGCCTTTTCAATTTCTTCAATAAATTGTTTCATCATTTTAGTTATTTGTCCCGCCTGACTAACACCAGACTTTTTACAGGCTTTTGCAAACGCTTCAACCGTATCACGTTTCAGTTTATATGACTTTGATATATAGCCTGCTTTCTTTTCATATTTACTCGTTGCTATCGTTTGTGGTTTGGGATTACCTATCGGCATGATGATACCTCACTTTCTGTATGAGATAAATTACTAACTTTACAATGCCAATTGCAACAAAAAATATACCTAACTTATATAACATAATTTACACAGGTGAGTTATTTGTGTTATACTATTTTTACAAGAAGGGCTTTCGCCCTCCTTGGCTAATTTAATAGCTTGTCGATAATCAATAAGATTATCCCGATGATTAAGTCCGTTAGTGCCTGTCGCAACCAGTCTCTATCGGGCTTTTTCTTTTTATCATCACTCACCTGTTCTCACCTCCTTCTTCTTTGACCTTTCCTTGTTACAATTATATTATATAATATCGTACACCCTATGTCAATAGTTTTTTTGAAACATTTTTATAAAAGGTGACATCTGGACTTGAACCAGAAGGAACATACATAATATATTGCCTATTCTTGAAAGGAGGTTTTATCGACACACAACCGTTTGCATCTGCTTCAAAATCTTAATTTGTTTTGTTCCCGTTCCTAACAACTATCACCGTGTTTTTCCTTTTGACTTGACATATCTTATATTTTGTAAAACTGCCTTTTTAATTTTTCTTCTATATAGTGCATCCATTTTTTGAATTGTAACTTTACATATTCTTTTTGAGTAAAATTAACAGTATAAAAATAAAAGTTTTATATTCCAAAGTTCAATTCTGAAATTGCTTTGTCTGTACAATCCTGTTCTACACCAATATATCGCAAAGTAATGTGTATGTCTGAATGATTGAATAATTTCATCAGCATTGCAGCATCTTTTGTTTTTTGATATAGATGATACCCAAACGTTTTTCGCATTGTATGAGTTCCTAAATCATCAATATCAAACTGTCTACCTGCATCTTTGATTATATTCCAAGCCTGCTGCCTCGATATTGGCTTATGTGTTCTTGGATTCTCGAAGAGATATTCCAAATCATCTTTTCCCTTTGTATATTCTGCAAATATCCTTTTCAAATTTTTATTAATTAAGAATCTCTTCTCTTTTCCTGTCTTTTTTTCTCTTATTGAAATATGGTCTTTCCCTCGTACTGTTCCAACCCGAAACTTCCGAAAATCAGACACACGCAGACCGCTATATATTCCTGTCATGAACATTACATAATCACGCTCATTTTTCCTTTTCAGATAGTTTGCAATATCCAGCACGGTATCCATGTCTCTAATTGGTTGTACCGTATTCATCTGCATCTTCCTTTCCAAAAGAAAAAGCACACTGGCTTTTCTTCCAATGTGCTTCATTCATTACTTTACGCATACACTATATCACTGTTTTATAATGTCTTTCAATGTCCTTTTCAGTTTTTTTATCCAAAGCATGATTTATGTTGGTTTCTCATCGTTGTATCACTTATTCTCTAGGAATATTTCTTTTTCGTCTCCCGAAACCCAGTTGAAATTTAAATCGCAAGATGTACAAATAATTCCTTGCATATCACCGCTATATCCTCTTATAACCTGTCTCTTTTTATAAAGT
>JAETON010000005.1 GCA_021771695.1 Lachnospiraceae bacterium | reverse complement strand
AAAAGGAGTGATTGCGAATGACAGAAGAACAAAAGCAGGAAGTTGAGAGATTACGAAGGTTAGGTTGGGGATACCGGACAATAGCCACAGCACTTAATGTTACCAGAGATCAGGTCCGATGTTATTGTAGAAAAATCGGATTGGATGGCTACAGATATGGTAAAATTACGGAAAAACCGGAACTGCCTGCAATCCGTGGCGATGGTATCATAACATGCAAAAACTGTGGGGCGTTTCTGGAACAGCCGGTAACAGGAAGGAGAAGAAAATTCTGCTGTGAACAGTGCAGAAGGGAGTGGGATAATCGTAATGTCGTATTTAAAATTTACGAACATAAATGCGCTTACTGTGGTAAGACTTTTACGAGTAGAGCATCCCGGCAAAGTTACTGTAATCGGGAATGTTATAAGCGTGACCGTTTCTGGCGAGAAGAAGATGCGGAGAAAATTGCCCTTTGCCTGAAGGAAAGAAAACGTCCGTCAGTAGTTCCATGTTGGGTGCTGAAACTGTTAATGGATGAGGAAGAATAGGTTAAAATGGATTTCGTAGGAGCATGAGAAAATGGTGGGGTTCAAAGGTGTTCAGACTCCGTGAAAGAAGGGTTCAAATCATACCAAATAGCAAAAAGAGGGCGATATTTCGCTATTTAGTATAAGGAAGAACTTTCAACGCATGTTGAGACGGTTGTAATGCTTTCCCACAAAAAACCTGACAGCGTAATCAACGTAAAAGTGGAGTTTGGCGAGGGTGAGGACAAAGTACCGCTTGATAATATTGCTAAGAGAGCCGAAGTGTACAAGCCGAAAAAGAGAGTTACTTATAGGATGATCCAGGAGTACATAGAAGCCAAATACGGCTTCAAAGTACACACTGCATATATCGCAGAGGTCAAGAGGGATTTAGGATTGCCGATGTTTGATGCTCCTAATGCGGTAGAAGAATTGAAACATCCGAGAAAGCATCCGACCCCAGAAAAGGTGGAAGCAATCAAAGATGCTCTGAAGCATTTTGAGGTTATCTGATATGTATTTGGGAGATTAGAGACATGAGTATAGATAATGTAATATCAATAGTTATTAGCATATTGGGTTCTTCTCTGATTACATTAATTTTATCTACTTTCATTTTTCAGCCGATGCAGGAAAAAAAGAAATATATATTTGACGAAAAAAAGAGAGTGTATGAATCAATAATTGTATTTGCACAAATTGTACTTTTTCCTGCTGAAGCCAAATTTTCATTAGGAGTTGCCAGATATAATATACAAGAATTATCGGATGATGAAAATAGAAATAATGCAATAAATGATTTGAAAATGGCAATTCCTAAGCTGAAGCTAATTTCCAAGGATGACGGTTTGACGAAAGAAGTAGAAAAATTTATCCAACAACAAAATGAAAAACAGTTTAATGTGTTGGTGATGCGACTTAGAAAGGATTTATATAAATAAAATCTGAACTTGGCAGACAAAGGCGGTTTTGGTGTTTGAGTAACGATGAAAAATTGCATTAGGAGGAACATGATGACAAAAAAGAAAAGTGAGATGGCCATTCATAGCTCGGCAGCTGAATATCTGACGTATGTTGCATCTATTGGAGATAACGCAGATAGCATGGAAATGCGCTATGAGGATGAGAATATATGGCTGACGCAGAGAATGATGGCGCAGCTTTATGACGTAAGTTTGCCGACAATAAATGAGCATATTAAGAAGATATATGGTGATGGTGAGCTTATTGAGGAAGCAACTATTCGGAAATTCCGAATAGTTCAAACGGAAGGAACAAGACAGGTAAACCGTGAAGTTATCCATTATAATTTGCAGATGATTATTGCTGTTGGATTTAAGGTTAATAATGACCGAGCGGTTCGTTTTCGGAAATGGTCGGGACAAATCGTTAAAGATTATACCATTCAGGGTTGGACAATGGATAAAGAACGTTTAAAAAAAGGTCATATGTTCACAGATGAGTATTTTGAGCGGCAGTTAGAGAACATTCGTGAGATAAGGCTTTCAGAGCGTAAATTTTATCAAAAGATTACTGACCTATATGCCACTGCTTTTGATTATGATAAGGATGCAGGGACTACCAGACGCTTTTTCCAGACCGTACAAAATAAAATGCATTGGGCTGTTCATAGACATACGGCAGCAGAACTTATTGTTGAACGGGCTAATGCGGAGAAGGAACATATGGGATTGTCTACATGGGAAGCAGCTCCAAATGGAAAAATTGTAAAAGCTGATGTGTCAATCGCAAAGAATTATTTGAGTGACAAAGAAATGTCCTATATGGAAAGGATTGTATCTTTATATCTTGATTATGCGGAATTGCAGGCAGAACGTCACATTCCGATGAGTATGGAAGATTGGGCAAAGCGGTTGGATGGTTTTCTGGAATTTAACGGAAACGAGATACTTATAGGTGCAGGTAAGATTAGTGCAGAGCAGGCAAAACTCCATGCAGAAACAGAATTTGAAAAATATCGTATTGTACAAGATAGACTATTTATGTCTGATTATGATAAGTTTTTGATGGAATTAGAAGAAAATGGAAAGCAGACTTTATAAAGTAGGAAACAGCGGAAGATAATAAATGGTGTAAAAATGAGTATTAAATATATTTTTGTGGGAAAAGGGATGTACGAGCAGTGTTAGTACTGCAGAAAAATTGTCCATATTTCCGTGATTTTGTGGGGATATGTTTTAATTTGGTACTCATGTTGAAACGGTTGTATTGATGTCAAGATTAAGTAAATAAAGGCTGAAAATGCCCAGAAAATAAGGTCTTAGAGAGATTTGAATTTGATTACCAGGCATAGTATAATATGAAAAAAGATATAAAAGATATGTGAGGGAACAAAATGTTATCACAAGATGTTGCAGACAATATTTTATCCATGATAACAATTGAAAAGAGATTTGGTATCGGCGATAAATTACCAAACGAACTGGATTTATCAAAAGAATTAAACGTTAGTCGTACAACTTTGCGGGAGGCAATTCGTATTTTGGTTGCTTTGGATATATTGGAAATTCAAAGAGGGAAAGGTACATACGTCAAAGAAAATGCGTTTAAAAAGCAGCAGGATATAGAACAGTTATCAAACATAAAGGTCAATGCAAAAGATTTATATGAAATGCGTTTGATATTTGAACCGGAGGCTGCCTATTATGCTGCGTTAAGGGCAACGGATTCTGAGATAAAGAGAATCGTAGAGTTTGGCAAAAAGGTAGAAAAAGAAATCAGTAATCATCAAGACAGAACAGATGATGAACATTCTTTCCATAAGGCGATTGCACAGGCAACCCATAATGAATTTATGAATAAACTCATGCCGATTTTATATCAGGCGATTTCAAAGGGTGTATATTTATCTTTACAGAGTGATAAAGCCATTAGAGATACAATCAATGACCATAGAATGATTATGGAATTTTTGGAACAGCGTAATGCAGAGGGTGCAAAAAATGCTATGGAGATTCACATTATGCACGCAATGAAAGAATTAGGACTTGATTAATATTTTAGGTTCTTGCCCATGAGACAGGAGCCTATATTTTTTTAAATAAAGACATCATATAACCGATTAACATAATACAAATAAAGGAATATAATCAGAGTGAAAATAAGATTCTCGATATAACAATTTTAGGAGGTATGATGAAATGAAGAAGATTGATTTGTCTACATGGGAAAGAACCCTTCACTATCAAGTGTTTCGAGACAGTATACAACCACAGTATTGTGTGAGTTTTAACCTTGATATCACCAATTTTTTGTCGCAAATCAGATGGAAAGGTTACTCCTTTACATTTTCCTTTGTATTTGCTGTTTCAAAATGTGCAAATGAGATCAAAGAGTTCCGATACCGTTTTGTAGATGGTGAGCCTGTTGAATTTGAAAGAATTAACACAGCATTTACTTATCTGAATAAGGAAACGGAGTTATTCAAAGTTGTAAATGTGGAAATGCAAGATACGCTGGAAGAATATGTGGCGGTGGCGGCTCGAACTGAAAAAGAACAAAAAGAGTATTTTACGGCTCCATTAGGAAATGATGTATTCCAGTTTTCCGCTTTCCCTTGGGTGAGTTTTACTCATATTTCTCACACCGATTCGGGTAAAAAAGATAATGCGACGCCTCTATTTGATTGGGGTAAATATTATGAAAGGGGTGGTAAAACTTTGCTGCCATTTTCAGTACAAGTACATCATTCTTTTGTAGATGGTGTACATATCGGGAAATTAGCAGAGAAACTACAGCACTATTTAGATACTTATGAATGATATTTTTGGAGGATAGGCGTGAGTAATCAAAAAGCAGCTTTTTCAGCAGAAAATTATGATAGAAATATTTTAAATACCATACCGTATTATGATGAAGTTTATAATCAGATAGCGGAGATCGTTTCCACTATTTTTTTAGATAAAGCAGTATCTTGGCTGGATATAGGCTGTGGTACTGGTAAAATGGCAAAAACAGCATTCGAACAATGCAATGTGGAAAAGATGATTTGTACGGATCATTCATCTGCTATGCTAGAGGCGGCAAAACAGAAAATCGGGTTTTCCAGTGTGGAATTTTTAAAGCTTCCAATAGAAGAAATCAACTATGATTCGCAATTTGATGTGATTACTTCTATCTTGGTGAATCACTACATGACATACCAGGAAAGAATGATAGCTGTTAGAAATTGTTATCATGCCCTTAAGGAAGAAGGAATTTTTATTACATTTGAAAATTTCGCACCTTGTGATGAGACAATGGAAAAGCTATATCTGAAACGATGGGAGAGGTATCAATCTAGCAAAGGAAAAAGCAGAAAAGAATGCGAAAAACATTTGAGCAGATACAATACAGCATATTTTCCAATAACCATACAAGAACAGATTAAGATTCTAAGAGATTGCGAATTTATGAGTGTAGAGATTTTTTGGTGTTCCTATATGCAGACTGGCATTTTAGCAAAAAAAGTGAATCACTTTGGCAGATTAAAATTATAACACCAATACAGAATGTCATGTTATACTGTTTTTAAAGGGAATGCATTTATAACTCAAATTCAATTTGACAGAGAATCGTAAAAGGAGGCAAAGAATTGTTGCAGGAATCTCAAATAGAGGATAAAAATTTGACAGAAAGGTTTGAATTCAGGAGTATTCATAAGGATGAAGCAGAGCAAGCCGCGGAGGTTGAGCAAGTGTGTTTTCCTCCTCATGAGGCCTGTTCCAAAAGGAGTATGAAGGAAAGGATAGCAAAAGCCTCAGAATTGTTTTTAGTTGCAGTGGATAAGCAGACTGGCAGAATTGCGGGTTTTTTAAATGGATTAGCAACGAAAGAATCTAAATTTCGGGATGAGTTTTTTATAAATGCAGATTTATATGAGCCGGATGGTGAAAATATTATGCTGTTAGGTTTGGATGTATTACCAGAATATCGTAGACAAGGACTTGCCAGAGAGCTGATGTATCAATATGTTAGACGTGAGCAGGAGAATCACCGCAGAATGCTTATATTGACATGTTTGAAATCGAAAGTGAAAATGTATGAAAAAATGGGATTTCAAGATAACGGGATTTCAGAATCTACATGGGGCGGCGAGGAATGGCATGAAATGTTTTGGATATTTAGAATATGACCACTGTTGTTTGGAGGAAAATTGTATGGAAAAATTTCATGATTTAAAGAAAATACCGGGGATAGGCAAAAATATGGAACAGCATTTGCGGAATATTGGGATTCAATGCATCGAGGATTTAAAGGGCAAAGATCCAGAGGAATTATATCATTTAGATTGTATAAAAAAAGGATTTCGAGATGATCGATGTGTACTCTATGTGTTTCGATGTGCAGTGTATTTTGCCGAGCATGACGAGCATGAACCGGAAAAATTAAAATGGTGGTATTGGAAAGATAAAGAGTACCCGGAAAAGAGAGAGGAGAAATAAATATGCGTCGTTCAGATAGAGAAGTAAAAGATTTTCAGGAGATTATAACAATTATGGAGCAATGCGATGTCTGCCGGATTGCTTTCAATAATGGCAGTTATCCATACATACTGCCGCTTAATTTTGGAATGAAAGTAATAGATCATGTTATTGAGTTATATTTTCATGGAGCTGTGGAAGGCACAAAATATGATCTAATAAAAAAAGATAACCGGGCAAGCTTTGAGATGGATTGCGGGCATAATTTAGTCACAGAAATAGACCGGGGAAGCTGCACCATGGAATATAAAAGTGTAATTGGGCAAGGGCATATGGAAATCTTATCTGATGATGAAAAATATGATGCTTTGTGTATTTTGATGGAACATTATCATCAGAAAGAATTTCCATTTAATAAAGCAGTAATGCCTCAAACCAAAGTTTTTAAATTGGTTGTAGAGAATGTAACGGGTAAAGTAAGAATGAAAAAAGGGAAACATTAATCTCTCATTTTTTCTTAGTTAGAATTTCCCAATTGCCAGAATGCTACAGCACTGGCAGCAGCTACATTGAGGGAATCCACTCCATGAGCCATTGGAATACAGACCGTATAATCGCAGTTTTCAATGGTAGATGATGCAAGACCGTCTCCTTCAGTTCCCATAACGATGGCAAGTTTTTCTTCTGCCACAAGGGCTGGATGATCAATAGAAATAGAATCTTCATCTAATGCCATGGCAGCGGAAGCGAATCCGAGATTTTTTAAAGAAGAAATTTCTGAATTTATATATGTCCAGGGGATCTGGAAAACAGTTCCCATACTGACACGAATGGCACGTCGGTAAAGGGGATTGCTGCAGCCTTGTGTCAGCAGAATACCATCCATATTCAATGCGGCAGCAGAACGAAAAATTGCACCTACATTGGTAGGATTCATCACCTGATCTAAAACAACAATGCGTTTAGCATTTCTGCATACATTTTCTACAGAAAGCATAGGCTTTCTTCTCATAGCACATAAAGCGCCGCGAGTCATTTTAAATCCGGTAATTTTGGATAATAATTCAAATGTTCCAGTGTAGACAGGTGTATCTCCAACACGGGAAAGGATATCCTTTGCCTGTCCATGGATATGTTTTTCTTCTACAAGAAGGGAAACAGGTTCATATCCGGCATCTAAAGCAGTTCCAATGACTTTTGGACTTTCCGCAATAAATAATCCGAAATCCGGTTCGTGATAATGAAAAAGCTGTTTTTCCGATAATCTTGCATAAATATCTAGTTCCGATGAATTGAAATCGGTTATGTTGATCATATTTGCCATTTGGGGATTCCTCCGTGTAAAACTTTATTCTTATTTTCAATATTTTTTTTCACTGAATCAATCCAAGTTTCAATAGCTTGAGCCAGTATATGCTGTTGTTGTAAGACGGCCATGCCTGTTTCAGGAATCGCTGGTTTATCTTTTTTCATATCTATATTTTCTTCGATACATGTCTTTAAAGTTTTGACATTTTCTTCTATATTTTTTAGACATGTTTTCTGTTCCTCTAGAGAGAGATTGTCCAAATTTACGATAACAGCATTAAAATCTAAAAACATATGAACTGGTTTGCAGGAGATTTCCATCATGAGTTTTTCAAAAGCCTGTTTCCCGGCATCCGTCAAAGAATAGACGGCTTTTTCTGCCATTTTTCCTTCTTTTACAAGATGACTTTTTATATATCCTTTTTTTTCTAATTGAAGCACTTTTTTATAAATAGAAGGGGTGCTGATTTTTACCCATTTCGATATGTTGCGGTATTCTACTAATTTTTGAATATTATAGGCACTTAAAGCTTCTTTTTTTAAAATTCCTAATACAATCAAATCAATTGTTGTCATAATAACCTCCGTTTTTATGTTGACATCTACTATAAATTATAGTAATATACATTCTTGTAGTCAATATACTATAAATTATAGTAATATAGTTTATAGTAAAATAAGAAATAATAAAGCAAAAGGAGAAAATTATGATGAAAGAACAAAAAATGGAATTATTGGGAAGTGTTTCGATTCCCAAAGCACTTTTAGCCATGGGGATTCCTGCAATGATTGGTATGATGATTAACGCATTGTACAATCTGGTAGATGCCTATTTTGTCGGAGGACTGGGAACCAGTCAGATGGGTGCTATATCTGTGGCATTTCCGATTGGACAAGTCGTGGTAGGATTAGGACTTTTATTTGGAAATGGGGCTGCATCCTATATTTCCAGATTACTGGGAAATGGTGACAAAGAAACTGCAGACAAAGCTGCCAGTACCGCCTTATATAGCAGTGTGTTTGTTGGAGCGTTGATAATTTTAGGTACACTTATTTTCTTGAATCCTATTTTAAAAGTGTTAGGTGCAACGGGAAGTATTTTGCCTTATGCCGTAACTTATGCAAGTATTTATGTGACGTCATCTATTTTTAATGTATTCAATGTTACGATGAACAATCTGATTACGAGTGAAGGAGCTGCCAAAACTACCATGTGTGCATTGCTGGCAGGGGCAGTATTAAATATGATATTAGATCCGGTTTTTATCTATAGCTTTCAATTCGGTGTTGCCGGTGCTGCCATTGCTACAGCGGTTTCACAGATTGTTTCTGCTGCAGTTTATTTATGTTATATATTCAGTGGGAAGAGTGTTTTTAGTTTTCGTATAAAGAAATGCTATTTTTCAAAAGAAATGATATGTGAAATTCTGAAAATAGGAATTCCGACTTTGATCTTTCAATTGCTGACCAGTCTTTCTGTTATGTTGGTGAATATGCAGGCAAAACCATATGGAGATTCCGTGATTGCCGGAATGGGTGCTGTCACAAGAATTATTTCCATGGGAAGTTTAATAGTATTTGGATTTTTGAAAGGGTTTCAGCCGATTGCAGGATACAGTTATGGAGCAAAAAAGTATGAACGGATGTATGAGGCAATCAAGACATCAATCCTATGGTCAACGATATTTTGTGTGATATTCGGTGGAATTCTTATCCTGTTTTCCACACAAATCATATCTATGTTTACCGCAGGAGACAGGGAATTGATACATATTGGACAGAAAGCACTTTGGGCGAATGGATTATCTTTTTGGCTGTTTGGTTATTATACGGTATATTCCTTCCTATTTCTTGCTTTGGGGAAAGCAAAAGAAGGACTGTTTCTTGGAGTATGCCGTCAGGGGATTTGTTTTGTGCCAATGATACTGATTCTTCCGATAGTTTTTGGAAAGACCGGAATTCTTTATGCACAGCCGATAGCAGATGTACTCTCTGCGGCAGTTACCATTGTTATGTCTATACATTTACATAAGAAGCTGGAGATGGAAAAGAGATTGATAAAATAAAATTATTTTGGAACAGCATTTCCCATATGATATGATGGAAATGCCGTTCTGTGTTACTTCATAAAGTTGTTTTCATTTTATAAGGTTTCTGCAATTTTCCTAGCAACGTATACACCGCTGGCAGATGCATGGGATAGAGAATGGGTTACACCACTTCCGTCTCCAATCATATAAAGTCCTTTATGTTTTGTTTCGAGATTTTCATCAATATCTACTTCCATATTGTAAAATTTTACTTCTACACCATAAAGAAGAGTATCGTCATTGGCAGTTCCCGGTGCAATTTTATCCAGAGCATAAATCATTTCTATAATACCATCTAAAATACGTTTTGGAAGTACAAGGCTTAAATCTCCCGGAGTTGCAGCTAGTGTAGGAGTTACTAAACCTTCTTTGATACGGTTTACCGTGCTTCGGCGTCCTCTCACTAAATCTCCAAAACGCTGTACAATAACACCGCCGCCAAGCATATTAGAAAGTCTGGCAATGCTTTCGCCATAGCCGTTGCTGTCTTTAAATGGTTCAGAAAAATGTTTTGCAACAAGCAGTGCAAAATTTGTATTTTCTGTCTGCTGTTCTGGATTTTCATAGCTGTGGCCATTGACGGTGACGATACCATTGGTGTTTTCATTAACGACAATACCATATGGATTCATGCAGAAAGTCCGCACGTTATCTTCAAATTTTTCAGTACGGTATACAATCTTACTTTCGTAAAGTTCATCCGTCAAATCTGAAAAAATGACAGCAGGAAGTTCTACACGGACACCGATATCCACACGATTGGATTTGGTAGGAATATCTAAATCCTGACATACGGTTTCCATCCATTTACTTCCGCTTCTTCCAACAGAAATAATACATTTTGTACAATCTAGAGATGTATGATTGTAATGGATTCGGTAGCCGTTGTTGATACATTCAATTTTATTGACAGAAGAATGAAAATAGAAATCAACATCATTTTTTAATTCTTCATAAAGGTTTTCTAATACAACGTAATTTATATCTGTTCCAAGATGCCTTACGGAAGCATCTAAAAGTTTTAGCTTATTTTGAAGGCAGAGTTTTTTGAAATTCGTTCCAGCGGTAGAATACATTTTTGTGCCTTCTCCGCCGTGTGTTACATTGATTTCATCGACATATTTCATCAAATCAATTGCCTGTTCTTTTCCAATGTATTCATAAAGTGTGCCGCCAAAATCATTGGTAATATTGTATTTTCCATCAGAAAAAGCACCTGCACCGCCGAAACCGTTCATGATTGCACAGGTTTTGCATTTGATACAGGATTTTACTTTGTCTCCATCAATGGGACAATGCCGCTTTTCCAAAGGAAATCCTTCTTCAAATACAGCAATTTTTAAATCCTTTTTTGATTGGATCAGTTCGTAGGCAGAAAAAATACCTCCCGGTCCGGCACCTACAATAATAACATCGTAATTCATAAATTCACCTCACCGATTTATTTTAACATAAGCAGAGATTAGATGGAAAGGGTTCTTTTGAAAAAGAAATCTTACAGATGTTGTCTTTGCTATGGTATAATAAGGTAGTTATTGTCAATGATAAAATAGAAATAACGAAAGCAGAAAGGTAAGAGAAAGTTGAAATTACATAGTCAGAGTTTTATAACAGATTATCCAATACCGGCAGTCCCGATGGGAGAAATCAGCGGATTCCCTGTCCGTCCGGGGATGTTTGATGTCAATGGAGCGATGGCACTGCCAAACGGAGTAAATTTTACGATACACACTCATCATGGAACATATTGTGAGTTACTTTTGTTTCATAAAGAACAGGAAGAACCATTTGCAGTATTGCCGTTTCCAGAGGAATATAAGATAGGTGATGTTTATTCTATGATTGTATTTGGATTGGATATTGAAGAATTTGAATATGCATATCGAATCGATGGACCGTATTGTCCGGAAGAAGGAATGTTATATAATCGAAAGAATATTTTGTTAGATCCATATGCAAGAGCAGTAGCGGGACAGAGAATTTGGGGAGAAAAGAAGCTGAATGCATATCATGCCAGAGTTGTCAAAGATATGTTTGACTGGGGAGATATGCCGCAGTCATCTAAGGAAATGAGCGATTTGATTATTTATGAACTGCATGTCAGAGGATATACCCAGCATTGGTCTTCCGGTGTGGAGCATAAAGGAACTTTTGCAGGACTTATGGAAAAGATTCCGTATTTAAAAGAACTAGGAATCAATGCAGTAGAGCTGCTGCCGATTTTTGAGTTTGATGAAACAATGAATGCAAGAGAGATTGATGGGAAAAAGCTGCTGGATTATTGGGGATATAATACAGTTAGTTTTTTTGCACCAAACAGCAGTTATGCGGCAACCGACGAATTTAACCGTGAGGGAAGAGAACTGAAAGAATTGATTAAAGCACTGCATGATCATGGCATAGAAGTTATTTTGGATGTAGTATTTAATCATACGGCAGAAGGAAATGAAAAAGGAAATAATTTCTGTTTTAAAGGAATTGATAATAAAGTGTATTATATGTTAACACCAGATGGAAATTATTATAATTTCAGCGGCTGCGGAAATACATTGAATTGCAACCATCCAATTGTACAGCAAATGATTTTGGAATGTTTAAGATACTGGACCATTAGTTACAGAGTCGATGGATTCCGTTTTGATCTTGCCAGTATTTTAGGAAGGAATGAAGACGGTTCGCCAATGAATAATCCGCCGCTTTTAAGAACTCTTGCCTATGATCCGGTGCTTAGCAATGTAAAATTAATTGCAGAAGCATGGGATGCCGGAGGCATGTATCAAGTAGGAAGTTTTCCTGCCAGCAGACGCTGGGCAGAGTGGAATGGAAGATACCGGGATGCACTTCGGGCATATTTAAAAGGCGAAACATGGGCATATAAGGATGCAGCTTGGAGTATTGCTGGTTCTGGTGATTTATATGGCGGCTTTTATCCGGATTATAAAGGGCCATATGCCGGTTATAATTCTTGTGTAAATTTTTTAACCTGTCATGATGGTTTTACAATGTATGATTTGTATGCTTATAATATGAAACACAATGAAGACAATGGATGGGATAATACAGACGGTTCTGATGATAACCGCAGCTGGAATTGCGGAGTGGAAGGAGAAACAGATAATCCTGAGATTCGAGAAATGCGGCTGCAAATGATCCGAAATGCTTGTACAGTATTGATGTGCAGCCGGGGGACGCCGATGTTTTTAGCCGGGGATGAATTTGGAAATACACAATATGGAAATAATAATGCATATTGTCAGGATAATGAAATTTCATGGCTGGATTGGAGACTTTTAGAAAAAAACAGGGAGTTATTCGAGTTTTTTAAATTTATGATTGCATATCGCAAAAAACATCCGATTATTCAGAAAAAGCTTCCAGATGCGGTTTGTGGAATGGAGTCTCTTCATGCACATGATATGAATGCGGATCGAACAGAGCTTTCTAAAGATACGAAGGCATTTGGTATTAGTTTTGCCGGGTATGATAAAGAAAAAGGAAAAGATGATCTTGTATATATTTTTGTGAATCCTCATTGGGAGGATGTAAGAATTACACTTCCACATTTGGGACAAAGAGGGGCATGGCATTTAAGCGTCAATACTTATGGAGATGAAAAGCATAAATATTATTATGAAGAAGACGAAGAAATTAGAATTGATTATGACTTTATTATGCGTCCTCGTTCTGTGGCTGTCTTTACTGGAAGAGAATTCTAGAATCAAAGATTAAAAATTCAATACATCTGCCCAATGGAAAGAGAATTTTTAAAAACAGGGAATTGCGAAAAGAACAAATGTGAGAAATTGAAAAACCGCCTGACAAAGTTATCATGATAATGTCAGGCGGTATATTCATATAGGAAGATAAAAGAAATGATATTTTTAAATTGCTTTTAGGGCGGCCATGGTAATATAATTATAAGGCTGATTAAAATGCGGAAGGAAGAATAAGTCGAATAATTTCAACTTATCAATGGTAACCTGCTCCTGAATTGCCATGGAAAACATATGAATTGCCATAGAAATATCATATTCTGAGCAAAGCTGGGCACCTAGAATAACCCGGCTTTTTTTGTCGTATACTATACGAATGACGACTTTATAGTTATCGTGTTCCATAAATCCGGCTTTTTGATAATCTTCATAATCAACAGCGTCTGCATCGTATCCCATTTTTTTCGCTTTCTGTAAGGAAAGCCCAGTGCTGACCATTTTTAAATCCCAAATACTGATGCCGTTGGAACCTTGTACACCAGGGGATTCTAGGAAAGTACCACAGGCATTATGAGCAGCAATGATACCAGAGCGGACAGCATTAGTGGCTAATGCAATGTAATCTGTCTGCTGCGAAGCATTATTGTATACAGTGGCACAATCGCCAATGGCATAGACATCTTGGATACTGGTTTCCTGACGGCGGTTGACAAGAAAGGCTCCATTGGAGAACTGTTCCAGTTTTCCATCTCCTAATTTTGTGTTTGGACGAAATCCGGCACAGAAGATTACCATATCTGCAGGATAGGCAGATTGATTGGTAATAACTTTTTCTGCTTTTTTGATTCCTTCTATTTTTTGAACGGTTTCTCCAAATGCCAGATGGATGCCGTGTTCTTTTAAATTTTTCTCCATACGGCGTGTAAATAAATCATCATAATAACTGGTTAAACAGCCGGGAGCGGAGTCAATTAATGTAACTTCCCTGCCGTTTCGCTGGAAAGCCTCAGCAAGTTCTACGCCGATATACCCGGCACCGATGACAGTGACTTTTTGAATGGATGGATCTTCTAGTTTTTGAATGACATCCTGCGCGTTTTGGTATAATTTAACAAATTGGACATTTTCAAGATCCATACCTTCCAGTGGAAGAGTTACAGGAATGGAGCCGGTTGCAAGGATTAGTTTGTCATAGGATTGTTCATAATAATCTCCAGAAGAACACTTGGCTTTCAGCGTTTTATGTTCAAAATCAATGGATGACACTTTGGTGTTCATATGAATGGAAGCACCTTTGGCCTCTAAAAGTTCTTTGCTGGAATAAAAAAGTCCTTCGGGACCGGAGATCTGACCGCCAATCCATAAAGCCATTCCGCAGCCAAGAAAACTAATATTGGAATTTGCATCAAAGGCTGTAACTTCCTTGTCCGGGTAATAATCAAGAATTGTATTTAAAGCAGCAGTGCCGGCATGGTTGGCACCAATGATAATAATTTTTTCAGACATAATAAAAATCTCCTTTTGGTTTTTCTAGAGTATTTCTAAATATGGTAAATTTTATACAATTTTTTTGAAAAGAAGGGGCAGAAAAATCTTTTGAAAAAGAGAAGAAAAATGAATTGACAAATACAGTTTTTCTCTTATATAATGATTCAATAGGCGACGACGGAGAAAAGTAGCATACATTATCGTTCCCAGTGAGCAGGAGATAGTGGAAACCCTGTAAAGTGAATTTATGTGAAGAACACTCTACCAGCATCAATCTGAAAACTATGAGGTATTTAGTTAGTAGGTGCGACGTAAGCCAGGCGTTAACAGGCACCCTAGAGGAGACTGTAAGATGGACAGTAAATCAGGTGGTACCGCGGACTATTCAAGTTCGTCCTGAAAGTGTATTTCAGGACGGGCTTTTTCTTATTTAATTACGAATTTTTTGGAATTTTCCATAGAATCAAACGCTTTGCCTGAATGTGGATAGAAAAAGATAAAAAGAAAAGGAGAAAGAAAATGTCAGATATGTATCGTACAAAAACAATGGATCAGATTTCTGAGAATGACATCGGAAATGAATTAAAGATTGCCGGATGGGTAGAAAATATTCGTGACCATGGCGGTGTATCCTTCATTGATTTACGGGATATGTATGGAGTGATGCAGGTTGTATTAAGAGATACCAGTTTACTGGATAACATTCGGAAAGAAGAATGTTTATCTGTGGAAGGTGTGATTCAGCATAGAGATGAAGAGACATATAATCCAAAGATTCCAACAGGAACCATTGAATTAGAAGCACATAAGATTGATATTTTAGGAAAGGTATATAGAGACCTTCCATTTGAAATTACCACATCCAAAGAAATTCGTGAGGATGTTCGGTTAAGATACCGTTATTTGGATATGAGAAACAGAAAAGTCAAAGATAACATCTTATTCCGTTCCAAAGTAACACGCTTTTTAAGAGAAAAGATGGAAGAACTTGGATTCGTGGATATTCAGACACCAATCCTCTGTGCATCCTCCCCGGAAGGTGCCCGCGATTATGTAGTTCCATCTAGAAAATATAAAGGAAAATTTTATGCACTTCCTCAGGCACCACAGCAATACAAACAGCTTTTGATGGTGTCTGGAATTGATAAATATTATCAGATTGCACCGTGTTTCCGTGATGAGGACGCCCGTGCAGACCGTTCACCGGGAGAATTTTATCAGTTAGACTTTGAAATGGCATTTGCAACACAGGAAGATGTATTCAAAGTTGGGGAAGAAGTGTTGACTGCTGCGTTTAGAGAATTTGCGCCAAAAGGTTCTATTGTTACAGAAGCACCATATCCAATTTACAGTTATAAAGAAGCAATGCTTCAATTTGGTACAGACAAACCGGATCTTCGGAATCCGCTTCGTATTATTGACGTAACAGAGTTTTTCCAGAGATGTACATTTAAGCCGTTCCATGGACAGACCGTACGTGCCTTAAATGTTCATGCAAAGTTATCCAAAGGACAGCATGCAAAACTTCTGAAATTTGCACAGTCTATTGGAATGGGAGGTCTTGGATATTTAGAAGTCAAAGAAGAAATGAAATATAAAGGCCCGATTGATAAATTTATTCCAGAGGATATGAAAATGGAATTGGCTCAGATGGCAGGGCTTGCAGAAGGAGACACTATTTTCTTTATTGCAGCTCCAGAAAAAGCAGCTTGCATTTTTGCAGGACAGCTTCGTGATGAACTGGGAAGACGCTTGGATTTAATTGAGAAAAATGCTTACCGTTTCTGTTATATTAATGATTTCCCAATGTATGAAATTGATGAGGAAACAGGAAAACTTGGATTTACTCATAATCCATTTTCTATGCCGCAGGGTGGATTAGAGGCGTTAAATACAAAGAATCCATTGGATATTCTGGCATATCAGTATGATATTGTATGCAACGGTGTAGAATTATCTTCCGGTGCAGTTCGTAATCATGATATGGAAATCATGGAAAAGGCATTTGAAATTGCCGGATATGAAAAAGAAACATTGAAAGAAAAATTTGGAGCATTGTACAATGCATTCCAGTTTGGAGCACCTCCTCATGCAGGAATGGCACCGGGACTTGACCGAATGATTATGCTTCTGAGAAATGAAGAAAATATTCGTGAAGTCATTGCATTCCCAATGAGTGGAACTGCGCAGGATTTGATGTGTGGTGCACCTGGTGAAATCGCAGAACAGCAGTTAAGAGAAGTACACATTAAAGTACGTGATTAAGGGGTGCTTTGAAAATCTTTTATGCGAAACCAAGATCCTTTGGTGTCAATTTGTCCGGCTTTTTTAAGTTTACTGATTTCTGCTGACATAGCACTGCGTTCTACACTCAGGTAGTCTGCCAATGCCTGGCGGTCAAAAGGAATTGTAAATTCTGAACAATTTTTTTGCTTTGCTTGATCAAGAAGATAAGCAGTCAGCTTTTCCTTCGTTGTTTTTTGTGACATATAGCGGATTTTCTGGTTCATAGCTAAATTTTTCTTTGCCATTTCCTGTAATAGATTTTTCATCAGCCGGCTGTGAAAACGGCAGGCATTGGAGCAAGTAGTAAGAATATGCTGGCAGTCCAAAAGGAGTATATGACTGTCTTTTAATGCAAAAGCACTTACCGGCATAGTTTTAAGTCCTGCGCAGGCAAACACCTCTGCAAATAATTCACCGGGTTCTAAGACGGCTAATATACTTCGATTTCCATAATAATCATCTTGGACAATTTGTACTTTGCCAGAGAGAACAACTCCTGTGTACTGAGCAGGAGCCCCTTCTAGAAATATGGGAGTTCCTTTGGAAATTTCTGAAGTTTTAGCATTCAGGCATTTTAACATACTTTCTAAATCTGAATATTCAATGCCAGTAAATAACGGGCATTGAGATAAAATATCAAAATTATTTTTCATAATATTCTCCTTTGTTGGAATTCCAACATACAAGTTTTTATCAGTATAGTAAAATGAGCCTGTAAAGTCAAGATATAAAATAACAGGAGGAACAATTATGATTCGTAAAATTATTGAAATAGATGAGCAAAAATGCAATGGCTGTGGAATATGTGCAGAAGCCTGTCATGAGGGTGCCATCGGCATGGTGGACGGAAAAGCTAAATTGTTAAGAGATGATTATTGTGACGGCTTAGGCGATTGTCTTCCGGCTTGTCCGGCAGGGGCGATTACATTTGTAGAAAGAGAGGCAGCTGCATATGATGAGGCAGCAGTATTAGCTGCAAAGGCAAAGAAACAAAAAGAAACGGTATTAACTGCAGCAAAACCGCAGGAATCTCAATTGCAGCAGTGGCCGGTGCAGTTGAAACTAGCCCCTGTAAATGCTCCTTATTTTCATGAAGCGAAACTGCTGATTGCAGCAGACTGTACTGCCTATACTTATGCAAATTTTCATCAAGATTTTATAAAAGGACATATTACTTTCATTGGCTGTCCCAAATTGGATGCAGCAGACTATTCGGAAAAACTGACTGAAATTATCCAAAACAATGATATTCGCAGTGTTACCGTAGCAAGGATGGAAGTACCATGCTGCGGCGGTATAGAAAATGCTGTGAAAACAGCTTTGCAAAATAGCGGTAAATTTATTCCGTGGAATGTGGTAACTATTGCAACCAATGGGAATATTTTAGAAAGATTATAATGATTTTTCAACTGTGGCTAATTGCCAAATAATTTTCATGACGCTGGAATGACTGATTCCGAATCGGTCTACTCCGGCGTTTATCATTTCTTGTACAATTTGTGCGCTGCGGATTCCAGATGCTGCCTTAAAGAAAAAACAGGAATCTGTTAGATTATATAAAGCCTTTATCTGAGAATCATCAGCCATGTTTCTGGCTTTTCGGTGATTTTATATTCTTTGATCATCTGAAAATTTTGTTTTGGGCACAATTTTTTTACATAGCCACGATTTCTGGTATACATGATAATGGTTCCTTCTGGTGTAAGAACACGTCTTGCCATTGGGAAGAAGTTTTTATAAGTATCATAAATATCTGTCTCGCTTTTCTGTCCGGAGGCATAAGGCATTTCTGTAAAAATCTCATCGAAAGCGTATGCATGAGTGAATGTAAAACAATCTTTGTTAATGTAATGAATAATTTGATCTGCAAAATTTGTGTTGATAATTGCCTTTTCAATTGCTTCTGGTGAATGGTCGATACCATAGGAAGTATTTCCTTTCACAATTTTTTGACGTTCGATCAGCATAGTTCCTACGCCGCAGAATGGATCAAGTACTTGAGCATTTGGAATCATATAATCTTTAGCAAGTTCTGCAAGTAATGCCGCATTAACTGGTTTGATACTGGTAGGAATGTATTCCTTTCGATAGTCAAAACGATGGTCATTCAATGTATAAAGTTTTACAAGAAAATGATAATTTCCTGATTTTCCCTCGATCATGCGGATTTCAAATTCGTAATGGGAGATGGAATTGATAAGTTTCCTTGCAGTAAGTTTTTCAATAGAAGAAGCAATTTTTTTTGTAAATGTACTTCTTTGTTCCAAAGGCATTTTATTTTTTACGCCAAGACGGAAATAAAATGGCCAAGTGTCATCATGAGTGTTCTTAAGCAAATTTATGAGACTGGAATCTGCAATGGTTTTTGCGATATCTTCCGAAGCTGGTGTACTAGAAACCATGCCCGGAATTTGGAATAAAATTTCATGATATGTCCGGATGTTTTGCAGGAAATCTAAATTATTTGTATTTACACGAACACCAATGCGGGAAGACGAAGCTCTTTCTTTCAGCTGCTTTTCAGTGATTTCCGGGTACAAAGGATTCGTTCTTAATATGCAATGAAAGGCCTGCTTTCCAGCATGAAATTTATGTCTGTATGGTTTTTCTAAAGATAAAATTAATTCGGTTAATGCATGGAGTTCTTTTTCTCGATGTTTTTGATTTTCTGCGGTTATTTCACTTTCAGAAAGAATAGAAAGCCGTTTTTTTAATTGTGGAAGATAAGCAGAGGCATCCATAGATTTCATCGCTGTCAAATAAGATTCTCTGACAAATAAAGTCTCTTCTTTTTCGTATGCTCCAAATAAAACATCCAAATAAGATGATAAAGATAAATCTCCAATTAGTAAAGCTGTATTTTTTCTTGTCTTAGCGTCTTCTTTTGTAAGAAATGGGATCAGATTCAGACTTCCATCTTGAATCAAAGATAGAAGAAGTTCCTTCTTTCCAGAATCTTTTATTTCTTTTCGCAGCTGGCTTAGTGTTTGACGAATTTCGATATTATGATTTAATCTTTCGCATAATTTATGAATCATGGATGTTCCTTTCTGTTTATCAATTAAATTCTTCATAAAATAGAGTATACCTCATGAAAGATTGTGCGTCCAGCTTGGATTTTAAAGAAGTATGACGATATTTTACAAGTTATTTTTTATAAGATATAGTACAATATGTTGAGAAAAATCGAAAAAGAGGTAAACTGAATGAAGAAAGAGGATCGAAAAATTTGCTATGATAAAGATTTACA
Source organism: Lachnospiraceae bacterium (assembly GCA_021771695.1). Classification (GTDB taxonomy): domain Bacteria; phylum Bacillota; class Clostridia; order Lachnospirales; family Lachnospiraceae; genus Anaerostipes. Next base: position 99,708 of record JAETON010000005.1, on the reverse strand, counting down.
GATGGAAGCATATATACTTAATGATATCAGCCAGATATTTCCGAATCATTTTCATGAACATTATGTGATGGGTGTTATGGAAAAAGGGCAGCGGGAAATGATTTGTGGGAATTCTATATATAAAGTTGTTCCGGGAGATTTTATTTTACTTCATTCGGGAGAAAACCATCAGTGCAAGCCATCTAGTGAACAGTTATTGCGGTATAAAGCATTGAATATTTCTGAAGAAGTGATGAAAAAAGTAATGAAGGAACTTACAGGAAAGGAATTTCTTCCAATCTTTCGGAAAAATGTTCTTCAGGACGAAGAGATACAATTTCATTTTTTACGGCTGCATCAGATGATGATGGAACAATCGAGAGAATTTGAAAAAGAAGAGATATTTTTCCTTCTTATGGATATGCTTTTGAAACGTTATGCAAAATCTGTAGAGTATTGTGGATACATTAAAGAAAATGGGGAATCTATAGAACATATCTGCAATTTCATAGAAGAAAATTACACAAAAAATCTTATGCTGGAAGATATCTGCCAATATGCTGGAGTCAGTAAATCCACGCTGCTTCGGACATTTACTAAGGAAAAGGGAATTACGCCTTATCGATATTTGGAGACGGTGCGGGTGAATCAAGCAAAAAAAATGCTGGAACAAGGCATTACACCTGCAGATGCAGCATTTCAGACAGGATTTTCAGATCAAAGTCATTTTACAAAGTATTTTCAAAGATTTACAGGGATTGCACCGGGAGCATATCGAAGAATATTTATAGGAAAAGGGGAGAATCATGAAAAATAATCAATGGAAAGGGCATCTTGCAGCCATAATTACAGTTTTTATTTGGGGGACAACGTTTATTTCTACCAAAATACTGTTAAAAGATTTTCATCCCATAGAAATTTTACTGATTCGTTTTATGATGGGATTTTTTGCCTTATATATTGCTTATCCCAAAAGAATGGGCCGTACAACAAAAAAACAGGAAGTCTTTTTTGCCATGGCAGGATTGACAGGAGTTTGTCTGTATTATTTTTTAGAGAATATTGCACTTACTTATACACTGGCGGCGAATGTGGGAATTATCGTATCAATATCCCCGTTTTTTACTGCGATTTTTACGCACTTTTTTATGAAAAAGGAAGAACGGCTGCGTAAGAGGTTTCTTTTGGGATTTGTTACAGCCATGGCAGGAATCAGTATGATTAGTTTTCAAGATTCCAACGTATCTTTTGATCCTATGGGGGATGTTTTATCCGTGCTGGCTGCGGCTGTTTGGTCTTGCTATTCAATTTTGACAAGAAAAATCAGTCATTTTGGTTATCATACGATACAGACAACCAGAAGAATTTTTGCTTATGGAATTTTGTTTATGCTGCCAGCAGTGTTATTGTCAGATTTTCATATTCAAATGGAGAATGTTATAAAACCAGTGAATTTTGGAAATCTGCTGTTTCTTGGAATGGGAGCCTCTGCTTTATGTTTTGTGACATGGAATTTTGCAGTAAAAGTTTTGGGAGCTGTTCGTACGAGCAGTTATATTTATTTGGTGCCGGTGATTACTGTAGTTACTTCTTTTCTAGTATTGCAGGAAAAAATCACGATACTTTCTTTGACAGGAACTATGTTTACTTTGTTAGGATTGCTGTTATCAGAAAGTAGAAAATAAAGGTAAATCAATTTAGGAGGAAATCAAATGGGTGATATAACGATTACAACAGCAAATCCAGAAGACGTTTCGGAGATTATGGAAATGATGATTTCTGCCAAAAATACAATTGCTGATACAGATTGGTTTGTGGAAGATGATGAAGGCTATGTAAAAAGACATTTTGGGAAATGCGGGATAACATTAAAAGCTTGTGGAAAAAAGAAAATTCTTGCTTTTTTGATTGTGGATATTCCGGGGGAAGAGCCGGAAAACTTAGGTTTTGATTTGGAATTTACAAAAGAGCAGAGAGATATTACGATTTTAATGGAATCGGCAGTTGTAAGACCGGAAGCCAGAGGACTTGGCTTGCAGAGAAAATTGATGAAAGAAGCAGAAAAATCTTTTCGGGGAACAAAGTATCGGTACGCATTGGCGACGGTTCATCCACAAAATATTTACAGCCGGAATAATTTTTTGGCTTTAGGGTATGAAGAAGTGATGGAGAAGTTGAAATATGGCGGACTTCCAAGAATCATTATGAAAAAACGAATGAACGAGATCAAATTGTAAAATAAGAGAAACTCCATGTGGAATGCCGCATGGAGCTTTTTGTCTACATATCAGATATATTTTTGGACTGTTTTTTCGCATAAAAGGCTTCATTTGCTTTTTTTCCGGCATCGATCAGGCGTTCCAAACCTTCCTGCGGGCAAAGAAAACTTCCCAAAGGATAAGGGGTTTTTGTGTATAACCCATGGAAATCTGTTCCTCCGGTCATGAACAAATCATGTTCTTTGCAAAGTGTTCGGATTTGATCCATGGTTTTTTCATCATTTCTTGGGTGATTTAATTCAATCCCATCTAACATGTGATCTTCGATCATCATTTCCATCAACATAGGATTCTGATATTGACCGGGATGAGCTAAAACAACAACTCCGCCACAGGAACGAATGAGTTTTACAGCGTCTTTAGCATCCATAAATTTGGTAGAAAACTTGTGAGGACCACCAGAGCGGAATAACTTATTATGCAATTTCCCAATAGGATGTCCAGTGTAACCCATGGAAGATAGAACCTGCATAATGTGGGTATAATAAATACCGGTACTTTGTCTTGCAGCATCATAGAGCTGTTCCATGGTGATTGGGTATTTATCCATCAGTGATTGATAAGAACGTACAACGGAATCGGATAAACTTTGTAAATCTTTATCAATATGTTTCTGGAGACGCTTGGTGTCTGCCGGATAGTAACAAAGAAGATGGACGTTGATATCAGTCTCCTTGTGTTTTGCGTTAATTTCCGCGGCTGGAATTACGTTTAAATCCAATTCTTTTCCAAGTTCTAGAGCAGCCGGGATAGAATGTGTGGATTCGTGGTCTGCAATGGCAATATAATCTAAATGAATTCGTTTCGCATAGTGAAGGAGCTGGTCAATATCCATAGCTCCATCGGATAAGACTGTGTGGCAGTGTAAATCAGCTTTCATCTGAAACCTCCAATATATTGTAATAGATACAGTTAGTATAGCACAAAATAATTTAGGATTCGAGTTTTCTTAAAACCCGCAGTGTATTTTCGATGGATTGACGGAATATTTCACGGTCTTCCAAAGATAGAGCATTAAATTGGGAGGCAAGATGAGATTTTACCCGGATTTTTTCCTTCTGGAGAAAATCATTTCCTTGTTTGGTTAAACGGATAAAAACTTTTTTGCGGTTGGATTCATTGTGATAACGTTCCACATACCCTTGTTTTACTAAAGGAGCAACGGCTCTGGTTGCCTGTTCTTTTGATGATGCAATATAAGCAGCAACTTCAGACATATTAAGATTTTTTTTTGCTGATAATGTTAAGAGAATGTAGATTTGTGTTTTTGTAAAATGAATGTCATGTAAATCAAACGAATTTAGAAGAAGTTTCTGACAAATGGGAAAAATTTCAAAAAGAGCAGAAATATCTTTCATAATTGATGCAGCCTCCGTGTTTCATAATTAAAAAGGGTTTTTCATATATCGGTTTTATTATAGCACTTTGTTGTGAAAGGTCAATATTTGACAAATATCAAATAATTAGTTACAATATTAGTTGACAAATATCAAATAAGTGACAGTTAGGAGGCAGAATGGAAACAAAAATAATGAAAGAATATTTAAAAAATCAAGCGGAAATCTGCAGAACAAACTGTGAGATTGATAAGGAGTTATATGCAGAGCTTGGAGTTAAAAGAGGGCTTCGTGATATGAATGGAGTCGGCGTTTTGGCAGGGCTTACGAATATTTCATGTATTCAGTCCAGCAAAATGGTGGACGGAAAGAAAGTGCCTTGTGAAGGACAGTTGTTTTACAGAGGATATAATATCAATGAATTGACCAAAGGATTTTTAAAGGATGATCGATTTGGTTTTGAGGAAATCACATATTTGTTGTTGTTTGGACAACTTCCAGACAGCAGTCAATTAGAACAGTTCCGTGCGATACTGGCATCGGGCATGACACTTCCAAAGAACTTTACCAGAGATGTTATATTAAAAGCACCAAGTAAAGATATTATGAATTCTATGACAAAAAGTATCTTGACGCTTGCGTCTTATGATGATGAAGTATCAGATCTTTCTATGGAAAATGTACTGAGACAGTGTTTGATGTTGATTAGTGTATTTCCAATGATCGCAGTATATGGCTATCAGGCATATAATTATTATGAAAACGGGGACAGCTTATACATCCACCGGCCAGATTCAAGTTGTTCCATGGCAGAAAATATTTTGCAGATGCTGCGCCCAGATAAAAAATATACGCCGTTGGAAGCAAAGGTACTGGATATTGCCTTAGTACTTCATATGGAACATGGCGGAGGAAATAACTCTACTTTTACAACCCATGTGGTAACATCTTCCGGTTCTGATACATATTCTGTGATATCTGCTGCATTATCCTCTTTGAAAGGACCAAAGCACGGTGGAGCTAATATCAAAGTCGTAGAAATGATGAAAGATCTTTGTGAAAATGTGGAAGATACCAGTGATGAAGAACAGGTGCGGAAATATTTAAAGAAACTTTTGAATAAAGAAGCATTTGATAAAAAGGGTTTGATTTATGGAATGGGACATGCTGTTTACAGTATTTCTGATCCGAGAGCAAAAATATTCAAAAAATTTGTAGAAAATCTTGCAATAGATAAAGGAAGAGAAGAAGATTTCCGTTTGTATTCTATGATTGAAGAATTGGCACCGAAAGTTATTGGAGAAGAACGGCATATTTACAAGGGTGTCAGTGCCAACGTGGACTTCTACAGCGGATTTGTTTATAGTATGCTGGATATTCCGTTGGAATTGTTTACGCCAATTTTTGCTATGGCAAGAATTGTAGGATGGAGTGCACATCGGCTGGAAGAATTAACGAATGTTGATAAGATTATCCGTCCTGCTTATCAGAGTATTGCAAATACCAGAGAATATATAGAAATAGAAGAAAGATAAGAGAAAAACCGCCGATGATATTTCGTTTTGCAGATGAAATACCATCGGCGGTTTTGGTATTTAAAAATATGTTTAAGCGTTTACGTTTGCACGGTTTTTAATTTTACGTGCAGCTTTTTCTTGGTCAACAATTGGCTGGAATCGTTTGACTTCCTGTGCAATTTCTTTGCTCATAATCAGCATACAGATTAAGTTTGGAATTGCCATTAATGCATTCATAATATCAGATAAATCCCATACAAGCTGTAAAGTCTGGGTTGCTCCAACATAAACAATCAGAGAGAAGAATACACGATAGATAATGTTATACTTATGACTTTGGAATAAATATTCAAAAGCTTTTTCTCCATGGTATTCCCAGCCAAGAATTGTAGAAAATGCAAATAAAATAATCCCAATTCCTACCAAATATTTTCCAAGCGGCCCAAGGACAGTTGAGAACGCTGCCATTGTAAGCTGTACTCCTTGCAGAGCAGCACCTGTACCATCTACTGCACCTAAAACTCCGGAAGATGCAATTGCAAGACCAGTGATGGTACAGACAACGATAGTATCAAAAAATGTTCCGGTCATATTGATGTATCCCTGACGTACGGGATCATCTGTTGTTGCAGCGGCAGCAGTGATTGCTGCAGAACCAAGACCAGCTTCATTAGAGAATACACCGCGGGCAACTCCATATCGGATAGAATTCATAACTGTAACAGTAATGACACCCATAACTCCGCCGCCAATTGCTTTTGGATGGAATGCCATAACAAAAATCCGGGCTAGACCTGCCGGCAGGTTTTGAATATTTGCAATAATAACGATGAGACCGGCAATTACATAGAAAACAGCCATTCCTGGAACAACAACGGAAGATATTTTAGAAATACTCGTAATACCGCCAAGAATAATAACCAGAGCAAGTATGGTAATAACAATGCCGGTAATAGTTGTTGGAATTCCAAAAATTTCTTTTACAGAACCGGAAATAGAATTTGCCTGTGTCATATTACCAATACCAAAAGATGCCAATACGGTAAATAAAGCAAATAAAAATCCCAAGATTTTTCCAAATGTTTTATTTTTTAAACCGTTTCTCATAGTATACATTGGACCGCCGGACATTTCGCCCTTTTCGTTAACGGTTCGGTATTTAATAGCCAGCATACATTCACTGAATTTGGAAGTTAAGCCAAAACATGCAGAAATCCACATCCAAACCAAAGCACCGGGACCACCGGCAAACATGGCAGTTGCAACCCCAATGATATTTCCTGTACCAATCGTTGCCGCTAAGGCTGTCATAAGAGCAGAAAAAGGAGATACGTCTCCGCTTCCCCGCTTGGTTGTGCGGGCTTCTTTGCTTAATACACTTCCTAAAGCATATCTAAGATTCCGCCAGGCTGCAAAACGTGTACGAATGGTTAAGAAGATACCAGTACCCACCAAAAGAACCAGCATGACTGGTCCCCAGACAAATGTGTCTATCGATTTAACAGTTGAAGTCAAAATTTCCATAAAATCAGTTTCCATAATATCCTCCTTAATAATTTTAAAATTCAAAAAAACGCAAAAAGACCCATCGGCAAGACCCCATTGTCTTTTTACGCTTCAAAACGCCTATAATTATACGCTTTTGACTAGAAAATTTCAATAGAAATTTTAATGCTGTCTTTAAAATGGACGAAAATTAAAAAATTTGATATATTGAATAAAAGATAAAAAACATATATGGAAAATAATAGAGGTGGAGGTTTTCATATGCTGTCATTTGAAAGTGATTATACAGAAGGTGCCCATGAAAGAATTTTGCAGCGTTTTTTAGAAACAAATTTTGAGCAGTTACCGGGATATGGAAGTGATAAATATTGTATGCAGGCAAAAAAGAAAATAAAGAAAGCATGTCAATGTCCGCAGGCAGATATTTATTTTTTGACGGGCGGGACCCAGACGAATCAAATCGTCATTGATGCACTATTAAAATCATATGAAGGAGTTATAGCAGCAAAGACTGGACATGTAAGTGTCCATGAGGCAGGAGCAATAGAATCTACTGGGCATAAAGTTTTGGAACTGCCGGAACATGATGGGAAAATCTCAGCTTTTGAATTAAAAAAATATTTGCAAAACTTTTGGAATGATGAAAACCATGAGCATATGGTATTTCCGGGAATGGTTTATATTTCACATCCTACAGAATATGGGACGTTGTACAGCCGGCAGGAGTTAGAGGCAATTTCAAATGTCTGTCATGAATTTCAAATTCCATTGTATTTGGATGGAGCACGTTTAGGTTATGGATTAATGAGCAGCAATACGGATGTTACACTTCCCTATATTGCAAAATGTTGTAATGTGTTTTATATTGGAGGAACGAAAGTGGGAGCTTTATGTGGAGAAGCGGTAGTATTCACGAAACAAAATACACCAAAACACTTTATAACTTTTATAAAACAGCATGGAGCCCTAACAGCAAAAGGACGTTTGCTGGGAGTTCAGTTTGATACGTTGTTTACCGATGATTTATATTTTGAAATCAGCAGACACGCCATTAAGATGGCGGAATTACTAAAACAAGGATTTAAAAAGCGGGGATATGAATTTTATCTGCATTCGCCGACAAATCAACAGTTTATTATTTTGGAAAATCAAGAAATGAAAGAATTGCATAAAATGGTACGGTTTAGTTTTTGGGAAAAGCTGGATGAGGAGCATACGGTTGTAAGATTTGCTTCAAGCTGGGCAACAAAGGAAGCAGATGTAGAAAAACTCTTTGAAATAATAGATAGGTACAAAAAGGTATAAATGTTTTTAGAAAATAATAGGGGGAAGGAATATGAAAAGTAAAAGAACATTGGTACTATGCAGTTATGGAATAATATGAACGTTGTTAGGAGCGTGAAAGTATGAAAAGAGAACTTACAGAAGAGGATATTCGTGCAAATCTAAAAAAGGAATATGCCATAAAACCGGGGCGTGTTGGAATGGCAGCAATATTGGGCGGTATTGCTGTTAGTTTATTATGTTTTACTATGGGAAGACTGCTGGAAATGCTGCTTGGGGTTATATTTATTTTTCTTGGGATTTTTGAGAAAATAAAAAGTCAAAGAATAAAAAGTAAAATTGATAAGGAAAAAATCATTATAAAAGAAGGCCAATGTATTGAAAAACGTATGCGTATGCGTTCGGATGGACAAAGAAGATATTTTTATTTTACAAAGGATGATTATTATATTGCTTCTAAGCAGGACATGAAATTATGGGAAAAAACCAAAATAGGGGATAAATTTTATTTAGTGTATCTTGGAAATCAAAAGAAAATAAAGAAAATCTATCCTCAGAATATTTTAAAGTACGTGAAGGATTAATGAAGAGAGCTTTACATAATTTAATTATATGGCGGAAGTATTCAAAATTTCGTAAGAAATTCCATTTTTTCTTTAGATAATTTTATAATTTGTTTAGAAAAGTTTATAAGGAGAAAATTGAATTGAGGGAGGGATCAGGTATAATAAAGACATAGTTTTTCATATATATTTTAATCCTCTCTTTTCATTATAAAAGCAAAAGTCCCATCAGAAACGGTGGGATTTTTTGATGTTCTACACATTTTAGTAGTTGAAATATAAAGACAAATTTTTTATAATTTCTATATGTTCCTAGGGTGAATTTGAGTATTAAATTTATGGAGAAGATGAATGAATTTAGAAGATTTTAAATGGATACGTGAACCGGAAAGTTACAAAATAGAGGAAGATAAAATTGAAATTGTCACAAAACCACATACAGACTTGTGGCAGAGAACTTATTATCATTTTCAAAATGACAATGCACCTGTTTTACAAATAGAAACAGATGAGAAATATTTCAGTTTTGTAGTAAAAACAGAATTTGAGGAAAGTTGTCATAGGTTTGATCAATGTGGTATCGTTCTATATTTGGACAGTCAAAACTGGTTAAAAGGGTCTATAGAGTATGAAAATGAGGAATATCAGCATTTAGGAAGTGTTGTAACGAATCATGGGTATTCTGATTGGGCTACGACAGCGATTGATGCATCTGTAAAATCTATGTGGTATCGTTTGAGCAGAAGAGAAGATGATTATTGTATAGAATGTTCATCGGATGGAATTACTTTCCATCAAATGAGAATATGTCATTTGTTTTGTGGAGATGGGAGAATTTCTTTTGGCATTTATGCATGTTCGCCAGAAGATTCCTCGTTTAAAGCCGTATTTACCCATATGCAGATAATGGAATGTCAGTGGAAAGCTCATGAAGGACAGCAGCCAGACAAAGACTGCTAGATTTTATTTAAGAGAAGGGAAAAACAGGAATCAAAGACTTTTTTAGAGATACAGTCACAGTCCCATTGTGGGGAGGAGAATATCCTGCATGGCATTGTCCAAAATGTAAAAAGGTTTTAATGTGGCTGGATCGTAAAGAATAAATATAGTACATTTGATTAAGTACAGGCTTTAGCTAGAGAAGTGAGAGAATAGCAGCTTTAAAACCTCATAAGAAATCTCATATTTTCTTTAGAAGATTTTATAGTTTGTTTAGAAAAGTTTATAGGGATTAAATTGAATTAGGACAGGAATTCGATATAATAAAGACATAGTTTTTCATATATATTTTAATCCTCTCTTTTCATTAATAAAAACAAAAGTCCCATCGGAAACGGTGGGACTTTCTGATGTTCTACATATTTTTTACAGCATACTTTTCTAAAATATGCAAAAGTTTATATAGGAGCATAGCAATCAGGCATAGAATGATAATTGACATCATTACCCAGTCCATTTTAAAAACTTGGCTTCCATAAATAATTAAATATCCCAATCCGGCTCTGGCAGCAAGAAATTCTCCAATAATGACACCTACCAAAGATAGTCCGATACTGACTTTCATGAGACTGATGAATAGAGGAATACAGCTTGGAATGACAGCCAGACGAAGGCAGTCTGTTTTTGTTCCGCCTAAGGTGCGGATCAGCATCAATCGTTCAGGATCTACTTTCATAAATCCATTATAAAGATTTAAGATACTGCCAAAAACAGCAATGGAAATGGAAGTGATAATGATTGTCTTCATATTATTTCCAAGCCATACAATTAAGATAGGAGCTAAGGCAGATTTTGGAAGGCTGTTTAAAACAACTAAGTATGGGTCAAGAATATCGGCCAAAGTTTGGAACCACCATAAAAGAACGCCGGCAGCAACTGTAAGAAACATAATCAGAAGAAAACTTATCATAGTTTCTAGTAAAGTAATTCCAACATGAAGAAAAATGCTTTGATCTTTTAACATAGAGTAAAAGCACTGGATGACACGGCTGGGACTACTGAAAATAAAACCGTTTAAATATTCTTTTTCAACAGAAACTTCCCAGATAAAAAGAAGCAAAAGGAGCAGGGAAATCTGTGCAACCAGAATCCAGTATTTTCTTTTTTGGATATTTTGGAGATATATTTTTTGTTCATTTGATATTTCAGACTTCATTGATTTCCCTCCATAACTGATTGAAATAGTCTCTGAACTCTACGGAATTTCTTGCATTCTGTGGAGTTTTTTCTTCGCAGGAAAGCTGTATTTTGACCTGTGATTTTACAGTGCCGGGACGTTTTGATAGTACGATAACACGGTCTGCCATACTGATGGCTTCAGATAAATCGTGAGTGACTAAAAGAGCAGTTTTCTTTTCTTTTTTTAAGATCGTGCCAATGTCATTGGATACATTTAACCGTGTTTGATAATCTAAAGCAGAAAAGGGTTCATCCAGCAGCAGAATATCCGGTGACAGTGCCAAAGTTCGGATTAGGGCGGCTCTCTGACGCATTCCACCGGATAATTGGTTTGGATAAGAATTTTTAAAATCAGCAAGACCATATGCTGCCAGTAGATGGTTTACCCGTTCCAATTTATCAGGCTGTTTCATTTTTTGTATTTTTAGTCCGAGAATTACGTTTTGATAAATGGTTTTCCATGGAAGAAGCTGGTCTTTTTGCAGCATATAACCAACTTTCTCCTTAGAAATTGCTAAAGGATAACCGTTAATAAAAATTTCTCCGGTGTCCAAAGGAAGCAGATTGGCAATTAAATGAAGCAGTGTAGATTTTCCACAGCCGCTTGGACCGACAACAGCAACGAATTCTCCGGATTTTACATCAAAGGAAACATTAGATAGTGCAAGTGTTTCTTGGTGAATGGAATGGTATGTGTAGGATATATTTTTTAAAGAAAGGGCATATGCCATAATAACCCCCCTGAGTATTATCTGTTAATAGTTTATGCTGTAAAATGAAAAATGTCAGAGAAAAAGAGTCTGCTTTTCTATTTTCAAGCATAAAAAAGAGAGCTGCAGCTCCATAGATGATGATGCATCTGTTTTGTAACCTTTTAGACGGAATTTATAATATACTTCTATAATTCTATTATAATGGGAATGAGTTTGAATAGAAAGTTATATAATTAACTGGCAGATTTGCTGATATTGTTCTTGCATGATATTAATTAAGTAGAGTATAATGTTATTCAAAAAGTAATGATATTCTTTCATGTTTTGTTTTTGTAGTGATTACATTTTACACAAAGAGTGAGGGTCATTGCTTTTTTATTTACAAAAAGTAGTGCAGCCCTTGAAAATAATAGGGATGTAATAATTTACAGTACCAAATCATCTGAGGGGAAATGAATATGAAGAGTATGAGAAAAGAAAAAATTATTTTAAATTTATCAACATGGTCTGGCGGATTGATTGCGGTAATAGAGCTTATGATGGCTTGGTACAGCCGTTCGCAGGCGGTTTTAATGGATGGAATTTTTGATAGTTCGGAAGTGCTGGTATCTGCGGCATTTCTGATTATGCTGCCATTTATTTATAAAAAGGAAACAGAAAAAATGCCATATGGCTATGCTCAGCTGGAAAGTATTTTCATTTTAATAAAGGGAAGTATGCTGACAGTTATCACACTAGATTTGATTTATGAAAATATCAAAATGATACTCAATGGAGGAAATCAAGTGGATTCCATGTTGATTGGAATATTTGAATTGGTTATCTGTGTTTTTAGTATCGTTGTTTTAGGATTGATTCTTAAAATCAATCATGGAGTGAATTCTCAAGTAGTAAAAGCTGAAATTGTTTCGTGGAAAATAGATGCAGCCTGTTGTTTTGGTGTCAGTGCGGCATTTTTGGTACAAGTATTTTTAAAAAATACAGTCTTTGTCTGGATGGGAAGATATATAGATCAAGTTGTTGCTATTATCATTGCTGTAGTGATGCTGCCACAGCCAATGAAAATGGTATGGGAATCATTAAAAAGCATTATATTGATTGCACCGGGAGAGGAAATTATTGCAATGATTAAAAAGATAGTTGATGAAGAACTGCAGGGAACACCTTATGATGCGTCTTTTTATGATATTGTGCAGACAGGGCGGAAAATATGGGTTGAAGTTTATATCGTAAGCAGGAACGACTATATATATATTCATCAGATAAGAAAATTAAAGCAGCAAATAAATATGAAACTTCAAACACAGATTGCAGATATTTCTGTGGAAATTACACTGGATTTAGATGAAAATAATCCTTTGGAGGAATAAAGTATATGAAATATGAAAATATAGTAGAAGGTGTTTTTAAAAACAGGCCCAATCGATTTATTGCAGAAGTTGAAATAGATGGAATAGTAGAGAAAGCTCATGTAAAAAATACAGGCAGGTGCCGGGAACTGTTGATTCCGGGAGCAAAAATTTTTTTGCAGGAACATAATAATCCATCTAGAAAAACGAAATATTCTTTGATTGGAGTTATGAAAGGCAATGTTATGGTAAATATGGATTCACAGGCACCCAATAAAGTAGTAGGAGAATGGCTGCGACAAGAAGGTATTTATCAAAATCCAACGCTGATCAAACCAGAACAAAAATATGGAAATTCCCGATTTGATTTTTATATAGAGGGCAATGGGAAAAAATCGTTTTTGGAAGTAAAAGGGGTGACATTAGAAGAAAATGGGATTGCCAGATTTCCAGATGCTCCAACGCAGAGAGGAATCAAACATATCGAAGAATTAATGCAGGCAAAAGCGGAAGGTTACGATGCATATATCGTATTTGTGATTCAAATGAAAGGAACACATCATTTTGAACCAAATGATAGAACACATCAGGCGTTTGGAGAAACTCTCCGCAAAGCGGGGAAAGCAGGAGTACGTATACTTGCATTGGATTGTTTGGTAAAAGAAAATGAACTGGTCATAGACCAGCCGATTCCAGTTTGTTTAGAATCAAACACCATCGATCAAGGCTTGTAAATTTTCAAAATCTAAAATCTGAATTTGATTCCGCCCGTGAATTTGAATGATATTTTGTTCCTGCATAGAAGATAAAGTGCGGGAAAGAGACGGTCTTGCCACATTTAAATAAGCAGCTAGTTCAGAGCGGTTCATAGGGACACAGACAATGGAGTTTCCATGACTGGTCTCCAAAAGATAGCGGGCAATCCGCTGGGTAAGTTCTCCACAGGTTAAAAGTTCAAGCCGCTGCTGTTTTTGACGGTTTTCTAAGGCAAAAACATGAAGCATATTGTAAATGACTTTGCTATGATGTGCACAGCTTTTCTCACAAGTCTGAAAAAAGAAATTTTTATTTGCGGTTAGTATCCTGCACGGTTTTGTTGTGCGAACAGAATATTCAAAAGTGTTCTGCTCAAGGAACAAATCTTCTTGTGCAAACAATTCTCCAGTTTTGCGGTATTCAATATTCATAGGTTTTCCCATATAATTAAATTGCTCAAGGATCACTTCTCCTTTTAAAATTAAATAGAGAACTTTGGGATGATCTTTTGGAGATATAATTTCTTGATTCTTATCGAAAGTCAGGAATTTTGCATCGGAACAGTGCAGGACACGTTGAATTTCTTCTGTATTTAAATTTTGAAATAGCAGTGTATCTTTAATTTCCATTTTTTTCACCTTTTTTGTGTTTTGTAACATATGTTACGGAAATGATTTAGATTTAAGATTATTATAGAGTCATAATCAATGATAGTAAAGGGGGAAAAGAAAATGAAGAAATTTGAATGTGAACCATGCGGATATGTATATGATGAGGCAGTTGGAGATCCGGATAACGGAATTGCTGCCGGAACAAAATTTGAAGATCTTCCGGAAGATTGGGTATGCCCAGTCTGCGGATTAGGAAAAGAAGTATTTGTTGAAGCATAAAGAATGAAAATGTACATAAAAATTCCCGGTAAGATATGAATATGTTTTACCGGGAATTTTTGAATGGTACGTTTTTATTTGAATTTTACTGCGGTTCCGTAAACAATTACTTCAGCTGCGCCCTGCATAACAGCAGAGGAAGCATAACGGATGTTCACAACAGCATCGGCACCAAGATTTTCTGCTTCTTCTACCATTCGTTTGGTTGCGAGTGCACGAGCTTCATCCATCATGGCAGTGTATGCTTTCAGTTCTCCACCCACAAGGGTTTTAAATCCTTGTGTAATATCTTTGCCGATATTTTTAGACTGAATCGTACTTCCTTTTACCATCTGTAAAGTTTCCAGTTTTTTTCCGCTAATGTAATCAGTATTTACTAAGATCATCTTCCACACCACTCCTTATTTCTTGTATTCGTTCTACTAGAACATAAATAGAAACACCGATAAATCCCAGAGGAATGAATGCAAAAACTATTTTCAGCCAAATCCAAGGAATGACTACGACATAAACCCCAAGATAAATCAATTCCAGAAAAATAGAAATGACAGTAATAATGACTGGTGCAATAACTTTTTGAAACATAATACTCCTCCTTTCATTTATTATAAAGTATTTTGGTTTATTTTAAAAGCTTTTTAGAAGTTATAAAAAAGGTCAGGCTTGTAATTGTGCAAGCAAGAATATCTGCGGTTGGTTCTGCAATAAAAATTCCAGTTGTTCCCCAGAAAATTGGCAGTATGAATGCAAGGGGAATCAAAAGAATAATTTTACGCAGCAATGCCATGATTAAAGATATTTTTGCCTGCCCTAGGGCCATAAATGTATTTTGACAGGCGTATTGGGCACCAATCATAAAGAACCCGCCCATAAAAATGCGTAGCAGAGGTTTCCCAATATTTGATAACTCTTTCGCAGCAGAGGCGTTTGCAAAAATATAAATATATATTTGCGGTATCAGCATAGAAATCAGCCAAATGGTAATGGTGTAGATCATAGTACAAGTTAACAGTAATCGAAAAGTTTGGCGTACCCGGTCCATATTCCGGCTTCCATAATTAAAACTGATAATTGGCTGTGCACCTTGTGCCAGTCCCATGGCAGGCATAGAAAGAAACTGCATGGTACTGATAGCAATGGTAGTAATTGAAACTAAATTGTCTGCATTGGTACCGCCGTATCGTTTCATTCCGGAATTTAATGTAATCTGTACGAAACTTTCTGTGGACTGCATGATAAATGGAGCAATACCAAGAGCCAAAATTGGAAGTAAAACTTTAAAATCTGGTTTTAAGTTACGGAGTTTTATTTTTAACTGTGTCTTTTTTCCAAATAAGAAAGATAAAACCCATAAAGCGGAAATCCCTTGTGAAAAAATGGTAGCAAGGGCAGAACCTTTGACGCCCATTTTAAAAACAAAAATAAAAATTGGATCAAGGATAATGTTTAATACAGCCCCAATCAAAACTGTGAGCATACTTTCTCTTGCAAAGCCTTGGCAGGTAATAAAGTTATTCAATCCTAAAGAAATCATAACAAATACAGAACCAATTAAATAAATGGATAAGTAATCATTTGCATAAGGCAGAATTGTATCTGTGGCACCAAACATAGAAAGCAATGTTTCTTTTGTGGTATAGAAAAATATGGTTAGAGGTATTGCGATGGCAATTAAAGTTGAAAAAGCATTTCCTAAGATTTTTTCTGCACCATCATAATCATCTTTTCCCATGAAAATGGATGCACGAGGGCCGCCACCCATACCGATCATGGCAGCAAATGCAGAAATAATCATTATGATTGGAAAAGCGATGCCTAGTCCGGCAATCGCGATATGGCCTTCACCGCCGGGCAGACGTCCAATATAAATACGGTCTACCATGTTATATAATGCATTGATAATTTGTGCTGTGATGTTTGGTACAGAAAGTTGAAAAAGCAGTCTGCCTATAGGCATAACCGCCAATTTATTATTATCTTTTTGATTCAAGAGAAACCCTCCTTTCGTTCAAAGAGTAATTATAAAGGATAGAGATGTAAAAAGCTATCCTGCAAATTTTTAAATACAAAAGAGGGAATTCATGCTTGTCTGAAAGAATATCGAATTGGTAAATAGAAGAATATGTGAAATGGTAATAATGCTGTGGGGAAACCTGCAGCATTATTTGATATGTGTGGGAAAAGTAAGAATATTGACAAGAAAAAAATAATCCACTAAAATAATAGAAAACAATAAAAATCAATGGAGAAAAGTGATGTTTGTAGAAGAAAGACAGGAAAAGATTCTTCAGTTATTACATGAGAATGGAAAAGTAAAAGTAAAAGAGTTAAGTAAACTGTTTCAAGTAACAGAAGATTGCATACGAAAAGATCTGGCTAGTATGGAAAGCAGGGATTTATTAAAACGTACTTATGGAGGAGCTGTGGAAAATAACAGCCTGCGGTTAAAACATCCGAATAGAATTTCTGCCAGACGGGAAATGAATTTAAAAGAGAAAAAAATAATTGCGAAAAAGGCAGTGCAGTTAATTAAGGATGGTGATGTGATTTTTTTGGATACGTCAACAGCCAATATTGAGCTTGCCAGAGAAATTATTCATGCAGGGCTGCGAGTGAAGGTTGTGAGCTGTATGTTGGATATTGCCAATGTTTTTGCTGCATATGAGAATGCAGATTTTGTCCTGTTGGGAGGAGAATTTTATCAGTCACAGAATGGATTTTTGGGTTCTATGACACTCCAGATGATGGATGCGTTTCGATTTAATAAGAGTTTTATAGGAATAGTGGGAGCAGATGTTGAGGAAAATGTTGTTACTACATATATTCCGGAGGATGGAGCAATGAAAAAGGCTGTAATTGAGAGAAGCAGACAGATATATCTTATGATAGAGAATCGAAAATTTGAATATCATGCCAATTATGCATTTGCAGATTTTGGACAAATTGACGGTGTGATTTGTGAAGCAATGCCGTCCGAAAAAGTGCAAAAAGTACTGAAGGATAATGGTGTCGATATAATATAATGTGGGATATGATATTTTGAAATATGAAATAAAAATGAAGAAAAATACGATCATAGATTATGGTAGAAATCATAGTTTATGATCGTATTTTTGTTGTTTAGAAAAATGAATATAGTTTGAAAAATAATAAAAAACAATAATAAATGTATTGACAAACAATAATAAATGATTTAAAATAATAAACAACAAGAAAAAATAAGTGGTATTAGAAAGGAGTCTTGCAGGATGAAAGGATTATTTCAGACAGACCGAATTACTTATTTAAAAGATAAGATGTTATCGGAACCTAGGTATGCATCCATTGAGCAGGCATTGATTATTACAGATACTTATAAAGAAAATGAAGATAAACCAAGAATAATTCAACGGGCACTGGCATTGAAAGCAGCGTTAGAAAAAATAACAATCAGTGTTGAACCGGAAGAATTGATTGTTGGAAACCGTACTGCGGGAGTTCGTTATGGTGTTGTATTCCCGGAAAGCGGAAGCACGTGGGTAGACAAAGAATTTGAAACTCTCCCAACAAGAGCACAGGATACATTCAATGTACATCAGGAAGATATCGAAACATTCCGAAAGGTTATCAAACCTTACTGGCAGGGCAAATCTTTAGAAGACGTTTTAAGCCAGAGATATGGAAAAGAAATTGATGAAATTGCAAAAGTTGTAAAGATTAATCAAAAAGATCATGCACAGGGACATATTTGTCCGAATTGTGTGGAGTGGCTGGAATTAGGACCGGCAGGATTACAGGAAGAAGCTGCTTATAAACTGACAACATGTGAAGAAAATCAGAAGGATTTTTATGAAAGTGTGATTCTTGTCATGCAGGGAGCTAGAAATTTTATGGTTCGTTATCATAATCTTTTGATGTCCATGGCAGAAGAAGAAACAGATACAGATAAAAGAGTATCTATGCTTCAGGCAGCAAAAAATTGCAAAAATTTGAGCAGGAGACCGGCAGAGACATTCCATGAAGCAGTACAGTCCATTTGGTTTTTGTTTGTTATTTTACAAATGGAATCCAATGCTTCCTCTTTTTCACCGGGGCGCTTGGACCGCCATTTGATTCCTTATTATGAAAAAGATATTGCAAATGGAACCTTAACAAAACAGGATGCTTTGGAAATTATTGAATGTCTGTGGCTGAAATTTAATGAAATTGTTTATATGAGAAATTCTCATGGAGCAAAATATTTTGCAGGATTTCCCATTGGATTTAATATTGCAATTGGCGGTCAGGACGAACATGGAAACGATTATTCCAATGACCTTTCTTTCTTATTTTTAGAAGCTCAAAAACATTTAGGACTTCCACAGCCGAATTTATCAGTCAGACTTCATGAGGGAACGGGAGAAGAACTTTTAAAAGAGGCAGTTCGGACTGTTGCAAAAGGAAGCGGAATGCCGCAGTTCTTCAATGATAAGGCGGTGATTCCTTCTATGGTGGAACTGGGAATTGAAGAAAAAGATGCCTTGGATTATGCAATTGTTGGCTGTGTGGAACTGACGACACAGGGAAATAATCTTGGCTGGAGTGATTCTGCCATGTTTAATTTGAATAAAGCATTAGAAGTTACATTAACTGGCGGGAAATGCCTTTTGACAGGAGAAACGATAGCACCAGATTACGGAAATTTAGAGACTTATGAAACATTTGAAGATTTGGAAAATGCTTTCCGGAAACAGATTGATTATTTTATGGATAAAATGCTGCTTGCCTGTGAGGAAGTAGAAAAAGTACATATTGATCTGCTGCCATCTCCATTCTTATCAGCAACGATTGATAACTGTATGGAACAGGGAGTGGACGTAACAGCAGGAGGAGCCAAATACAATTTATCCGGTATTCAGATGATACAGGTTGCGAATTTGGCAGATAGTTTGGCAGCAATCAAGCAGATGGTTTATGACGAAAAGAAAATTGAACGGAAAACCATGCTGGATGCATTAAAATCAAATTTTGAAGGATATGAAATTATACGTACGATGCTGCTTAACAAAGTACCCAAATATGGAAATGATGTGGACTGGGTGGATGCAATGGGTACCAAATGGGCAGAGTATTTTAAAAATCGTCTCCGCACATTTACAAATTACCGCGGCGGTCCATATCATACGGGAATGTATACCGTATCAGCACATGTACCGATGGGAGAAAATGTTGGGGCAACTCCAGATGGCCGTTATGCAAAAGAACCTTTGGCAGATGGCGGAATGTCACCGGTATATGGCAGAGACAGGAAAGGCCCTACAGCGGTATTAAAATCGGTTTCCAAACTGGATAAAAATTTGACAACCAATGGTGGTTTGCTGAACATGAAATTTATTCCGGAATTTTTCAAAAATGAAATTGGAATTCAGAAGTTTGCAGATTTCCTGAGGAGTTTTGTGGACTTGGAAATTCCTCATATTCAGTTTAATGTTGTAAGACGAGAAGATTTAATTGCAGCAAAAGAAAATCCAGAACAATATCGAGGATTGACAGTACGTGTTGCAGGATATACGGCGTATTTTACAGAATTAGCAGATGAACTGCAAAATGAGATTATTGCACGAACCAGTTATGGAGATATTTAGTATGAAAGGAAGAATATTTGATATTCAGAGATTTTCAACTCATGATGGAGAGGGAATCCGTACAACAATATTTTTAAAGGGATGTCCGTTATCCTGCGTATGGTGTCAAAATCCAGAAGGAATTCTTTTTAGAAAACGGCCGATATATTTTGAAAATCGGTGTATTCACTGCCAGACTTGTGTGAAAAGAAGTCATGCAGGCGGGGTGAAAATACAGGATGGAAGTATTACACTGGATATTGATGCGAAAGAAAACTGGAATGATTTAATTGATTGGTGTCCTGCCGGGGCATTGGAGATGGACTCGAAAGAATATGAAGTGGAAGAAGTTATGCAGGAAGTCCGTAAAGATATGGTGTTTTATAAACATGGCGGAGGAGTGACTTTATCTGGCGGAGAAGCTCTCTTTCAATGGGAGTTTGCATTGGAAATTTTAAAACAATGTAAAAAGGAAGGAATTCATACTGCGCTGGAAACTTCGCTTTATACGAAACAGGAAGTTTTGAAAAAAGTTCTTCCTTATTTGGATGCGGTTTTTGCAGATTTTAAGGCTGCAGATGATAAAAAACATAAAAAATATACGGATGTATCCAATCGGAAAATCAAAAAAAATTTAAAATATTTATTACAATCTGAAAAGAAGGAAAATGTCACCATTCGTACACCGATGATTCCGGGAATGACGGCATTCAAAGAAAATGTACTTGAAATTTCAAGATATATCAGTGGAATTTATCCAGAGGTATCTTATGAAATTTTAAATTATAATCCTTTGGCAGAGTCGAAATATCATTTGATTGATCAGGAATTTTGTTTTAAGGAAAATCCAAAGCTGTACTCAAAGGAGCAGATGCAGGAATTTAAAAACTGGGCACTTGAGGGCGGTGTAAAACATGTGATTATTGAATCATAAAACAGCACAATATGAAAAGGAGAAAAACCATGAAATTTATTATTGATGACGCAAACGTAGAAGCAATCAAAGCATTATATGAATATTTCCCAGTAGAGGGTGTAACAACCAATCCTTCTATTTTGGCAAAAAGTGGAAGACAGCCATATGATGTATTAAAAGAAATCCGTGGAATTATCGGACAGGATGCAGATTTACATGTACAGGTTGTATCTAAAAAAGCAGAAAATATGATTACAGAAGCTGCAAAAATGAGAGCAGAACTTGGGGAAAATACATTTATTAAAGTACCAACAACAAGAGAAGGTTTAAAGGCTATGAAGGCATTGGCAGCAGACGGCGTAAAGATTACAGCAACTGCAATTTATACACCAATGCAGGCATTTCTTGCAGCAAAAGCAGGTGCCGCATATGCAGCACCATATGTAAATCGTATCGATAATCTTGGAGCTGACGGTATTGCAACTGTGAAGAAGATCCATGACATTTTCAAAAACAATGGATTAAAAACAGAAGTTCTTGCCGCAAGTTTTAAAAATTCACAACAGGTTCAAGAACTTTGTGCATATGGAATTGGTGCAGCGACGATTGCTTCAGATGTCATGGAAGGCTTGATCAAAAATGATTCTGTTGTTGCCGCAGTAGAAGCATTTACAAAAGATTTCGAAGGATTATGCGGCGAAGGCAAAACAATGGAAAATTGCTAGTCAATTATATATAAAATGTGTTTCATGTTTTAATGAGGCGGGCAGCCGAAGACGTTATATAAATATCATTAGAGATCCGGGCAAGTTTTGTCTGGATTTCTTGTTTTATGTGGCTATTTCCGGTTACAATAGATTTGAATGGAGGAAAATGAGCTATGGGATTTACAACGCTATGTTATATAGAAAAAGATGACAGTTATTTGATGCTGCACCGTATTGTAAAGAAAAATGATGTAAATAAAGATAAATGGATTGGAGTGGGAGGACATTTTGAACATGGAGAAAGCCCGGAGGATTGTCTGTTTCGGGAAGTAAAGGAAGAAACCGGACTTATATTGACATCCTTTCGTTTCTGTGGAATTGTAACTTTTTTATCGGATATGGGAACACCAAGAGAGGCATGGGAATACATGTGTCTTTATCATGCAGATGGTTTTGAGGGAGATTTGAAAGAATGCGATGAGGGGACTTTAGAATGGGTAAAAAAAGAGGACATTTTGAATCTGGAATTATGGGAAGGAGACCGATTGTTTTTGCGTTACATGGAAGAAAAACGGTCATTTTTTTCACTGAAATTAGAATACATACAAGGTAATTTAATATCTGCTTGTTTGGATGGGAAAGATTTGGAATTTTTTGATGTTTTAGATGAAAAAGGGAATCCAACGGGAAGAATTAAAGAGCGTTCTTTGGTGCATGAAGATGGAGATTCCCATAGAACCGTACATATTTGGGTAGTTCGGGAAACGGAAAAAGGATTTGATGTATTGCTGCAAAAACGCAGTGCGGATAAAGATTCTTTTCCGGGATGTTATGATATTTCTTCTGCAGGTCATGTAGCGGCTGGAGATGAATATTTGGAGACGGCAGAAAGAGAGTTGGAAGAAGAATTAGGAATTTGTGCAAAAGAAGAAGAACTGCATCAAATTGGTATACATGATGGAATTGTGAAAGATGTATTTTATGGACGGGAATTTTTTAATCATGAAATCAGTGCAGTTTATGTGTATAAAGAACCAGTTATGATTGATGAGTTAAGTCTCCAAAAAGAAGAAGTTGAATCTGTAATGTGGATGGATTATGAAGATTGTAAAAAAAAGATGAAAACAGGAGAATTAAAACATTGCATTTTTGAAGATGAATTTCAAATGCTTGGAAAAAAGTGTTTTTAATTTATAAGCTGTGATATAATAATTACAAAATGAGTATGTTTGGAGGTAAGATATGAAAAAGAGATGGCTGTATTTATGTTGTATGTTTGCATTGATATTGTCAGCAGGAATCTTTCGTTCGACAAATGTATGTGCAGAAGAAAAAACAGTAACAGTAAATGGAAAAGAAAATGGAGTATTGCAGGATGGCGGGTTATTAAAAGAGCAGAAGCCAAATACGTCAAAATCTAGAAGTTCTGCAAATACATCGGCAGCAGAGAAAGAAATCATGAAAGGATTGGATGAATGTCAAACCGAGATTGATATATCAAAATATAACATTTCAATTTCAGATATTAGTCAGATATATTTTGATATTTTAAATAAGTATCCTCGATATTTTTATGTATCAGGAAAATTTTTCTATTCTTATTCTTATGATTCAAATAATGTAGTGGCAATTACACCGGAATATTCGGACACAACAGAAAATGTTCAAAAAATGACTGCCCAGTATAATGCGAAGGTGAAAGAGATTGTTTCTTTCATGGATGATTCATGGTCTGATTTGGAAAAGGTACTTTATATTAATGATTATTTATGTACTCATGCGAAATACGATGGAAGTCTTCAGAAATATAATGCATATAATCTTCTGGTAGAAGGAACAGCAGTATGCCAAGGATATGCTTTAGCGTACCAGGAACTATGCAATCAAGTGGGAATTGAATGTGAACTTGTAACCAGCAGTAAATTAAAACACGCATGGAATCTGGTAAAAGTCAATGACCAATATTACCATGTAGACAGCACATGGAATGATCCAGTACCGGATAAAGTTGGAAGAGCGTATCATACCTATCTCTTAAAAAGCAGTACATGGTTCCAAACAACAGGAAAACATACTGCATCTGATTATGTATTCTCAAAAGGACATGTAGAAAGTAATGCTGGATCTACAACATTTGATGATACAGAATGGATGAAAGGCAGTTATCCGTTTGATTTTTATGGTGGATATTGGTATGCAAATATTGGAGGAAGTATCAAGAAATATCAAGGCAGTAATTCCGGGATGGAAGAACTGAGTACAGTGAAAACTTTTAATGATAAATGGTATGTATGGGGAAATCCTAATTCTTACTACCAAGGAAATTATAGCGGCGGTGTTATATACAATGACATTTTTGTTTATGCTTCTCCGGATTCTTTGAGATATATGAATTTAGAAGATAATAGTACAGGAATTATTTATCAGTTGTCTGAAGATGAAAAAGCCACAGGATATATTTATGGATTTTCAATTGATAACGGTGTCATTACTTATTGTCTGGCAACATCACCAAATGAAGAAAATGGGCAGTTGAAAACTACGGTGGTTTGTAATCACAGTTATGGAGATTGGACAGTAATAAAAGCCGCAACATGTACAGAAAAAGGAAAAAGGGAGAAAATCTGCAGTAAATGTGGAGATAAAGTGATTGAGACAATAAAAGCCACAGGACATAGTTATGGGGCATGGCAAACAAAGACAGTTACTTGTACAGAAGACGGATATAAGAGAAGAGTATGCTCCGTATGTAAAGAAGAAGAGAAAGAAGTTCAGAAGGCAACAGGTCATCGAAGAACAAAAACAGAGAAAAAGAGTTCGAATTTTGTAAATACCGGATACGAGAAAGTAACATGTTTAGATTGTGGAAAAGTTGTAAAAAACAAAACCATTGCAAAACTTACTTGCAAAAAAGGAAGCGTGTATACAGTTGGTGATTATAAATATAAGATTGTCAACAATGCCGTCAATGGAAAAGGAACAGTTGCTTTTGCCGGACTGTCTAAAAATGTGACAAAGGTTGTGATTAAAGCTTCAGTGAAAATTAATGGTGCAAACTTTATGATTGCTCAGATTTCAGATAAAGCATTAAAGAATAAAACGAAAATTACATCGGTTACAATTGGTAAAAATGTAAAAGCAATTGGTAAAGAAGCATTTTCTGGATGTAAGAAATTAAAAACAATCAAGGTTTCTTCAACAAAATTAACAAAAGTAGGATCTAAAGCATTGAAGAACATTCATGGAAAAGCAAAAATTAAAGTTCCAAAAAGTAAATTGAAAAAATATAAAAATTTATTTAAAAGCAAAGGTCAAAAAAAGACAGTAAAAATAACAAAATAGTATTTCAAACATTGAGAAGTGAGAAAAAGAACCGGGCAGTTCATTGCTCGGTTCTTTGATGTTTATGTTTAGTACAAACTTATGATTTAACTTAT
This sequence comes from Lachnospiraceae bacterium, assembly GCA_021771695.1. Lineage (GTDB taxonomy): Bacteria > Bacillota > Clostridia > Lachnospirales > Lachnospiraceae > Anaerostipes. The sequence continues at coordinate 74,715 of JAETON010000005.1, read as the reverse complement.
AAATCGGGGAAGGATTCATTGTCAAATATTTTATACCTCCATTCGTTGGAAGTGCAGAATCTTTGGTAAGAAAAATAAGTTCTGTTGCGGAAGAATTTCCATGAGAAGCCGAAAGCGGTATGATACCATAATTCAAGAAATTATTTTTGCCCTCTTTTGGGAAGATGGATAAAAAGTTATACATAGGCGGTTTTTCTTTCACCGCGGTTTGGATGTCAAAGAAGTATTCTGTGTATTTTATCATATAATTCCTACTTTTTATATGAAATCTGACATGAAAATAAAAAAATGAAATACTTAAAAATACTTGAAAATACAAGTGAAAATGCTTATAATTACTTAAAAGGAGATGGATATGTATCAGGAAGAACGTTTGAGAAAAATTTTAGAGTGGTTGCAGAAAGAGCAAGTATTATCCAATCAGGATTTAGTGGAACGTCTGGATATTTCCAGAGATACTGCAAGAAGAGATATTATTAGACTGACAGAAATGGGAAAAGCAATTCGTACCCATGGAGGGATTGCCAGAACGGATTTCCAGGTACGCATTGAAAATTATCAGTCTAGAATGCTGCAAAATGGAGAAGGGAAACAAAGAATTGGAAAGAAAGCAGCAGAATTATTAGGAGAACATGGCATTTATTTTTTTGATACGTCAACACATATGCCGTATGTTTGTGAAGCGTTGGACGGTTCTATGAAAGTATATACCCATTCGTTGGATAACTTAATGATGCTGGCATTAGAACCGCAGATAGAAGTGCATAGTTTGGGTGGAATTTTGCAGAAAGAAAATCGTTTTTTTTATGGATTTGAAGCTTGGGAGCAGCTATCGAATTTAACTTTTGATGGAGCGTTACTTGGAACTGCAGCAGTGGCAGAAGATGGTCTTTACTATGAGGAAGCAGAAGATGCACAAGTAAAGAGGCTGGCAGCCCGAAGGGCAAAGAAAGTGATAGTGATGGCAGATTATCCGAAGTTTCAAAGAGTTAGTAAATATAAGGCGGTAGGCTTTGACGAAGTCGATTTGCTGATTTTAGACCGGGAACCAATACAGGAATGGAAAGAGATATTGAAAAGGGAGGATGTACAATGGATTGTTGTATAAAAAAAGGAAAATATAAAGCAGTGTTCAGTGATATTGATGGAACCTTATTGAATACATCTCATAAAATACCAGAGAAAACCAGAGACAAGATTCGGAAAATGAATCAAAAGGGTTATCCATTTGTGCTGGTTTCAGCGCGAATGCCGAAGGGAATGACAGCGATTCGTGATGAACTGGGAAAAGATAATCCGATGATATGTTACAGTGGGGCATTGGTAGTGGATGGATATGGGAATTCCATTTATAGTGTTGCATTAGAGAGACAAGAGGCTGTGGATTTGCAAAGATTTATACATCAGACAGCACCGGAGGTTTCTATCAATATTTATTCGAAAGACCATTGGATGGCAGAGGATTTGACAGAATTTTGGGTGAATCAGGAAATGGAGATTACGGGTGTCCGGGCAGAGGAGGTTTCTTTTGATAACGATGTTATTTATCAGGAAGTTCATAAGATTCTCTGCATGGGACCGGCTGAGCAGATTTCAAGTTTGGAGAAATCACTATTAAGGAGTTTTCCGGAGATTCGTATTTATAAATCCAAAGATACCTATTTAGAAATTATGTCAATGGATGCTTCTAAGTCGGCAGCAGTGCATATGCTGGAAAAAAGATTTGGAATCAGGAGAGATGAAATTATTGCATTTGGAGATGGACATAATGATATTGATATGCTTCAGTACGCTGGAACAGGTGTCGCAATGGGAAATGCATCCAAAGAAGTAAAACAGGCGGCAGATATAGTTACAGATGATAATAACAGCGAAGGACTTCGACAAATTTTGGATTTGGCATTTGATGTATAGAAAAATAAATTGTATAATTACCAAAAAGTCAATTGGAGTTTTATATGGAAAATAATCAAATAGAGAGTTGGAAGAGAAAAATAGGTATTTGTGTGGCAGCAGGGCTTTTTGGAGTCATTGCGGTAATTTATATACAAATCTTTTTGGCATATCGACAGGAGCATGGAGAGAGAAGAAAAGTATTCGGAGCTACTTATATGACGATGAATAATCAGTTTTATAAAGTGGTAAATAATGAGATGCAGCGTCAGATTGAAAAAAAAGGCGATCATCTAATTACATTAGATCCGGCATTGGATCAAAAAAAACAAAATGAACAAATAAAATATCTTATAGAACAAAAAGCAGATGCAATTTTTGTAAATCCAGTGGATTGGAAAGGAGTCAAATCCGGTTTACAGGCTGCAAAGGCGGCAGGAATTCCAGTGATTGTTATAGATACGCCGGTGTATGATGATGAATTGGTAAATATGACAGTGGTATCTGATAATTATCAGGCAGGAGTACAGTGTGCCAAAGATATGATGAAGAAAAGAAAAAGTGCCAAGATTGTATTATTAACGCATAAAGAAACAAAATCAGGTGTGGATCGGATTCAGGGATTTTTAGATACAATTCAGGAACATGGTGAATATCAAGTGGTTGCAGAAGCCGACACACAAGGACAAATTGAAAGAGCATTGCCCAAGGTGGAAAAAATTATCGAGGGACATCAGGATATTGACGTGATTATGGCATTGAATGATCCTGCAGCGATGGGAGCATTGGCAGCTTTGGACAGTAAGAACTGTCGTGATGGTGTTTTAGTATATGGTGTAGATGGTTCACCGGAAGCAAAAAAATTAATTAAAGAAGGAATGATGACTGGAACATCAGCGCAGCTTCCAAAACAGATGGCAGATATTGCATTGGATTCAGCATATCAATTGCTGGCAGGAAAAAAAGTACAAAAAAATAGAATCACATCTGTAGAAATGGTGACGGAAGAGAATATAGATCAATTCGATGTAAACCGATGGTAATGAAAAGGGGAAGTATGAACAAGACAAATCGTAATTTATACTATTTGAAAATATTTATGAGTATTGTGAATCTTTTAATTTTAGTATTTTTTTGTACTGTTATTTGTTGTACAACGAAACATATTAATCAAAGTTTTGCCGCAAGGGATTTTTTAGAAAATATTACATACATTCCGATGGAACCTGTAAGAGCGGCTGTTATAGTATTTATCGCATTTTTTTTGCTGTTGTATATTATTGAAGTCCGCAAAAAGGAACGTCAAAAATGGTTTGTATCTGCAACAATTTATGGTTTGGAAATTTTGTTATGTCTTGTGATTATTCGATGTTTATATATTAGTTATAATGGAATTATTCTGCTTGTAATTGCAGATATTGTAACTTCAATTCGAGATAAACACAATCGTACATTGTTTCTTATTATCATGGGAGGAATTTATATTTTTGCAGATTATCATATCATATCTATGAGTACAAAAGTTGTTTCATTTCAAGAATTTTTAAATGTATATAATACGAAAGTCAGCACGCTTTTAATCGGAGCTAAGAATATTTTAGTTTCAATCAACATTATAGTGTTTATCACCTATATGATTATTTTGATGAAGAATCAGATGAAGGAAAATGCAAGGATAGCTTTGTTGAATATTCAATTGCAGACAGCCAATGCAAAATTGAAAGAAATGAATGCACAGCTGCAGGATTATGCAGAGATGCAGGAAAAAATGGGAGAGACAAAAGAACGAAACAGAATTGCAAGAGAGATTCACGACACACTGGGACATACAATGACAGGACTTTCAGCGGGAATAGACGCTTGCATTGCGTTGATTGATTATTCGGTGGAGGAAACAAAGAAACAGTTGGGTACGATTTCTCAAGTTGCAAGACAAGGAATAAAAGACATTCGGAGATCTGTAAACAAGCTGCGTCCGGATGCTTTGGAACATTCAAATTTAGAGGGAGCATTAGAAAAATTAATGGAAGATACGATGAAAGTATCAGATGTTTTTATTTGTTATGAGTGTCATGCACCAACGTTGAAGTTTAATGCAGATGAGGAAGATATGATTTACCGAGTGGTACAGGAAGGGATTACTAATGCCATCCGGCATGGAAAGGCCTCCAAGATTGATGTAAATATAAGAAAAGAAAATAAGTGGCTGATTCTGAAAATAGAAGATAATGGCTGTGGATGTAAGGAAATACATTCAGGATTTGGATTGATTCATATTGAGGAACGAATTAAAATGTTGAATGGAAATGTAACTTATGATGGAAATAATGGATTCCAAATTATTGCCAAGATACCAATACGATGGGGTGAAAATTATGATTAAAGTGATAATAGCAGATGATCAGGAATTGATCCGCCAAAGTCTGCAGATTGTACTGGAAACGAAAGAAGAAATCGAAGTTGTTGGAACTGCCAAAGATGGAATGGAAGTTATAAAATTGGTTCGGAAGGAAAAACCAGATGTGATTTTAATGGATGTCCGGATGCCGGAAATGGACGGGGTGCAGTGTACCAAAATTATCAAGGATATGTATCCACAGATTAAAATTATTATTTTAACAACATTTGATGATGATGAGTTTGTGTTTAGTGCCCTAAAGCATGGGGCCAGTGGATATCTATTAAAAGGGATATCTATGGATGAACTGGAAAAAGCAATTCATACGGTACATAAAGGCGGAGCTATGATTAATCCGGAGATAGCCAGTAAAGTGGTAGAGTTATTTTCGGAGATGGCACAAAGTAATTATGATGTAATGATAGAAGCAAAAAATATAGAAGAATTAACAGACACTGAGTGGGGAATTATCAAATTAGTAGGCAGAGGAATGTCAAATAAAGAAATTTCCGGGAAACTAAGTTTATCAGAAGGAACGGTTAGGAATTACCTAAGCAGTATATTAAATAAATTGGATTTGCGTGACAGGACACAGCTTGCAATTTGGGAAGTTCAATCGGGTTCTGGAAAATATAGGAGAAAATAGGCGATGGGTAAAATGGCAGTCTGGTGGAAACGGCTGGTTGCAGTTGGATTAATTTTAAGTATTTTTGCAATTGCTTTGGTGGTGAATCCAAAAGAGAAAAAAACAGTGTTAACATTTGGAATGTTTGCAGGAAATCAATGGGATGTTCCGGATGATGATTGTTATAAAATTATTGATGAGACGATTGCAGAATTTGAAAAAGAACATCCGAATGTGGAAATAAAATATGACAGTGGCATTTTGAAGGATGATTATTCGGAATGGATTTCAGAGAAAGCATTAAAGGGAGAAGTGCCGGATGTATTTATGGTGCTGCCAGAAGATTTTAATACATTTTCTTCGGTAGGAGTTTTGAAAAATCTGGATTCCTTAATTTTAAAAGATAGAGAATTTCAAAAAGAAGATTATTATCAAGGCAGTTTTCAGGCAGGCGAGTTTGAAGATAGTCAGTATGCACTGCCTTATGAAAGTGTTCCAACCTTAATGTTTGTGAATAAGACACTTTTAAAAAAGGAAGGAATCAAAGTTCCAAATAATCAATGGACATGGAATGATTTTTATATAATCTGCAAACAGGTTACCAAAGACACAGATGGTGATGGAAAAACAGATCAATTTGGAGTATATAATTATGACTGGGAGGATGCAGTATACAGCAACGGAGGCGGTTTATTTAATAAAAATGGAACAGTTTGTAATTTAACTGGAGAATCTGTACAAAATGCGGTTTTGTTTGCAAAAAAAATACATCAGCTTTCGGGATATCAAATTCCTACATCCAATGATTTTGATACTGGTAAAATTGCATTTTGCCCGATGAAATTTTCGGAGTTTCGTGCATATAAACCGTATCCGTGGAGAATTAATAAATATTTTGAATTTGAGTGGGATTGTATTCGGCTTCCAGCAGGATTGGATGGAGAGAATCAGTCAAATGTAGATCATTTATTAATAGGAATTAGTAATCGGACGAAGCACAGCCAGCTGGCATGGGAATTTTTAAAGAAATTATCTTATGAAAAGGAAACACAGCAAAAATTGTTTTCTTATTCTCATGGTGTTTCTGTATTAAAATCTGTGACGAATTCAAAGACAGCAGAAAAGATTCTGGAGAAGGATATGGGGAAAGATATCGGAGTACAGGTGAAACTTCTGGATGATGTTATGAAGCAAGCAGGAGTCATGCCAAAGTTCCGGGGGTATAATACAGTTCTGCAATATATTGACAGTGAAATGAATCAGATTATGTTAAAAGATGAAGATTTTGATGAGGATATTTTAAAAGTAAAAAGAACCGTAGATCATATGTTGAATGAATAAAATGACATTTGTCATATGAAAAAGTGGCATTTGTAAATTGGAATTGATGACAATTTACAGATGCTCTTTTTTTGCGTAATTGATAAGATAAATTTGTCAATAAGAGATTAGAAAAAGAAAGGAGAAGGAAATGAAATATGTAGTCTTAGTAAGTCACGGCACATTTGCTCCCGGCCTGAAAAGCGTATTGGCAATGCTTGCAGGAGGAGAAAGAGAAGATGTAATCAGTGTTGGACTGGAAGACGGGATGGGTGCAGATGAATTTGCGGGTAAAGTGGCAGATGCAATCAGCTGCATAAAAGAAGATGATGAAATCATCCTTCTTGGAGACATTATCGGCGGTTCACCGTTAACCAATGCCATTGAGCAGATTTCTAATAAGGGCTTGATTGGAAATACTATTATTTTCGGCGGAATGAATCTTGCAATGGCATTAACTGCTACTTTGATGAAAGACGGAGTAGATACAGACATGCTTAGAGAAAGTCTAATGAACGAGGCAAAAGATGCAATTAAAGAATTTGTTCTGGAATCTCAGGACGATGATGATGACGATGACATTTAAGGAGGAAAAATTATGTCAATTTCATTTTTGAGAGTGGATGATCGAATGATTCATGGACAGACAGTAACAAGATGGTCTTTAGAGTATCCTTGTGACGGATTAATTGCGGTGAACGATAAAGCTGCGAAAACAGATGCGTTAAAAATGGCTTATAAGAGTGCCAGCACGAAAAAGACATTTGTATGGACTTATGAAGCATGGAAGAAAAAATGCCAGAAAGTATTAGACAGTAAAGACCAGTATTTCCTGATTACAAAGGATCCTATTCAGATGAAAAAGATTCTTGTAGATGATGGATTTGTTCCAAGTGATATAAAGAAAGTAATTATCGGGCCATGTAATGACCGCCCGGGAGCTGTTAAACTTGGAAATAACCAGTCTATTACACAGGAAGAGGCAGAAGCTTTAGAGGCTATTTATAAAGCTGGATATGAAATAGAATTTGCTTTAATTAAAGAAGCATCCATTGGTAAATGGGAAAAATTCAGAGGACAGTTTGGTTTTAACTAAATATTAAGGAGGATAAAATATTATGACAATTAGTTGGCTACAAGCAATTATTTTAGGTATCTTTGCCTGCTTATCAAGTATGCCGGGTATGGGTGGTACGACAATTGGTAACTATACATTAGGACGGCCGTTAGTTGCAGGTCTTGTATGTGGTATTGTTTTAGGGGACGTTCAGTCCGGAATTTTAGTTGGTGCAGCAATGCAGGTTGTATACATTGCGTTGGTAACACCAGGTGGAACAGTTTCTGCCGATGTTCGTGCCGTATCTTACATTGGTATTCCTCTTGCAATGCTGGCAATTAACTCTTATGGATTAGATCCTGCATCTGCAAAAGGAATTGGAATGGCAACATCTTTTGGTGCTATGGTAGGTACATTGGGAACTGTATTATTCTATGGAACAGCAACGATCAACCTTGTATGGCAGCATGTTGGATGGAAAGCCGTTGAAAAAGGAGATTTTAAGAAACTTTATGCAGTAGATATGGTGCTGCCTTGGATTTCACATATTATTTGTAGTTTTATTCCGGCAGTTGTTATGTGTAAATTAGGAGTTCCGGTTGTTGAAACAATTAAAACAACTCTTCCAATGGACGGAATCGCAATGAAGACTTTATTTACTGTAGGTAGTATGTTACCTTGTGTCGGAATTGCAATCTTGTTAAAACAGGTAGTAGATAAAGCGGCTGATTTTGTTCCATTTTTCTTTGGATTTACATTAGCAGCAGGTATGGGATTAAACTTAGTATCTGTTACTGTTGTAGCAGGAATGTTCGCAATTATCTATTACAACTTGAAAATGGTTGGAATCAAAGCAAAAGAGGCAGCATTAGCTTCCGGTGGTTCCCTTGATGATGATGACGAGGAGGATATCTAATATGGCAGAGAAAAAGCTTTCTAAAAAAGCGTTAAATAAATCATTTCGTAACTGGTATTATGGAAACTTAACATGTTTCTCTCAGGAACATATGCAGACCTTTGGATACTTATGTGCAATGCTTCCATTGGTTGAAGAATTATATGATACAAAAGAAGAACAGAAAGAAGCAATGGATACATATACAGCTTTCTTCAATACAGAACCTCAGGTTGGTGCAATGATCGTAGGTATTACAGCTGGTTTGGAAGAAGCAAAAGCAAATGGAAATGAAGATATTGATGGAGAAGCAATCAATGGTATCCGTGCAGGTCTGATGGGACCAATTGCTGGTATCGGTGATTCTTTGGTAGTTGGAACATTGATTCCTATTTTACTTGGTATCGCATTGGGATTATCCAGCGGTGGATCTATTGCAGGACCTATTTTCTATATCGTTGCTTGGAATCTGATTATTACATTTGGAATGAAGTTCTTATACAAAAAAGGATATGAACTTGGTGGTAAAGCTGTAGACTTTTTGGTTGGTGAGCAGGCCACGGCTATACGTGAATCTATCGTAATGCTTGGTACAATGGTTGTTGGTTCAGTAGCAGCAACATGGGTATCTGTAAAGACATCTTTCCATTTAGTAAATGATGCTGGAAAAGAATTCTTAAATCTTCAGAATCAGTTAGATTCTGTATATCCAGGATGTTTAACTGCAGCATTTGTTATCTTCTGCTGGTGGCTAATGGCTAAGAAAAAAGTTTCTCCAGTTGTTACAATGTTAGTTTTAGTAGTAATCGCATTTGTCGGCGTATTAGTTGGATTCTTCAATCCGGGATTAAAATACTAAGAAGAAAAGGAGTGTATTATGACGGCACAAACAAAACAACAGCAATTAAAAGAAATTGAATATCAGACGAAAATGTTAGATAACTTGAAAAAGTGGATTCGTAATTTGATTATTTTATCTTCTGTAGGTGTTGTTATTGCTTATTGGGCGTTGAAACTGCAGGAAGGACTTGCATATAACATTATTGGTGTTATTAGTGTTATTTTGATTGTTATATGTATTGTATTGTGTGTAGTCATAGGGCTTGCTTTTAAAAATGGAAAAGCAAATGTTGAAAAGATTATACAGTTGGTAGGGAAATAAATACTGCAAGTTGATTCGACATTTGACATAAGAGGGACGGCTGATCAAAAGTCGTCCCTTTTCGTAAAAATAAATATGTAAAATTCTTGTAAGAAAGGAGAAAATATGAAAAAAGTTGGAATTAAGCTTTTGGCGCTTGCTATGGCAGGTGCAGTAACAGGGACAACCGTATTCCCATCGTATCCAACCGTGTCTGTGTATGCACAAGAACAGACACAACAAGCCATAAAATGGAGTTTTTTCAGAGACGATGGAGTGGCTGGAGAGGAAACGGATACAGGAATTAAGTTATCAGGTGACGGTGACAGTTTTGGAATCACAGATATTCAAAAGCCGGATAATTACTCTGTAAAAGCGACATTAACACAAGGCAGTGAAACAGGAGCAGTTGGAGTTGTTTTAGGTGCAAGGGATGCAAAGAAGCCAAAAGAGGGATCAATTGTAGCAAATGTTACACCTGATAGTGGAGAAGTTCGAGTGTTTGAATTCACTTCTAGTGGTGTCAATGAGATTGGAAATAAACATATTGAAACCAATCTTAAGGAAAAAGATCAGTATACATTTGAAATAACTGTAAAAAGCGGAAAAGCAAATGTAAAGATAAATGATACAATGGCTTTTGAAAATGTAAATTTGTCAGATAAAGCAAATGGAAATATTGGTTTTATCAGCTTTAATGAAACAATGACAGTCTCAAATATTGACATTCAGGATATTGCTTCTGAAACCACTCCAGATGACACAGAAAAACAAAACTTTGAAACGAATTTGAATAATTTGAATTTAGGTATGTCATCCGGGGAATGGAAAAAAACAAAAGAAGGTTTGTATAGTAATGCAATAGGCAAAGGAGATTGTTTTGCTTTAAGTGAAACAAAAGCCGCTAATTTTGTATATTCCACAGATGTGACATTTAAGAAAAATGAAGGTGCAGCGGCATTAGTATTTCGTGCAAATAGCAATTCAAAGAATGAAGAGTCATATGCGGTGAATTTAGATGCATCTTCTCATAAATGCAAATTCTGGCGCTGGCAGAAAGATGGTGTTTACAATTTAATTGATGAAAAGGAAATCAAAGCAACAAATAATGAAACTTATACATTAAAGGTAGTTGCTTGTGATGCATGGATTTCTTATTACGTCAATGATGTTTTAGTAGCCAGTACCGGAGACTATACACTTCAGAAAGATGATAAAGGACAAAGTACTGTTTTGACGGAAGGATATCTTGGATTGTTAAACTGGAATGGAGAGATGACATTCCAAAATACATATTATACAGAATTAAAAGATACTAAGACACCAATACTGAACAAAATTTCTGTAAAATCTTCTACAGGTGAAGTGGAAAAGGCAACACAATTTGTGTCCACAGAGCCGATTACGATTCAGTATGTAAAAAACAATGCTGAAACAGTAAACTTGGATATTGAAAAAGCAGATCATAATGCCGAAGTAGTTGTAAAAGATGCTGATGGAAAGGAATATAAGGATGGACAGAATATTCCAGTGAAAGTCGGCAAAAATTATATCACAGTGACCAGTACCGTACAAGGTGAGAATCATCAGTCTGCAGCTTTGACATATCGTGTCAATGTACACCGCCGCGATAAGGATGAAATTTATTATAATGAACCATACCGTGGTCAATATCATTATTCAGTTAAAGATGGATGGGCAAATGATCCAAATGGATTAGTGAAATATAAGGGAACATATCATATGTTCTATCAGTTTTATGATGATACCAAATGGGGACCAATGCACTGGGCACATGCAACCAGTACAGACTTACTTCACTGGGATGAACAGCCGATTGCACTTTATCCGGATGCCAATGGAGCAATGTTCTCAGGATGTATCGTTGCCGATGAAAATAATGATTCTGGTTTCTTTGAAAATGGAAAAGGCGGTTTGGTTGCATTGATTACTGCGGATGGTAATGGTCAGAGAATCAAACTTGCTTATAGTACAGATGAAGGTCAGACATGGACAAAGAGTAACGAGATCGCAGCAGATTGGAAAGATGATGAATTAAAAAATAGAGATTTTCGTGATCCGAAAGTATTCCGTTGGGAAGGAAAATGGTTTATGGTTGTTGCAGGCGGTCCGCTTCGGATTTATTCCTCTGAGAATTTAAAAACATGGAAATGTGAATCCGCTTATGCAGATCTTCATACAGAGTGTCCGGACTTATATCCAATCAAGACAGATGAAGGTATCAAATGGGTACTTTCCCGTGGCGGGCGTTATTATAAAGTCGGAGATTTTAAAGAAGTGGAAGGCAAATGGAAATTTGTTGCCGACAAAGACTATGAAAATAAAGATGGTGTGATGAATTTTGGCAGGGATTCTTATGCAGCCATGACTTACTATGAAAAAGATTTTGGTACCAGCCAGAGCCCGGATATCCCTGAGATTGTAGAATTGAATTGGATGAATACATGGGATGATTACTGCAATCTGGTTGCCGATAAAGTTGGACAGAATTTTAATGGAACCTTTAATTTGAACTTAAAATTAGGTCTGGCAAAAGAAGATGGAAAATACGTATTGACGCAGACTCCGATTTCTGCATATGAGGAGCTGCGCGATGAAGATAATAAGATTACGATTAATCAGAGTATTTCAGAAAACAATGAAGTGTTAAAAGATTTTGCCAATGATACCTATGAAATCGTTGCTAAATTCACTCCTTCTAAAGGTACGAAGAAAGTTGGATTCCGTCTACGAAGCAATCAAAAGGGAACCGAATATACGGATGTCATCTATGATATTGAAAAAGGAAAATTATCCATTGACAGAAGTAAATCCGGAGTGAAAATTAGTGGTAAATTTGCAGAAATTAACTCTCAAGAAGTAACAAAGAATGAAGATGGAACCATTGATTTACATGTATATGTGGATAAATCCAGTGTAGAGGTATTTACAAAAGGTGATACCGTTACCGGAGCAAATCAGATTTTCCCAACACCAACAAGTCTGGGAGCATCTGTGATTGTAGAAGGTGATCCGGTAGAAGCCGATATGACTATTTATCCAATGAAATCCATCTGGAAAGATAAAAAGCCAGTGACGAAACCACAGTCTGTGGGTTCTATGCAGTCAGCGGATCAGAGCATGTATGTAGGTGATGCATTGACATTAAGTGCTTACGTATTACCGATTTCTGTGGATCAAGGTGTTAACTGGAATATCACCAGTGGAAAAGATATTGTAAATCTGAAAGAAGAAGATGGTAATGCTGTGCTTCAAGCTTTAAAAACCGGAGAGGCAGTTATTACAGCTGCAAGCAAAGCAGATTCATCAAAATCAAAAACCTTTACAGTCAAAGTAAAGAAAAATAACTTTAAGACAAATATTAAACAGTTTGTCAATGTAAATGGAGACTGGGACATTGATGATGAAGTATTGGCAGATTCAAATACATCATCCAATGATTTCTATATGTCAGCGGATAAAGTTGTTAAAGAAAAATCCACAATGGAAACAGATATGTCATTTGCCAAAGGATTAATAAACTTGTTCTTCGCTTCTGCACAGACAGATCCATTTGCCCAGGATGGTGCATATGCAATTCAGTTCGCTCCTGATAGTAAGGAAGTAAGACTGTTCCGTTTTGGTAAAGATACAATTGCAACAGGTCAGATGTCTGCATCTATCAGTGATGATCAGTATCATCATATTAAAATTGAAAAGACGAGTGATTCGGTTACTGTATATGTAGACAATGAAAAATGTTTGACTCATAAATTTGATAAAGTGGAAGATTTCTATAACCAAGGATATGCAGGTGTTGGTTTATGGGATGGTGCCGTGAACTTTAAAAATTTCTATGTGGATAAACAGAATACCACAGAACCGGAAGATCCAGTAAAACCAGTAGATCCGATTGAAAAACCAAAAGCTGTTACAGTAACACTGAAAGGCAAAGGCGGAAAGGTTGTTGCGACGATAAAAAATGCCAAAGCAGGAACCAAGCTGCCAGCATGGAGCAAAACGAAATTTAAAGCAGCAGGTAAAAAGGGATATGTATTTGCCGGATGGACTTACAACGGAAAAGTTGTTACAAAGATGCCGTCTGTAAATAAAAATATTACACTAACTGCCAAATTTACGAAGTTATCTGTTGGTAAAGCAAAAGTGTTAAAAGTAAAAGGAAAATCAGGAAAAGGTATCGGTTTTGTGGCAGTATCTGAAAAATATACAAAGAAAGATGGCTCCAGAAGAGGATTCCGTTTCCGTTATTCTACAAGAAAAAGCATGAAAAATGCCAAATATAAAACGACTGGATTAGCTAAGAATACATATACAAAGACAGGACTGAAAAAAGGTAAGAAATATTATGTTCAGGTTCGGTACTATTATTATGATTCAACCAATCAGAAAGTATATGGAGCGTATTCAAAAGTAAAAACAGTCAAAGCATATTAAAAAAGATGAAGACCGTCAGTCGAGTGAATTCGGCTGGCGGTTTTTACGAAAGATAAAATATATTACAATATTTTATCTTATATGATATAATTTTTAGGCAGGAGTTTTCAAAAGGAATTGAAACCTCCTGAAATTATAAAAGAAGGAGGTCTGGATGGCAGAAGTACAAAAAGATTTGCAGTGGCATCCTGCATTTTTTGCAGGAATACAGATTGAGTTGGAAGATGAATCAAAGAATCGATTATATCGGCCGGTAATGGATATTATCGTACGTGCAAATAAAGAACAGTTTTTGTAGGTAAAAAAGATGTGTGAAGCGTTAGAAGAATTAATGGCAGATAAATTTAAGGCCAAGTTTTAAGTAATGCCTTCTAAAACCCATGGAGAATATTTTGCAAAATATTGGAAGTGACAAAATATTGTTAAAATTGCTGAAAATCTATTCGCTTGTTGAAAAAAAATGTATAATATGCTAAAATCAAAAACGTAGCATTGTAATAAATTGTAATTACATGTAAGACGATCACGGATTTCTGGGATTGATGAAAAAGTAGGAGACCAGATGAAAGTGAAAGCCTTCTATTTTTATTTACTGGGAGAGTTTATGTTAAATAAGAAAGTAAGAATGTGGATGAGTACCAGCCTTACAATGTTTTTGATGATTTCTGGTACAGCCTTTGCTGTACCGGCAGCGCAGCAGTCTGTATCGGGAGAAGCAGGGGCAGGTGCTGCCATTGAGAAAAAATATGTGCAAAACCAGCAAAAGCAGAGAGATATGGCACAATCAGCGTCTACAGCGGTAACAAATACAACAGAAGTGAGACCTGCTCAAACAAAGCCGGTATATTCTTCTTATAAAGGATGGGCGGCGCCAGCAGTCAAAAGTTTTCTAAACGTAAGATCAAAGCCTTCATCCTCTGGAACGGTTGTTGGAAAATTAAAAAAGGGAAGTATTGCTAAAATAATCAAGAAAGGAACTCAGTGGTCAAAGATTCAGTCTGGAAAAGTTATTGGATATGTATGTAATGACTATCTGGTTTGGGACAAGAATATTTATACATATGCTCAGAGTAGAGATTATCCTAAAAAAGCGATTGTAACGGCACAGGCATTAAAAGTCCGTCAAGAACCAAGCACAGAAGCGAAAGTGTTGAGTTTGGTATCCAGACAGGACAGTTATAAAATTGTTAGTGAAAATCAGGATTGGGTGAAAGTAAAGGTTGACGGGCAGAAAGGATATTTATCAAAGGATTATGTTCAAGTAAAGTTTTATTTTTCCAGAGCAGTAGCAGCAGAAACACAAAAAACAAAGACAGCGGATGCAAAAGCATCAAGATCAACAGCAGCTACAGAGGCAGAAAAGGCCAGTACAAGTCCGGAAAATAATCAGTCCGCTTCTGTGCGAAAGCAAATCGTAAATTATGCACTAAAATATGTTGGAAATCCATATGTATACGGAGGGGCCAGTTTAACAAAAGGAGCTGACTGTTCAGGATTTATAATGAAAGTATATGCTCATTTTGGATACAGTTTAAGCCACAGTTCTGGTGCGCAGGCAGGGGAGGGAAGAGAAATCTCTATTAGTTCTGTCCGCCCGGGGGATTTGTTGTTTTATAAGCGGGGAGGACGTATTAATCACGTCACAATGTACATTGGCAGCGGCAAAGTAGTCCACGCCAGCAACTCCGCACCATATCCAAAAGGAGGAATTAAAGTATCCAGCATTAACTACCGGACACCATGCAAAGCGGTACGAATTATTCGCTAACCAATCGGCGGGAGAAGATTAATTTATCATATAATGTAAAAAGAAAGTCTGTTTCAGTGATGAAACCGACTTTCTTTTTTCATACATATTGTGTGTAGTTACACATTAAAACGGAATACAATAATATCTCCGTCTTTTACAACATATTCTTTTCCTTCTTGTCTTACCAGTCCTTTTTCTTTACAAGCTGTCATGCTTCCGTGTTCCATTAAATCGTCATAAGCAACAACTTCGGCACAAATAAATCCGCGTTCAAAATCGGTATGAATTTTTCCAGCAGCCTGTGGTGCTTTGGTTCCTTTTTTGATAGTCCATGCACGAGTTTCATCCTCACCGGATGTTAAGAAACTGATTAATCCAAGAAGAGAATAGCTGGCAGAAATTAATTTTTCCAAACCAGATTCTTTCAGCCCTAAATCGTCTAAAAATTCTTTCTTTTCATCATCATCCAATTCGGAAATTTCCTGTTCAATCTGAGCACAGACAACGAATACTTTTGCATCTACATCATCTGCATATTTGCGGACAGCAGCAACATATTCATTATCTTCGGCATCTTCGCCTAATTCATCTTCATTGACATTTGCAGCAAAAATCACAGGTTTGATGGTTAATAGATTGCAGGAATTTAAAATTTCCTGTTCATCTTTGTCATCAACTTCAAATGTTTTTGCAAGTTTTCCGTCTTCTAAATGTGCTTTGACTCTTTCTAAAAATTCTACTTCACGAGCCAGTGCCTTATCATTTCTTGCACCTCTGGTTGATTTTGCAATTCTGCGGTCTAAAACCTCAATATCAGAGAAAATCAGCTCAAAGTTGATGGTTTCGATATCTCTTAAAGGATTTACAGAGCCGTCTACATGGACAATATTTCCATCATCGAAACAGCGGACTACATGAACAATGGCATCAACTTCGCGGATATTGGCAAGGAATTGATTTCCAAGGCCCTCTCCCTTGGATGCACCTTTTACGAGTCCGGCAATGTCAACAAATTCGATTGCTGCTGGGATAACTTTTTTTGAATGATACATATCAGCTAAATGATCCACGCGTGTATCAGGAACGGTAACAATTCCTACGTTAGGATCGATTGTACAAAATGGATAATTGGCTGATTCAGCCCCTGCCTTTGTTAAGGAATTAAAAAGGGTACTTTTTCCTACATTTGGCAGTCCGACAATTCCTAATTTCATAATAAATTCCTTTCTCTCTACGTATTTTCTCATTCAATAGTCTATCACAAGGAACTTGAAAAGAAAAGAAAAATAGATTAAGATAGTTATCTTGAGGGATAAATAGGGTCTAAGAAAGGAAAAAACAGTATGGAACATGAAATTCGTTTTCCGCATTTGGGGATTATATGGAAGAATATTGGGGATGGGTTTACCATCGGAGGTTTTGAAATAAAATATTATGGGATTATGATTGCATTTGGATTTTTGTTTGGACTGATGACTGCATATTATGCAGCAAAACGTACCGAAGATTTTGATCCGGAGCTGGTTTTCGACTATTTAATTTGTATGGTAATTCCTGCAATTGCCGGAGCCAGACTGTATTATGTCATCTTTTCATGGGATTATTATAAAGAACATTTGGGTGAGATTATACAAATACGAAACGGCGGTCTTGCAATTTATGGCGGGATTTTTGCGGCAGTACTCACATTATATATTTTTTGCAGAGCCCGTAAAGTTTCCATGTGGAAATTTGGGGATATTGCAGTGAAAGGTCTTTTGGTCGGGCAGATTCTTGGAAGATGGGGGAATTTTTTTAACCGTGAAGCATTTGGAGGATTTACAGACAGTCTCTTTGCAATGCAGATACCAACAGATTATTTTTTACAGCATGGAAGATTATCTGAAATTATTGAGACAGGACTTTATGATCAAGCTGTTTTTCAGACAGTAGGAAATAAGGTTTATACTTATGTTCAAGTGCATCCGACATTTCTATATGAAGGAGCATGGAATTTACTTCTGTTGATTTTTATCATATGGTTTACGAAACATAAGAAATTTGATGGAGAATTAATTGCATTATACGCAGCGGGTTATGGAATTGGACGTTTTTGGATGGAAGGGCTTCGTACAGATTCTTTGATGATTGGCAGTACAGGAATTCGTGTATCCCAGGTGGTGGCGCTTATGTTGGCAGTGGGAGGAATTGCTGTGATTCTATATCATAAATGTCAACAAAGGCGGCAGAAAAAATAGAACTTATGAACATAAAAATTGAAAATAAATGTACTGAAAGAAGAGAAATTCACGAGAATGTGGATAACTCTTCTTTTTTTGTGCAAAAAATGTCTAGAAACTAAGAAAAAACTAAGATTTGGTTGTGGATTATTCCTTGCTTTTTTTACAGGTATCGTATAGAATATTACCTATAAGTGGTTTAAAGTGGTGAAAGGTGGGACAAAAGTGTTACAAAGTGGCATCTAACATCACTAAGTGGAGTAATTTGAGAGCAAGAGGTGATTACCATGTTTATGGGAGAATACAATCACACAATTGACTCAAAAGGCAGGCTGATAATCCCATCCAAGTTCCGGGAAGATTTGGGACAGGAATTTGTGATGACAAAGGGATTGGATGGATGCCTGTTTGTGTTTCCTATAAAAGAGTGGGAAGCATTTGAAGAAAAATTGCGAAGCCTGCCGCTTATTGATAAGAATGCCAGAAAATTTTCAAGATTCTTTTTGGCAGGTGCGGCTGTCTGTGAATTGGACAAGCAGGGTAGAACCCTTGTACCGGGGACCTTGCGTGAGTTCGCAGGAATGAATAAAGAAGTGGTATTAACGGGGATGCTGGATCGTATCGAAGTATGGAGTAAGGATAAATGGAATGAAAATAATTCTTATGAAGATATGGACGATATTGCGTCAAGCATGCAGGAATTAGGTTTAAATATTTAGGTGAATTTATGGAATTTGAACATATTTCCGTATTATTGGAAGAGACAATAAAAGAACTTCATATGAAACCGGATGGAATCTATGTAGATGGAACTCTTGGCGGGGGAGGACATGCTTATGAAGTATGTAAACGTTTGTCAGAGAAGGGCCGTTATATAGGGATTGACCAAGATGCAGATGCCATTGCAGCCAGTACCAAACGTCTAAGAGAATTTGGAAATCAAGTGACCATCGTAAGAGATAATTATGTGAATATGCCAAAGGTGTTAGGGGATCTTGGTATTACGGGAGTGGACGGCATTTTGCTGGATTTAGGTGTATCATCTTTTCAATTGGATGAAAAGGAAAGAGGCTTTACTTACCGGGAAGATGTGCCATTGGATATGAGGATGGATCAGAGGCAGGAATTGAGTGCTCGTGAA
This sequence comes from Lachnospiraceae bacterium, assembly GCA_021771695.1. Lineage (GTDB taxonomy): Bacteria > Bacillota > Clostridia > Lachnospirales > Lachnospiraceae > Anaerostipes. The sequence continues at coordinate 55,821 of JAETON010000005.1, read as the reverse complement.
ATAGTGAATGCCTACTCGGAAATGGAACTGTTTCACATCATTCGAGATTATGGGGAAGAAAAATTTGCAAAAAATATTGCAAAACACATTGTAAACAAAAGAAAAGAAAAACCTGTAGAAACTACAGGTGAATTAATAGATATTATTAAGGGTGCGATTCCTATGAAAGTCAGAGCAGTAGGAGGACATCCGGCAAAGAGGACTTTTCAGGCAATTCGGATTGAATGTAACAGAGAACTGGATGTGTTGAAGGACAGTTTGGATGCAATGATTGATTTGTTGAATCCTGGGGGAAGACTTTGCATCATCACATTTCATTCGCTGGAAGACCGAATTGTAAAACGTGCATTTAAAAAGAATGAAAATCCGTGTACATGTCCGCCGAATTTTCCGGTTTGCGTATGCGGGAAAGTTTCCAAAGGAAAGCAGGTTACACGTAAACCAATCGTTCCAGGGGAGAAAGAATTGCAGGAAAACAAAAGGGCGAAAAGCTCTAAGCTTAGAGTATTTGAGAAAGCGTATTAGGGGGATTACCTATGGAAAAAACAAGACAGGAACGTTACAATTTAATTTACGGTAATACAGCAAGAAAAATGGAAGCAGCACCGGCATATAAACCAAAACGGAAGAAAAGACCGGCACCAAGGCGAACAAGACCGGAGACTACACCCAGAACCAGAGAGAATCAAAAACGGGCATTGGAATTTGACTTTGCATTTATCCGTGTGCTGACTGCAGCATTGGCAGTGGTTGTACTGGTCAGCTTCTTTTATCTGTCTGAGAGAGCGGAATTTTTAAATCAGCAGACAGTGCTTGCACAAAAAAAATCAGAATTAAATACGCTGCAAGTGGAAAATGAAGATTTGAATTTAGAAATTGAACAAAGTATTAATTTGAATGATATTCAGGCAGCAGCAAAAAAATATGGGATGAAAAAACCAAGTGCAAATCAGGTCATCCATTATGACAGCAAAGAAGTAGAATATGTGCGTCAATATGGAAAAATACCGAAAGCTGACTAAGAGGTGGTTTACTTGAGAAAAAGAAGACGAAAGCCAATAAAAAGACTAAATCATGCTATGAGGGTGCGGACGATAGGAATCGCTGCCATCATAGCAATTCTTTTTATGGTTTTGATTGGAAGGTTAGTATATTTTAGTGTTTTTAAAAATGGAATTTATAAGCGGCAGGTTTTATCACAGCAAAATTATGATAGTGAGATACTTCCCTATAAAAGAGGGGATATTTTAGACCGGAATGGAAATACTTTAGCTACCAGCCAGAAAATTTATAATCTGGTTCTGGAACCTAAAAATATTTTAAGAACTGATAAAACGAAAAAGGAAGCAGTGGAAGCTTTAACAAAGTATATGAATTTGGATGAAGACAAATTGCTTTCTTATTTAAAACAGCATAAAGAGTCCTATTATTCTGTATATAAAGAAAATCTAACTTACAGTCAGGTATCAGATTTAAAAGATTATATGGCAGGGGAAAAAGGGAAACATGTTGTTGGAGTCGTATTTAGTGAAAAGTATCAGCGGCGTTATCCAAATAAATCCATGGCAAGTCATGTTTTAGGATTTGTTTCTGATGGAACCATAGGAACCGGGGGAATTGAGCAGTATTATAATAGTACATTATCAGGGGTTAATGGACGAAAATATAAATATCTAAATGAAGAATTGGAGCAGGATAGTTCTATTGTGGAACCGGAAAACGGAAAAACTGTGGTTTCCACCATTGATTCTAATATTCAAAAATTAGCAGAAAGAACTTTGGAAAACTTTGAAAAAAAATATGGAAGTAAGGGAAGCAGTATTCTAGTGATGAATCCAAATAATGGAGAAGTGTATGCAATGGCAAATTCTACTTCTTTCAATTTGGAAAATCCGCGAAGCGGCGAAGTTCTGTTGAAGAAATATTCTCAAAGTAAAATTAGTGCAATGACGGAAAAGCAAAAAGTAAAAGCATTTAATGAAATCTGGAAGAATCCAATTGTATCAAATGCATTTGAACCAGGATCCACTTATAAGCCGTTTACAGTGGCAGCGGGGCTGGAGGAAGGAATTCTAACTGGAAATGAAACGTATTTTTGTGATGGATTCCAAAAAGTAGGCCCACATACGATTCACTGCTCCCATAGAGATGGGCATGGGCAGATTACATTATCACAGACAGTTTCTCTTTCTTGTAATGATGCCTTGATGCAGATTGCTGCAAAAGAAGGAAAAGATATTTTTGCCAATTATCAGAAAGATTTTAATTTTGGAAACTTTACAGGAATTGATCTGCCGGGGGAAGCACAGACAAAAGCACTGCTTCATAATGCAGAAGATATGACAGCGGCGGACTTGGCAACCAGTTCTTTTGGACAGTCTTTTAATTGTTCCATGATTCAGATGGCAAGTGCATTTTGTTCGCTGGTGAATGGAGGAAACTTTTATAAACCACATGTAGTGAAGCAATTGCGAAACGACAAAGGGGAAGTTGTAAGTAATGTGGATGCAACATTGGTAAAACAGACGATTTCAAAAGAAACGTCAGACAAAATTAAATCTTATATGAAAGAAACTGTGGAGTCCGGAACAGGAACAAAAGCGAAGTTAAAAGATTATACAGTTGGAGGAAAAACAGGGACAGCACAGAAAATTCCAAGAAGTGCAGGAACTTATATTGTATCATTTTGCGGCTTTGCTCCAGTGGAAAATCCACAGGTAGTGGTGTATGTAGTGATTGATGAAATTCAAAACAGTTCACAGACCAATACGGGACTTGCTGTAGAAATGGCAAAAACAGTTCTAAAGGGATCTTTGGAAGAGTTAAAAGCAGCAAAAAGCAGTAAAAAGTAATACAAGACAGATTTTTTCATAGTCTTATAATAGATGGAATATGTATGGAGACAGACTATGAAAACAATCTATAAGAAAAAAATTCTTGGTATTGTGCTATTATTTTTTCTTGGGTTTGGTATTGTGACCGCCCGTCTGGGTTATGTCATGATTGTTCAGGCAGATAAATATTTGACACTTGCAAAGGAGCTGCATCAGAGAGAAAGAGAAATTAAAGCTCCCAGAGGTAATATTTATGACCGGAATGGAGTAAAGATTGCTTCTAATAAAGCGGTGTATTCAATTTCCGTCATTTATTCTCAAATGACGGATAAGAAAAAAGTGGTCGATATTCTTTCTCAGGAATTAGAGATAGATAAGGAAGAAATTGAAAAAAAGGTTTATAAAAATTCTGTTCGGGAAAAGATAAAAAGTAATGTAGAAAAAAATGCTGCAGATAAAATCCGAAAATATAAATTGGATGGTGTGAAAGTAGATGAAGATTACAAAAGAGTTTATCCGTATGATTCCCTTGCATCGAAAGTGCTTGGATTTACCGGGGGAGACAATCAGGGGATTGTCGGATTGGAAGTTGCATATGATAAATATTTAAAAGGAAAATCCGGCAGAATTCTTACTTTGACAGATGGAAAAGGCATTGAAATTGAAGGAGCCTATGAAGAACGAGATGAGCCTGTGGCGGGAAATGATTTGTATACATCTTTGGATGTGAACTTACAAAATTATATTACGCAGGCTTGTATGAAAGTGAAAAAAGAGAAAAAGGCAAAGCAGGTATCTATGATTTTACTGAATCCTCAGAATGGGGAGATTTATGCTATGGCAAATGTGCCAGAGTATAATCTCAATGAGCCGTTTCGATTAAGTAAGAAAAAATCGCAGGCAGGCAGTAAAAAGCAGCAGGAATTCTTAAATCAGAAATGGAGAAATACTTGTTTAAATGATACCTATGAGCCGGGTTCTGTATTTAAAATTGTAACTGCAACAGCAGGGCTGGAATTAAATAAAGTAAAAGTTAATGACCATTTTAATTGTCCGGGATTTCGGATCGTAGAGGATCGGAAAATCCGCTGTCATAAAACAACAGGGCATGGCAGCGAAACGTTCAAGGAAGGAGTCATGAATTCCTGTAATCCGGTTTTTATGGAAGTAGGTGCCAGAGTTGGCGTCGATGGCATGTATAACACTTTTAAAAAACTTGGATTATTTGAAAAAACAGGAATTGATCTGCCGGGCGAGGCAGGCTCCATCATGCATAAAAAGAAAAATGTGAAAGCGGTGGAGCTGGCAACGATGTCATTTGGACAGTCTATTCAGATTACGCCGCTGCAGCTTTTACGGGCAGCAAGTGCGGCAGTCAACGGAGGAAATTTAATTACGCCGCATTTTGGTGTAAAAACAGTATCTTCTGATGGAAAGAAGGAAAAAATTTTTGAATATCCGGTGAAAAAGAATGTGATCCGAAAGGAGACTTCGGAGACAATGAGAGATTTATTAGAAGCAGTTGTCTCTGAAGGATCTGGAAGGAACTGCCGGATTGAAGGTTTTTCCATTGGCGGAAAGACAGCTACCAGTGAAAAGCTTCCAAGAGGAACCGGAAAATACATTTCTTCCTTTCTTGGTTTTTCCAAAGCTCAAAATCCAACGGTTATGGGAATTGTTTTAATTGATGAACCTGTCGGAACTTATTATGGAGGAACCATTGCAGCTCCTGTAATGAAAAATGTATTTCAGATTGCACTGCCCTATCTTGGAATTTCTAAAGATTATACAGTTGATAAAAAAAGTGAATAAATATATACTATATGAAACGCCATAAAATATTGAGAACAAATGAGGTGGAGACATGAATTATAGTATTGTGAAGCCGGTTTTAATTGCCTTCTTCGTCAGCGTGATTCTAAGTCCGGTGATGATTCGGTATCTTCATAAATTAAAATTCGGTCAATTTATCCGGGGCGAAGGCCCGGAATCACACCTGAAGAAGTCTGGCACGCCTACCATGGGCGGCTTGATTATTTTACTTGGCATTGTGGTGGCATCTTTGTTTTATGTGAAAGATTATCCACTGGTGATACCGATTTTGTTTGTAACACTTGGATTTGGATTTATTGGCTTTATTGATGATTATATCAAAGTAGTCATGAAAAGGAATCTGGGGTTAAGAGCTTGGCAGAAAATGCTTGGGCAGATATTAGTCACGGGGATTTTTGCGTATTATTTGATTAATTATACGAATATGGGAACGTCTATGCTCATACCGTTTACCCATGGAAAATATTTGGATTTGGGAATATTTTTTGTTCCTGGAATTTTTGTGATATTGCTTGGAACAGTAAACGGTGCTAATTTCACAGACGGTCTAGATGGTCTTGCGTCCAGCGTGACAGTTTTAATTGCAACATTTTTTACAGTGGCAGCAGTAGGAATGGGCATTTCCGGAAATGATCCGGGAATTTGGCCGATTTCTTGTGCAACCGTAGGTTCTCTGCTTGGTTTTCTTGTATTTAATGTTTATCCGGCACGAGTATTTATGGGAGATACAGGATCTCTGGCACTGGGAGGATTTGTGGCGGCAACGGCTGTGATGCTGCACTTGCCGTTATTTATACCGATTGTTGCATTTATTTATATGATTGAAGTGCTATCTGTCATGCTGCAGGTAAGCTATTTTAAAGCTACAAAGGGAAAAAGATTATTTAAAATGGCGCCAATCCATCATCACTTTGAGTTGTCTGGGTGGCCGGAGACAAAAGTCGTAGCAATTTTTGCAATCATTACGGCTGTTTGCTGCCTTATCGGTCTGGTAGCTATTTAGTAAGGAGAAAGAACATGTCATTAAAAGATAAGAATTTTTTAGTTGCAGGAGCAGGAAAAAGCGGAGTTGGTTCTGTAAATCTTTTGTTGGAGGCAGGAGCCAAAGTCAGTTTATACGATGGAAATGAGAAGTTAAATTTAGAAGAATTATATGATAAATTATATGAAAAGAAGCAGATTCCTGTAATATTAGGAGAAGTCACAGGAAAAGAGGCAGACAGCTTTGATTTATTGGTGTTGAGTCCGGGCATTTCTGTGAACGCACCAATTGCCAAAGTGTTTTTGGAAAATGGGAAGCCGGTTTGGAGTGAAATTGAGCTGGCATATCAGGTATCAAAGGGACAGATTGCAGCAATTACCGGAACAAATGGAAAAACTACAACAACGGCATTGACCGGAGAAATCATGAAGGGATATTATGACAGTACCTTTGTTGTTGGAAATATTGGAACTCCGTATACCAGTGTTGCTCTGGATACAAAAGAAGACAGTGTGATTGTTGCAGAAATCAGCAGTTTCCAATTGGAGACGATTGTGGATTTCTGCCCAAAAGTTTGCGCGGTATTAAATATTACGCCAGATCATTTGGATCGTCATGGGACGGTAGAGGTTTATGCACAGACAAAAGAATCCATTGGTAAAAATCAGACGAAAGATCAAGTTATGGTATTAAACTATGAGGATGATACAACACGTAAAATGGCAGAAGGAGCCAGTGGCAAAGTTGTATTTTTCAGTCTGCATCATAAAATTTCAGAGGGAGTTTTTTTAGATAATGGTACATTTATAATTGAAGAACAGGGAAAAACAATGCCAGTCTGTACTTTAGATGATATCCATTTACCAGGGGATCATAATTATGAGAATATTCTTGCAGCCATTGCAGTATCTTATTTTATGGGGGTACCCGTACAATATATTAAAGAAGGAATTATGCGGTTTCATGGAGTAGAACATAGAATTGAATATGTAGATACGGTGAATGGAGTTGCGTACTATAATGATTCAAAAGGAACAAATACAGATGCGGCCATCAAAGGAATTCAGGCAATGAACCGTCCAACGTATTTAATTGGCGGAGGATATGATAAAAAATCACCATATGATGATTGGATTGAAGCTTTTGACGGAAAGGTAAAAGAACTGATTCTTATGGGAGTAACAGCACAAAAAATTGCCCAAACAGCCAGAAATCACGGATTTGAAGATATTGTTTTTGTAGAATCTATGGAAGAAGCAGTATCTTATGCTGCAAAGAAAGCACAGGATGGAGAAGCAGTGTTGTTATCACCGGCATGTGCAAGCTGGGGAATGTTCCCGAACTATGAAGTACGAGGCGATATATTTAAAGAGTGTGTAAAAAAATTAAAGGAGCAGTAAGCTGTGGCAAATCGTATCAAAGAGAAATATATGCCGAAAAAGAAATATCTTGATTATCCAATGTTATTTCTTGTGATATTTTTGATATTTTTTGGAATGGTTATGATATTCAGTACAAGTTCATATAAAAGCACAGTAAATTTTGGGCATCCTTATCATTGGGTATTGCGTCAGGGAATTTCAGTGATTATTGGAGCATTTTTCATGATAGGTTTGAGTAAACTGGATTACCGCTGGTTTAATAATAAGATTATTGCCATCGGCGGTTATGGAGTCAGTATTTTGCTGTTGATTGCTGTTTTAATTGTCGGTGCGGCAAAAAAGGGGGCAGTCCGCTGGATTTCCATTGGAGGATTTCAGTTTCAGCCGTCGGAAGTTGCAAAAATCTTTTTAGTAATTCTCCTGGCATACTTATTGTCTTTGAATGCACATAAAATGCAGCATTTTATGGATGCAGTGAAAATTCTTGGATGGAGTATTCCGGTCATTGCTTTGGTCGCATACCAAAATTTAAGTACTGCTCTGGTTATGTGTGCTATTGCAGGAGTTATGATTTTTGTAGTTAGTCCGAAAACAAAGGAGTTGATTGCCGTGGCAGTTTCTATGGTAGGTGTATTGGTATTGTATTTGACTTTTTCCAATAGTTACCGAAATGAAAGAGTTGCTATTTGGAAGCATCCGGAAACTCATGAAAAAGGACTTCAAACGATGCAGGCATTATATGCCATTGGTTCTGGAGGAATATTTGGAAAAGGTTTAGGGCAAAGTATGCAGAAGATGGGATTTATTCCAGAATCTCATAATGACATGATTTTTTCTATTATTTGTGAAGAACTTGGTTTGTTTGGAGCTGTTTGTCTGATTCTTGTTTTTATAGCATTGATTTGGCGGATGCTGTTGATTGCGATGAATGCAGAAGATTTATTTGGAGCATTGCTGGCAATTGGATTTATGACGCATATAGGAATACAAGTATTTATCAATATTGCAGTGGTAACCAATACGATTCCGCCGACAGGAATTCCACTGCCGTTTATCAGTTATGGTGGAACATCGATCTTGGTAGTTATGGCAGAAATGGGAATTGTATTATCCGTTTCCAGAAGGATACGAATGTAAAGGATGAAAGCTTATGGAAGAGAAAGATAAACAGGAAGAAAATAAAGTTATTGACATAAACTCGCATAAAAAGCAGAAAAAACAGCGAAAGATTCCTGTAAAGAAAATCTTGGCAGGAATTGGAATTTGTCTTATTTTTGCAATAATTGTAATAGCTGGTACATGTCAGATCCGTACGATAAAGATTGATGGAATGAATCACTATACAGAAGCAGAAGTAAAACAAGCGGTAAAAAAGAAAGGATACATAGGAAATTCGGTTGCATATTTTTTGAAAAGCCGCTTATTTCCACCGAAACTTCTGCCGTTTATTGAATCATTTTCTGTGGAGCTGGAAAATCCAAATACAGTCGCAATTCATGTAAATGAAAGAAAAAGAGCCGGATGTCTTGCGTATAATGGGAAATATGTGTATTTTGACAAAAATGGATATGCATTAGAAAGTTATGAAAAGAGATACGGTGATGTCCCGCTGGTTACCGGATTAAAATATAAAAAGCTGGTGATGCAGAAAAAAATCCCAGTGAAAAAGCAGGAAATATTTTCTTATATTTTAGAATTGACGATGGCAATCGATAAATATGACCTGCCTATTGAAGAAATTTATATTGAGGAAGATGGAAATGCACTGCTAAAAAGTGGGAATATTACGGTGGATTTGTATAATCGGGAGAATATAGATATTAAAATTCCGGAACTTTCGGGGATTTTGGAAAAGCTAAAAGGAAAAAACGGAACCGTTGATATGAAATACTTTGATGAATACCAGAAAATTACAACTTTTCGACCAAAAAAGAGTTGAAAAAAGCAGGTAAAAACGGTATCATTAAATTAGTTTATAGAATTATAAAGGGTTGTCATAGTGACATGAAGGAGGAACAACGTGGTTGAGATTATGCCTAGTGTAGAAAGTACACAAGCTAGAATATTAGTGATTGGTGTCGGGGGAGCAGGAAATAATGCAGTAAACCGTATGGTAGATGAAAATGTCCAGGGTGTAGAACTCGTTGGCGTTAATACAGATAGACAGGCCTTATCTTTATGTAAGGCATCGACAAAGATACAAATCGGGGAAAAACTTACCAAAGGACTTGGTGCAGGAGCGAAACCTGAGATTGGTGAAGCAGCTGTAGAGGAAAATAGAGAAGAAATTACCGAATTAGTACAGGGAGCCGACATGGTATTTGTTACCTGTGGAATGGGCGGAGGAACCGGAACCGGAGCGGCTCCGATTATTGCGGAGATTGCCAAAGGATTGGGAATTTTAACGGTTGGTGTTGTTACGAAGCCATTTTCTTTTGAAGGAAAACCCCGCATGAATAATGCGATGTCAGGAATTGCACGTCTTCGTGATCAAGTAGATACGATGATTGTGATTCCGAATGACAAACTTCTTCAGATTTGTGATAAGAGAACAACAATTCCAGATGCACTAAAGAAAGCAGATGAAGTATTGCAGCAGGGTGTTCAGGGAATTACAGATATGATTTATAATCCAGGTTTGATTAATGTCGACTTTGCAGATATTCAGACAGTTATGCGTGATAAGGGAATTGCACATATCGGTATGGGTGTTGCAGACGAAGAACTGGAAGCTATCAAGACCGCTATGGAAAGTCCATTGCTTGAGACAACAGTGGCAGGAGCTACAGATGTTATCGTTAACTTTGCCGGTGCAGTTGGGATGCTGGAAGCACAGCAGGCTGTGGAATATTTAAAGGATGCAGCAGGACAGGAAGTCAATGTTATTTTTGGTACCGTCAATGCTGATTTCGGGGATCAGATTAGTGCAACTATCATTGCAACAGGAATTAAAGCTGCGGAGGATGGAACAAAAGCAAGAACAGCATTTAAACCATCTACACCTGCTTTTTCCGGACAGCCTATCCATAATGGAAAAGCTGAAAAGGAAGATCAGACTACATATACAGCAGAGACTGGTTCAGTAACTATGGAAGATAATGATTCCAAAATTGTAATTCCGGAGTTTTTGCTAAAGAGCAGAAGAAAATAAAATAAAAGGTGATGAATAAATCCTGATGAAAGACTCTATTTTCGGAGTCTTTTGTCAGGATTTTTCTATTTCATCAGGAAATTTATGGATTCAATTATAAAGGGGCTGTAAGTGAGATCTTCCATTATAAAAAGGGGAATGTTGTGTATGCAGCACTTTGTAAGGAGGGGGAAACTATGGAAGAAGGATGCATTGCAGCTTTTTATCTATAATCTCCACGTGTAAATTCCAGATGATATCCAATGCTTTCTATTCGTCTGCCAAGACATCCAACGCATTCTGCAGCCTCTTCTCCAGTGCAGATTTTATTATCGTATAGAGAATAGTCTTTTCGGACTGCCACGGGAGAGAGGTTTGGCATGACAACGTTAGCACCTGCGAGAATTCCTTTTTCACGTCCTTTTGGATCAATGGTTCCAAGAGCAGTGGTGGATGGCAGTAACAGATGATGATTCATCAAACGTAAAATGCTAAGTAAAAATGTTGTTAGTTCTACTGTGCCGGAAGGACAATCTCGGAATTTTGTATCGTGATGGGGAACAAAAGGTCCGATTCCCACCATTTGCGGGTTCAATTTTTTGATAAATAATAAATCATCTGCAAGATTCTCCATGGTTTGATATGGGGAACCTACCATAAATCCGGTTCCTACATGAAATCCAATGTCTTTTAAATTCCAAAGACATTCTTTTCGGTATTCTAAAGACATACTATCTGGATGAAGCATGTGATAATGATTGGAATCTGCAGTTTCATGGCGTAAAAGATAACGGTTTGCACCTGCTTCAAATAATTTTTGATAGCTTTTTCTAGAACGTTCTCCAAGAGAAAGCGTAATGGCACAATCAGGATATTTTTGACGAATTTTTGCAACGATTACAGCCATTTTTTCATCATGGAAATATGGATCTTCTCCGCCTTGCAGAACGAAACTTCGATAACCTAACTGATATCCATTTTCACAGGCAGATAAAATTTGTTTCTCTGTCAGCCGATATCGGCTGGCATTTGCATTACCGCTGCGAATACCACAGTAATAACAATTATTTTTGCAGTAATTTGTAAATTCGATTAAACCTCTTGGAAATACGCTGGTGCCATAAATTTTTTGAGCTTCTTTCCGAGCAAAAGCAGCGATATAAGCAGCATCTTTTTCGGTGAAATGTTTCAGCAGGAAAATGAAATCATTTCTAGAGAGATTCTGTTCTCTATATAATTGATCAATAATGTTTTTTGTATTCATGAGTAGTTCTCCTTTATGTCTATGAAAGAAATATATCATATTAAGGAGAAAAAAGAAAAGAAATGTGTTAAAATTAGTTCAGAAAGAAATGGAAAGGAATTCAGAAAGGAAAAAATTATGAGAGAAAATGTAACGGTTTTTGAGCATCCATTAATTAAACATAAGATTTCATTGATCCGAAACAAAGACTGCGGAACAAGGGAGTTTCGTACAGTGATTGGTGAAATTGCTATGCTGATGGGATACGAAGTGTTAAGAGATCTGGAAACCGAACTGGTAGATATTGAAACCCCAATGGAAAAAACAAAAGGACCAATGATTAAAGGAAAAAAATTAGCAATTGTACCAATTTTAAGGGCAGGTCTTGGAATGGTAGATGGAATGCTGTCTTTGGTTCCAACTGCAAAAGTCGGTCATGTGGGAATGTATCGAGATGAGGAGACATTGGAACCAAAAGAATATTATTGCAAACTTCCGGTAGATATTGACCAGAGACTGGTATTGATCGTAGATCCTATGCTGGCAACTGGTGGTTCTGCGGATGCTGCCGTAGAATTTGTAAAAAAACAGGGGGCAAAGCAGATTAAATTTGTGTCCATCCTTGCAGCTCCCGAAGGAGTAAAATATTTGTCAGAGAAACATCCGGATATTCAGATTTATTGTGGAGAAGTTGACCGGGGACTAAATGAACATGGATATATCATGCCGGGACTTGGAGATGCAGGAGACCGAATTTTCGGAACAAAATAAGAAAAAAACAGGAAAATTTGAATCCTTTGTATCTTTGTGATAGAATAACACAGTTATTGAGCTTTGCAGAACATAAAGAAAGAAGGATATAGATGAAGAGAGAAGACATCAGAAATATTGCGATTATTGCCCATGTTGATCATGGGAAAACGACATTAGTCGACGAATTACTGAAACAAAGCGGCACTTTTCGTGAAAATCAGGAAGTTGCCGAAAGAGTTATGGACTCTAACGATATTGAAAAAGAACGTGGAATTACGATTCTTTCAAAAAACACAGGTGTCGTATATAATGGAATAAAAATTAATATTATTGATACACCTGGACATGCAGATTTTGGAGGTGAAGTAGAGCGTGTTCTGAAAATGGTAAATGGTGTTGTATTGGTAGTAGATGCTTTTGAAGGTCCAATGCCTCAGACAAAATTTGTGTTAAAAAAAGCTTTAGAATTGGATTTATCTGTGATTGTATGTGTGAATAAAGTAGACCGTCCGGAAGCAAGACCAGATGAAGTTGTAGATGAGACATTAGAACTTTTGATGGAACTGGATGCAGGGGATAAACAGTTAGATTGTCCGTTTGTATTTGCATCTGCAAAAGCTGGGTTTGCAGTGCTTGATATGGAGGACGAAAAGAAGGATATGAAGCCTTTATTTGATACGATTGTAAATCATATCGAAGCACCTGAGGGAGATCCGGAAAAACCGCTGCAAATGTTGATTAGCACGATTGATTATAATGAATATGTAGGACGTATTGGAATTGGAAAAGTAGATAATGGTTCTATTGCGGTGAACAAAGAATGTGTGGTTGTGAATGCTCATGATCCAGAGAAAAAAGAGAAAGTCAGAATTACAAAATTGTATGAATTTGAAGGACTGGATAAAGTAGATGTGAAAGAGGCAAATGTTGGATCAATTGTTGCAATTTCCGGGATTTCAGATCTTTCCATCGGAGATACGATCTGCGATGCAGAAGGTGCCGAGGCTATTCCATTCCAGAAGATTTCAGAACCGACAATTTCTATGCAGTTTATGGTAAATGACAGTCCTTTGGCTGGATTGGAAGGGAAATATGTAACTTCCAGACATTTAAGAGATCGTTTAATGAGAGAATTGAATACCGATGTCAGTCTGCGTGTAGAAGAGACAGAAGAAACAGATAGTTTCAAGGTTTCAGGACGGGGAGAACTGCATTTATCTGTGTTAATTGAAAATATGCGCCGGGAAGGTTATGAATTTGCAGTCAGCAAAGCAGAAGTCTTATACCGGACTGATGAGAAAGGTAAGAAATTAGAGCCAATGGAAATTGCAGTTGTGGATGTTCCAGAAGAGTTTGCCGGGGCAGTCATTGAAAAGCTGAGCCAGAGAAAAGGAGAGCTGCAGAACATGTCTATGGCAAGCGGCGGCTATTCCAGATTGGAATTTTCCATTCCATCTCGTGGATTAATTGGTTATCGTGGAGAGTTCATGACAGATACCAAGGGAAATGGTATTTTAAATACATTATTTGATGGATACGGTCCATATAAGGGAGATATTCAGTATCGAAAACAAGGTTCTTTAATTGCTTTTGAAGCTGGAGAGACAATTACTTATGGTTTATTTAATGCACAAGAAAGAGGAACTCTTTTTGTAGGACCGGGAGAGAAGGTTTATGGTGGAATGGTTGTAGGACAGACAGGGAAAACAGAGGATATTGAAATCAATGTCTGCCGCACAAAGAAACTTACAAATACCCGTGCGTCTGGTTCTGATGATGCATTAAAATTATCTCCACCGAAGATTTTAAGTTTGGAGCAGGCATTGGAATTTATTGATACAGATGAGCTGCTTGAAATTACACCTGAAAATATTCGTATTCGTAAGAAGATTTTGGATCCGACGTTAAGAAAACGTGCCAAATTTTCATAATACCGCCAATTTTATTTTTCATAGGGTTCTTCTTTAAAATGTCGGAAAATGTGGTAAAACTTTGTCGAAGGATTTTTCTTCTATTTGTGTTCAATTTGGAATACTCTTTAAAGTATACAAATTGACACAAGAAGGGAGAAAGAGTATGACAGAACAGGGAATCAATCACAATCAAGTGGAGGTGGCAGGCCGAATCAGTTCAGGTTTCGAGTACAGCCATGAGATTTTTGGAGAAGGATTTTACACAGTCAAACTTTTAGTAAACAGATTAAGTGAAGCGACCGATGAGATACCATTGCTTATATCAGAACGTTTAATTGATGTTACAAAAGATTATCAAGGAAGTTTAGTGAAGGCAAGCGGGCAATTCCGCTCTTACAACAAACATGAGGAAAACAGGAATCATTTGATTTTGTCTGTATTTGTCCGTGATATCGAGTTTTTGGAATCTATGGAAGATGTGAAACCAAATCAGATCGTGTTAGACGGTTTTATATGTAAACAGCCGGTATACCGCATGACACCTTTAGGAAGGGAAATCTGCGATATACTTCTGGCGGTAAACCGTTCTTATGGGAAATCTGATTACATACCATGTATTTGCTGGGGACGAAATGCCAGATTTGCAGGGAATCTGGAAATAGGTTCTAGAATTGAACTAATTGGACGAATTCAAAGCAGGGAATATCAAAAGCGAATTGGAGAAAATGAGTCTGTGAAACGTGTTGCATATGAAGTTTCTGTAAATAAATTGGAATTTCATGAAAAGGATGAAGAATAAAATGGATTTCTTGTATCAAAAATGATATAATAAACCAATATTACAAAAGGAAGATTCTTTGAGGTGAGAAGATGGAAGGACGAGTGGAAGTTTACTATGGACCGGGAAAAGGTAAAACATCCTGTGCCATAGGCCATTGTGTAAAAGCGGCAGGCCAAGAAAGACAGGTCATTGTCGTACAATTCCTGAAAGGAAAAGATACGGGAGATATCAGCTTGATTCGGAGACTGGAGCCGGAAGTACAGCTTTTTCGTTTTGAAAAGTATGACAAACAGTACAAAGATCTGAATGAAGATGAGAAAAAGGAACAGGATCATTATATTTTCAATGGATTGAAATATGCCAGAAAAGTGCTGGATACAAGACAGTGTGATGTTCTTGTGCTGGATGAAATTCTTGGACTTTTGGATTTGGGGCTGATTAAACCGACGGATTTGATTCATCTTCTACAAGAACGCGATGAAGAACAGAATATTTTGATGACCGGAAGAAGTCTTCCAAAAGAACTGTTGGATTATGTTGATGCTGCTTACTGTATTGATATAGTCAAAGAGTCTTAAACAGTAAATTTAAGTACGCAGTGCGTACTTTTACATAAGATGATAGGAGGAAGAATAGCATGTCAATATTTACAGGTGCAGGGGTTGCATTAATTACACCATTTAAAGAGGATTTATCTGTTGATTATGATCAGTTGGAAAAATTTATTGATTTTCAGATTGACAATGGAACAGACAGTATCATTATTTGTGGAACAACAGGAGAAGCATCTACAATGAGCCACGATGAACAGATTGATGTTATCGGGGCTTGTGTTTCTCATGTAAATAAACGTGTTCCTGTAATTGCAGGAGCAGGTGCAAATTGTACAGAAGAGGCATTGTATCTGGGAAAAAGAGCGCAGGGTGTGGGAGCAGATGCTCTGCTGGTTGTAACACCATATTATAATAAAGCAACACAGGGAGGGCTGGAAGAATACTATACAACAATTGCAGGAGCAGTGGATGTTCCAATTATTATGTATAATGTTCCTGGAAGGACCGGAACAAATATCCAGCCAAAAACAGCAGCTAAGATTGCCAAAACAGCAGAAAATGTTGTTGCAATCAAAGAAGCAAGCGGTGATTTATCTCAGGTAGCTACAGTGGCTTATGAAAGTCAGGGAGATTTAGATATTTATTCTGGAAACGACGATCAGGTACTGCCTGTTTTATCTCTTGGCGGAAAGGGTGTTATTTCTGTACTTTCCAATGTGGCACCAAAAGAAACCCATGATATGGTTGCGAAGTTTATGGCTGGAGATATTCAGGGAAGTAAAGAAATCCAGCTGAAATATTTGGATGTGATTCATAAATTATTCTGTGAAGTGAATCCGATTCCAGTAAAACGTGCAGTGGCAGAGATGGGATACTGCCGTGATATTTTGAGACGTCCATTAACTGAGATGGAAGAAGCAAATGCAGAATTATTAGTAAAGGCAATGAAAGAAACAGGAATTCTTTAAGGAGTTACAAACGATGACAAAAATTATGATGCATGGCTGTAATGGAGTCATGGGACAGGTAATCAGCAAGATTATTGAAGAGACAGACGATGCTGTAATGGCAGCAGGTGTTGACCGCGTAGATGACGGACATAATGAATATCCGGTTTTTACCAATCTTGCAGATTGTGATGTAGATATAGATGTGATTATTGATTTTTCTGCTGCACCTGCAGTCGATGCACTGCTTGATTATGCAGTAGAAAAACAGATTCCGCTGGTGCTTTGTACGACTGGATTAAGTGACGAACAGCTTGTTAAGGTAGAAGAAGCAAGTAAAAAGGTTGCAATTCTTCGTTCGGCAAACATGTCACTAGGAATTAATACATTGTTTAAACTGTTAAAATCCATGACAAAGTTATTGGCAGATGCAGGATTTGATATTGATATTGTAGAAAAACATCATCGCAGAAAAATAGATGCACCATCTGGTACTGCTCTTGCTCTTGCAGAAGCAGTCAATGAACCGTTAGATAATGAATATGAGTTTGTTTATGACCGCAGCCAGAGAAGAGAGCAGCGTCCAAAGAAAGAGATTGGTATTTCTGCTGTCCGCGGAGGAACCATTGTGGGAGAACACGAAGTGATTTTTGCGGGACAGGATGAAGTTATTGAATTGAAGCATACAGCTTATTCCAGAGCTGTCTTTGGAAAAGGTGCAGTCAGTGCAGCACTTTATCTGGCAGGGAAATCGGCTGGTATGTATGATATGAGCGATGTGATTGGATAATATGATAGAAATATAAAAAGAGAAAGATGCTTTTGAATCAAAAGGGTGATTTGAAAGCATTTTTTTATACAAAAATATCTGTCAATTATTTCACAAAGTCTTAGAAAATATGTAAATGTATACATGAGGAAACATTGCACTTTGACATATGTTCAGCAATATTGCATTGATATAAAAATATATTTTGATAGAATATATGCATAAAGTTCATATGATGTTTCAGGAAGGAGTATCTGTTGAAGAAAATCGTAGACGACTGGAGATTAATTTATAAAGTTTGCAGCTTATATTATGAAGATAATATGCGGCAGCAGGAAATCAGTGATTATCTTGGGATTTCCAGAGCAACTATATCTCGAATGCTTCAAAAGGGAAAACAAAGCGGCATTGTAAAAGTGGAAGTCATAAATCCTGTACAGTTTTCTTATGGGAAACTTGAAAAAGAATTGGAACGGAAATATGGATTAAAAGAAGTAATCGTAGTGGAGAGCAGTGCTTTAGATACCAATACAGAATCGATTTCCCGTTTGTATGAAAGGGCAGCACTTTATCTGTCTCAGTTTTTTAAAGATGGCGATTATATTGGAGTCACCATGGGATTTACTCTGCACAACGTTGCAAAAGTAAAACGAGCTTTTCCCAAAGAAAATCACTATATGTTCGTACCGATCATAGGAGGTATCAGCCCAAGTACTATTCACGGTATGGATGTGCAGAGCAATCAGATTGTCAGAGAGTATGCAAAGAAATTTGGCGGTACATATTCACAGTTTTTATCACCAGCATTATTTTCCAACAAAAAGGTAAAAGAAGATTTTTTGAAAGAAAAGACAATCAATTTTATCTATAACGATATTCAGAAGCTGGACACCTTAATAATGGGAATTGGTTCTACATCCTCTGGAACAGATTCAACATTAATGCAGGCCGGATATATCAGTGATGAAGAAATTAAAAGATTCATTGAAAATGGTGTTGTAGGAAACGTAGCTCTTCAGTTTTTTGATAAAGATGGTAATACCGAAAAGTTTCAGGAATTTAATGAAAGGGTTGCCGGAATGACCAAAAAAATGATTTTAAAGGTGCGGAATCGAATTGGAATCGGCGGCGGTGCAGACCGGGCAGAGGCAATCAAAGGTGCTATTAAAGGCAGATTTATTAATATGCTGATTACCAATAACGAATGCGCCGAAAAGTTACTTTAGAGTATAAATGCATTAGTAAGAGAAAGACTCATCAGAAACAATTGAAAATTTAAAAATATTTTGGGTGAGTCTTTTTATTTTTGAAACATTTAAATGTAAAAATATTACATAAAAGTAATGATAAGTATGAGATAGGAGGAATAGGGAATGAGCGGAATATCAGTGATGCTTTTCATCGTATTTGTAATGTTTGTAATTCAGGCATTGGGAGGCGTTTGGCAGATGAAAAATTACCGGAAAGCGATTCACAGAGTACATAAATTCGGCAATGTTGGATTTGGACAGAAGAAAGGCGGGCTGACAGTTGGATATATCGTGATGATTGCATGTGATGAAAAAGGTATCATTACTGGCGGAGAAATTATGAAGGGAATCAGCTTTTTAGCTAAGTTTCAACCGTGGACGACTTTTCTGGGAAAAGATGTGATTGGCGTTAGTATTTACGATTATTTAGATCAACTGAGAAGCTATGACAAGAGGAAAAGAAAAAGATACAAAGGATATATTAACGCTTTGGAGGCGTTAGAACAGAGATTTCAAAATCAGGAAATTAGCGTCGAATTATTAGAAAATACATAAGGTAAGCGATATATATGAAGCGAAGTTCAGATTTGAATGGAATATTCATCAAGGGCCCGGAGGGATATTTGGCTGAATCTGTTCGGAGGGACATTTATATAAATGAAAATTTTAAATTCATAATTTAAGAAGGAGGATGAATTATGGAAATGATTTCCAAAGTGGCAAATGGATTTATTGGTCTGTTTCAAGCTGGGGGAGAAACATTTATGGGGTGGGTTACAGGCATCATTCCAATGGTTATTTGTTTAATGGTATTTGTAAATTCCATTATCGGTATCATCGGTACGGAGCGTGTGGAGCGTTTTTGTCAGAAGATTACAAAGTATACAATTCTTCGGTATACATTGCTTCCGGTGCTGGCAGATATTTTTCTGACTAACCCTGCACGGTACACATTTGGACGTTTTGTAAAAGAAGAGCATAAAGCAGCATTTTACGATGCAAGTGTTTCTTTCTGCCATCCAATTACTGGTTTATTCCCTCATGCCAACGCAGGTGAGTTGTTTGTATACACAGGAATTGCAACAGGAATTCAGAAACTGGGATTATCTGTAGGAGGTTTGGCAGTAAGATATTTTATTGTTGGAGTTATTGTAATTTTAATTCGTGGTATTTTGTGCGAGAAGATATTTGCTGCACTAAGTAAATAGAGAAGGGAGGTAAATAAATATGTATAAAACAATTACAGTAAAGGCTGGTTCGAACGGCTGGGGTGGACCATTGATTCTTACGCCGACAGAGATATGTAATAAAGTACTGAGTGTAACAGGAGGAGGAATACATCCGCTTGCTCAGAAAATTGCGGATATGACAGGAGCAGAAGCAGTTGATGGATTTAAAACAAATCTGCCGGATGAAGAAGTTTTGGTAGCTGTTGTAGATTGTGGAGGAACAGCACGCTGCGGAGTATACCCGAAAAAGGGAATTTATACAATTAATATTGAACCTGTGGGAAAAGCGGGACCTTTGGCAAAATATATTACTCCTGAAATTTATGTATCGGCAGTTACTGAGAAGGATGTATATGAATCTGATTATACAGGTGCAGCTGCTGGAGAACCTGCTTCAAAAACAGAAGCAGAAATATCCAGACCGAAGCAGACATTAAAGGAGAATACTGCCAAAGTAAGTGAAGAGAAAAAAGAAAATATTATTACTAAAATTGGAAAAGCAGTTGGACATTTTGTGAATATTTTCTTTCAAGCAGGCCGTGATACTATTGAAATTGTGCTAGGTACAATCTTGCCGTTTATGGCATTTACTGCCACTTTATTAGGTATTATTTCTGCCAGCGGATTAGGAAATGTAATTGCTAAGACAATTTCTCCGATTTGTTCTACACTTCCAGGAATGGTTGTTATTGCCTTTATTTGCGGTATTCCAATTCTTTCACCAGTTCTTGGACCTGGGGCAGTTATTGCACAGGTCGTTGGAACACTGCTTGGAGCTGAATTTGCACTGGGACATATCCCGCCACAGTATGCACTGCCTGCTTTGTTTGCGATTGATGCACAGGTTGGATGTGACTTTGTCCCGGTAGGATTGAGTCTTGGAGAAGCGGACCCGGAAACCATTGAATACGGTGTTCCAGCAGTATTATTTGAACGTATGATTACCGGACCATTGGCAGTATTAATTGCATTTGCATTTAGTATCGGAATGTATTAGAAAGCATAGAAAGGGATTATATGAAATATCAATCTAAAATTGTAGGATTAGGATCAGATGCATTGGCATTTTTAGAAGATGAAGATATGAATTTTATCATTATTTTTAATGAAGATGCACCTCCTGAGTTAGCGGAATTATCTGTTCTGCATACGAAAGCAGAGTTAAAAGAAATTCCGGCGGTAGGAGATACATTTAAAATCTGTGATAAAGAATTTAAAATCAGTGCTGTAGGAAGTGAAGCACCTCATACACTGGCACAATTAGGACACTGCACAGTGGACTTTAAAGGAGGAGATGAACCGGAAAGACCGGGATGTATTATGTTGGAAGGAAATAAACTTCTTCCAGAAGATATTAAAACCGGAGGAATGATTGAAATTTTTTAAAATATTTCAGTTTCCAAAGGTTGAGATATAGATGCAGTTAAATTTTAAAAAAGGAGATAGGTATTATGTTAAACATGGATCAGAAGTTAATCAAAAGGGAAGAAGAAGGAAAGATCATTAAGACAGGTATCGTCGGTGCCGGACAGATGGGACGCGGAATGACATCTCAGATGGCAATGATGAAAGGTATCATGCCTGCAGTTGTATCTGATATCAAAGTAGAAAATGCAGTGAATGCGTTCAAATATGCCGGAGCAAAAGATGATGATATCGTTGTGGCAAAGACACTTGCAGATGTAAATGCAGGTATGGAAGCAGGAAAGTATGTTGCGTGTGAAAATGCAGATTTTGTATCCCAGGCAAATCTAGTAGAATGCTGCATTGATGCAACTGGTGTGCCGGATGTAGGAGCAAAAGTTGCAACGGACGCAATGAGAAATAAGAAGCATGTTGTTATGCTGAATGTGGAAACAGATGTAGTTATTGGTCCATATCTGAAAAAATTAGCTGCAAAAGAAGGAGTTATTTATACGGGATCTGCTGGGGACGAACCAGGAGCAGTTATGGAACTTTACAGCTTTGCCAGAGCTATGGGAATGACTGTGGAAGTTATGGGTAAGGGAAAGAACAATAAGCTTGACTATGGCTGCAATCCTGATACCGTTCTCGAAGAAGCAACCAGAAAGAAAATGAGCCCTAAGATGCTCTGTGCATTCAAAGACGGAACAAAGACTATGGTAGAGATGACAGCGATGTCTAACTATACAGGATTGGTACCGGATGTGATCGGTGGACACGGCCCGGAAACTGCACCAGGAACAGAGGGAATCAAAGAATTAAATGATATCTTAAAGCTGAAAGAAGACGGCGGTATCTTAAACAAACATGGAGTCGTAGAATATGTAAACGGAATCGCTCCAGGAGTATTCGTAACAGTTTCTACTCCAAACGAAGAGATTGCATACCAGATGAACTACCTGCAGATGGGACCTGGACCGCTCTGGACATTATACCGTCCATACCACTTATGTAACTTAGAAACACCATTGACAGTTGCAAAGGCAGTTATTGACGGAGAAGTGACTTGTGTACCGATGGACGGACTTGTATCTGAGTGTATCACAAGAGCAAAAATCGACCTGAAAGCCGGCCAGACTGTTGACGGAATCGGCGGATTCACAACTCACGGATCTATTGCCACAGCAGAAGAATCTAATGCAAAAAATTATGTGCCATATGGATTGGTAACCAACAAGGCAGTGATGAAGAGAGACGTGAAGAAGGGTGATCTGTTAACATATGATGATATCGAATTAGATAAGTCTACACTGATTTATCAGTTAAGAAAAGAACAGGATGCAATGTACGGAAGAAATGTTTTATAAAAATAGGGGAGGAAACATGAAATGTTAGTTACACTGAAAGAATTGCTGGATGAGGCAAAAATTCAAAAAAAAGCAGTTGGAGCTTTTAATGGAACAACATTGGAAAGTATTCGTGCAATCATTCAGGCGGCAGAGGAACTTAATTGTCCGGTAATTTTACAGCATGCACAAAGTCATGATGATATGATTGATTTGGAGGAAATCGGACCGATTATGCTGTATTATGCCAAACGGGCCAAAGTTCCGGTAGCTCTTCATTTAGACCATGGCAGTACTTTTGAACGCTGCATCCAGGCATTACGTATTGGTTTTACTTCTGTTATGTATGATGCTTCTGCAAAAAGTTTTGAAGAAAATGCAGCGGAGACAAA
This sequence comes from Lachnospiraceae bacterium, assembly GCA_021771695.1. Classification (GTDB taxonomy): domain Bacteria; phylum Bacillota; class Clostridia; order Lachnospirales; family Lachnospiraceae; genus Anaerostipes. The sequence continues at coordinate 33,079 of JAETON010000005.1, read as the reverse complement.
AGAGATTGTAAAGGCTGCACATGCAGTGGGAGCAAGTGTAGAGGCAGAACTTGGACATATTTTTACTTCAGAAGTTGTTCATGGAGAAGGAGGAGATGCAGATAGTACGGATGATTATGAAGATCTGGACGATATTTATACGGACCCTGAGGTAGCAAAGAAATTTGTGGAGGAAACGGGAGTAGATTGTCTGGCAGTGGCATTTGGAACAACTCATGGTGTTTATCTGACAGAACCGAAACTTGATTTACCGAGGGTTGCCAGAATTCGTGAAACTGCCAATGTTCCCCTTGTGATGCATGGAGGTTCCGGAGTTTCTGATGCGGATTATAAAATTGCCATTGAAAATGGAATATGTAAAGTAAATTATTATACATATATGAATACGGCAGGAGGCAAGGCTTCAAAAGAGTATTGGGAAGATGATGAGAAACCGCTGTTTTATGATTCTATGTCTTTAGAAGCAACGGAAGCAATGAAAAAAGATATTATGCGGGCAATGAAAGTGTTTCAAGGTTTATAGGGGGAAATGACAATGGCAGTATACAAAGAGACAATAAAAGTAGAATCTCATGGAAAGACACCAACTTATGTAAATGTTACTTCACAGGTAAAAGAAGCTATTAAAAACAGTGGAATAAAAAATGGTATTTGTGCAGTGATTTCACCACACACTACGTGTTCCATTTTCTTTGAAGAATTTGTACATGATTTTAATAAAGATGGAGATGAGTTTCTTCAAGAAGATTTAAATCGTGTATTTGCAAAAATTATTCCAGATCAGACAAGTAAGGATATGTATGTTTATCCAGGTGAAAAGCATTATGAGGAAGTTGAGTCATGGGATAATGCAGAGGAATATCTTCCAAATGGAGACCGCAGAGCATTGTGGAATTGTGATGCCCATTTGAAATCAACATTCCTTGGTGCTAGTGAGATTTTTGATGTAGATGAAGGAAAACTTGGGGTAGGAACAACGGGATATATTTATTTTGCAGACTTTGACCGAACACGGCCTCGTACAAGAAAATGTAAAATTATTGTGATGGGAGAATAAGTATGAACAAAAAAGCAAAAGTGCCATTTTTGGTGGTAAATCCGAAAAATTATTTATATGGGAAATCTAGTTTGGAACTTGCCAAAGAAGCAGACAAGGTGGCAGAAGATATAGGAATTCAGATTTATTTTACATGCCCATTGGTGGATGTTCGTTTAATTAAAGAACATACAAAAAATTTGACGGTTACAGCACAGTCTATAGATTCATTGGTACCTGGACGCGGGATGGCAGCAATTCTTCCAGAAGCATTAAAAGAAGCTGGAGTAGAAGCTGTATTTATCAACCATGCAGAAGTACCAAAAACATTTGCAGAATTATCTAAGACAGTGAAACGGTGTAAAGATCAAGGAATTATTTCGATTGTATGTGCAGATTCCACGGTGGAAGCTAAAGCTGCTGCAATCATGGATCCAGAGATTATTATTGCAGAGCCTACAGATTTAATTGGAACAGGACAGATTGCTGATGATTCTTATATTAAGGAAACAGTAAAGCAAATCCGAGAGATAAATCCAAATGTACAACCAATGATTGCTTCTGGAGTTAGTACAGCAGATGACTGCTATAAGATTGTTAAATTAGGGGCAGATGGAACGGGATGCACATCTGGTATTCTAAATGCACCATCACCAGCGGGCATGGTTCGGGAAATGGCAGAAGCCATCGTAAAAGCATATAAGGAAAGAACTGCAAAATAAATTCAAAACTTGCTCATTTGTTTTTTCATATAATATCACAAAGAAAGAAGCTGGAGATATGAAGTCTCTGGTTTCTTTCGTTTATGGGAAAAGAGAATTGTTAAATATATAATTTCATCTTTGATTATTCTTTTGTCGTGCTATAATAAAATATAACAAATAATGTTTACTATGGAGGTGTATTATGGCACAGATTATTGGAAGTCCAACTCGTTATATTCAGGGAAAAGGAGAATTAAAAAATCTTTGTGATTATGCAAAAAACTTTGGTGAAAGTTTGTTCGTATTAACCAGTGCTTCAGGAAGAAAAAGAGTAGAGCCGTCTATTAATGAGGGAAAAGGTGATACAGAAATTATTTATGATGTTTTTAATGGAGAATGTTGTATGACAGAAATCAATCGTCTGATTGATCTTGTGAAAAGTGATGTTATTGTCGGTATTGGCGGTGGTAAAATTCATGATACGGCAAAAGCAGTAGCCTATTATATGAAAAAGCCAGTAATTATTGTACCGACGATTGCCTCTACAGATGCTCCATGTAGTGCATTATCTGTCATTTATTCTGACGAAGGTGTTTTTGAAAAATACTTATTCCTTCCATCCAGTCCGAATATGGTATTAGTAGATACAGATATTGTAAGTAAAGCTCCGGTAAGGTTGTTAATTTCTGGTATGGGAGATGCACTGGCAACTTATTTTGAAGCTAGAGCCTGCAAGCGTTCAGATGCATCCAATTGTGTTGGAGGAAAATGTACGTTAGCAGCCATGAATTTAGCGGAACTTTGTTATAACACTTTACTGGATAGTGGAATTCAGGCAATGGCAGCAGTGAAAGAAGGAATTTGCACCAAAGCGGTAGAAAATATTATTGAAGCCAATACTTATCTGTCTGGAATCGGATTTGAAAGTGGTGGTTTGGCAGCTGCACATGCAATTCATAATGGTTTGACAGCAGTGCCGGAAACACATGATTTATATCATGGAGAAAAAGTAGCCTTCGGTACATTGGTACAGTTGGTTTTGGAGGATGCAGGGGAAGATGAAATTATGGAAGTCATTGACTTTTGTGCGGAAACAGGACTGCCGATTACTTTGGAAGAATTGGGAATCAAAGAGGTAACACCGGAACAGATCATGGAGGTGGCAGAACTTTCCTGTGCGGAAGGTGATACGATGGGAAATATGCCGTTTGAGGTAACACCGGAAGATGTATATGCTGCAATTATGGGAGCAGATGCATTGGGAAGATATTATGGAGAATAAGAAATAAATTAGAGACATCGATTGTATAATAAAGCGTCAGGCTTTTTGTTTGGAAGACAAAGAGTTCTGACGTTTTTTATTATATAGAGAGTTGAAGGCAGGATTATCCGCTTTGCTTTTACATAGAAAATTAAGAAATTTTTGTAAAAAAATCTTTCATTTGCTTTATCTTATTTCCTAATCATAGATTCGATAAAATCAAAGAAAAAGAAATTGTGAAAGAAAAGGAGAAAAGAAATGGGAAAGATTTTATGTATTGGACAATCAGTGCTTGACATTACAATACCAATGGATGGTCCGATTTTGGAAAATCAAAAGTATCAGATTTTGAAAGAGTTCAGATGTGCAGGAGGGCCTGCATTTAATTCTGCATATGTATGCGGGAAATGGGGTGTAGATACTAGCCTGTTAACAAAGATTGGCTTGAATAAAAATGGAAGTTTTTTGAAAAAAGTTATGCAGGAAGGACAGATATCGCTTGATTTTTTAATTGAAGATGAAAAAATACAGACACCATACAGCTATATATTTACTAATCAACAAAATGGGGCGAGAACTTTGTTTAATTTTCCTGGAAAACAAAAAAATGTTGTATTCGATTTTCCAGATGAGGAGATTGACGTTATTTTAAGTGATGGACATGAACCAGAATTAACTATGAAAGCGATAAAAAAATATCCAAATGCGGTTTCCATTGCAGATGCTGGAGGGTATCGGGAATGTACAATGCAGGTAGCAAAAGAAGTTGATTATCTGGTATGTTCTGAATATTTTGCTAGTCAGCATACAGGGAAAGAGATTTCACCAGAGAAGTGGGGAACCTGCCAAGAGGTATTTGGAGAAATAGAGAAAATCAACGAGAAATATGTGGTGATTACATTAGGAGAAAAAGGACTTCTTTACAAAGATAAGGGAGTTTTAAAACATATGCCGGCTTATAAAGTAAAAGCTGTAGATACGACAGGAGCTGGAGATATTTTTCATGGAGCATTTGCATATGGGATTTATAAAAAACTTCCATATTTAGATATTTTAAAATTGAGTTCTATGGCATCTGCAATTTCTGTAGAATCTCTCGGTGGACAGCCGTCAATCCCGGCATTGGAAAATGTTTTAGTGCGTTTAGCTTATGAGAAAAAATAAAAGTGCAACTTTTGGAAAAAAAACTTTCCTTTCTTTTATCTTATGGGAATAGGGAAGATGAAATATAATAAAATCATCAAAGAGATACAAACAAATTAATTTTTAGATGAATGACCGGTCAAATCTAAGAGGAGTTAAAAAGGAGTTAAGATTTATGAGAAAAGAAGTTAACATTAGAAAAGCAGTAGAATATGTTATCAACTCTGAAAAAGAAAAACATACGCTTCTTGGAATAGGACCAATGTCAGAAAATTTTTTAAGAGCATCTTTGGAAATTTCAAAGGAAAAAGATTTTCCATTAATGTATATTGCCAGTCGAAATCAGGTAGATTCATATGAACTTGGCGGAGGATATGTTTTTAACAGTGATCAGAAAGTATTCCATGATAAAATTAAAGAGATTTGCGAAGAAATTAATTATGATAATGTATATTATCTGTGCAGAGATCATGGGGGACCGTGGCAGAGAGATAAAGAAAGAGCAGATCAGCTCCCAGAAGAAGAGGCTATGAAAATTGCAAAAGAATCTTATAAGGCTGATATTTTAAATGGTTTTGACTTATTACATATTGATCCAACAAAAGATCCAGAAGTCATGTGCAAAGTAGTAGACATTGATGTTGTATTTAACAGAACCATTGAATTGATTGAGTATTGTGAACAGGTTCGCAAAAAATATGGAATCGAGAAAGAAATTGCTTATGAAGTTGGAACAGAAGAAACAAGTGGTGGTTTGACGTCTCTGGATACTTATGAAAGTTTTATTAAGCGGATTAAAGAGTATACAGAAGAACATGATTTGCCAATGCCGATTTTCATTGTTGGACAAACAGGAACTTTAACACGATTAACAAAAAATGTAGGGCATTTTAACTATGAAAATTCTAGAATGTTAAGCAGTGTTGCAAAAAAATACGGAGTTGGATTGAAGGAACATAATGGAGATTACTTAAGTGAAGCAAAATTATTAGCACATCTTCCATTAGAAATTACAGCAATGAATGTAGCACCTGCGTTTGGTACCATTGAAACAATGGCGCTGCTGGAATTGTTGGATGTAGAAGATAAGTTTGCAGAACTAGGAGTCATTACAGAGCCATCAAATTTAAGAGAAGCTATTACAAATGCTTCTGTATATTCTATGAAATGGAAAAAATGGCTGACAGATGAGGTGGATATGTCTAATCTGGAAGTATTAGATGATGCAACAAAACTTCAAATTACAGAACTGTGCGGACACTATACATTCTCTAATCCAGAAGTAGAAAAGGAGATTAATCAGCTTTATGCAAATATGGACATATTAGAAATTGATGGAAAACGTTTCGTTATTGAAAAATTAAAAGAAGAAATGGAGAAACATGTAAGATGCTTTAATCTGGAAGGTCTTACGACAAAAATTGAACAATCTATGTAAAATAAATGAACAATCAGGGATGCCTGTAGGAGGTAGAAAATGATGAAAGGAAGAATGCTTAAGATCGCCAGATATTTAGAACAGGAAAAAATCTCAAGTTATAAAGAGATTTCTGAAGCACTGAATTTGAAAGAACGAATTGTTCGATATGATGTGGAATGTATTAATAATGAATTGTCATTAAAAAAGCTGCCATTGATTGAGAAACATTCGAAAGGGATACTTTTTGTTCCAGATGAGCTGGATTTTTCTGAAATGATTGCCGATGATGATTTTGTGTTTTCGCCTGAGGAAAGACTTGCATTCATCCGTATGCAGATTTTATTTGATACAGGGAGTTTAAATATTAGAGCATTAAGCGAATCTCTGCAGGTATCCAGACGTTCTATACAAAATGATATTGAAACTGTACAAAATGAATTAAAGAACTATCAACTGACACTTGAATATAATAAAAGATTTCAATTAAAAGGAGAATCAGAGCTGACGTATCAGATTAGAAGTAGGGAACTAAAACGATATATTTGGTTGTTGTATAAGAAAAAAATATATAGTACTTATGAAAGACGTACAGCAAAACTTATCAGAGAAATATTTCTTCCTATCCATATAGATGATGTTCTGGAGTGGGTAAATGACATTATAGAAAAAATGGAATGGGTATTCAGTGATGAGTCATATCAATGGTATGTATCAAATGTGTTGACGTTTACATGGTATATGAAAAATAATATGGAACTTCCTTTGGATTACTGGGATGAAGAAGGCGAAATTGATAATAGAATTGAGCAATATGAAACATGCATTGGGCGTGTACTGAAGAAAAAGGAAAGAGGAATTTTATCTGGATTTTCAAAATACACCAGTCGATATGTTCATCTGGATTCCAATATGGATTTAATTAGCATTGAAAATATTACGATGAATTTAATTAAAAAAATGGAGGAACTTCTTCATGTGGATTTTTTTGGAGATGGAATTCTTATGAAAGGATTGCTTAATCATATTGGACCTATGATTGAACGTGTAAAAGGAAATATGCAGTTAAATGAAGAAGCAGAGTCGTTGATACCTTCCGAATATTTCTATGTTTTTCAGGATTTAAAAGAACTGGTTCAGAAGGATGAAGTACTGTATTGTCTGACAAAAAATGAGATTGTATATCTTGCGATGTATTTTTTGGGAAGTTTAAGAAGGATGCAGCGAAGCAAATATATGAATGTATTATTGATTTGTGGTTTTGGATATGGAACGACTGTTTTGGTAAAAGATGCATTGCTGAACGAATATCAGGTTCATGTAAAAAAGTGTATATCTGCATATCAGGTAAAAGGGTATCAGGAATGGGATGAGATTGATGCAGTGGTTTCAACAGTAAAAATAGAACTTCCAGTTCATAAAAAGATGGCACAGGTGAATGTTATCTTTGAAAAAGAAGATCATGAAAAATTAGAGAAAATTGGATTACATCGGAAAACTGTTTTAACAAATTATTTTGCGATTGAGAAACGATTGGATTTCTTGGATAAAAATGATCGGGAAAAAGTGATGGGAATCATTAAAAGTGAATTAGGATACCGAGATGTCAGAATGCCGAAAAAATATTATACAATCAGTGACCTTATGGGGAAAGATGAAATAAAATTTGCAGAATGCGTAGATGACTGGAAAACAGCTGTAAAATATTGTACTGAAATCTTGGAAGAAAAGGGAAAAATCACGAAATCTTATTATGAAAGCATTATTCAGGGGATGAAAATACAAGGTTTTTATGCAGTGATAGATGGGGAGTTTGTACTTCTTCATGGAAATGAAGCAGCAGGAGTCAAAGAAAGCGGAATGAGCCTGTTGATAAGCAAAGAGCCAGTGTGCTTTGGCGAGAAAAAAGTGAATATCATATTTTGTCTTGCCAGCCGTGATAAAAAGGAACATGTTCCTGCGGTGATTCGTTTGATGAGGATGATTCGGATGACAAATTTTATTGATTTATTGAAAGAAAGTTCAAATTCATTGGAAGCAGCAAAAATTATCCAAAAATGTGAGCAGGAGGTGGAGATATGTTACCAATCTTAAAAAAGGAGTGTATGTTGTTTGAATCCGAAAACATGACAAAATCTGAAATTATGCAGAAGATGGTGGATGTATTTGATCGAGAAGGGTATTTAACAGACAAAGAATTATTTTATCATGATGTGGCTATGAGAGAAGAATTGTTTTCGACCTGTATTGGTTTTGGTATTGGAATTCCTCATGGAAAAAGTGATGCAGTGAAAGAAGCAGGAATTTGTACTGCAAAGTTAGAACAGGAAGTAGTGTGGAATGAGGAAACAGGGGATAAAGTTGATATGATTCTTATGATTGCTGTTCGAAACAAAAATGACAGTAATCTTCATCTTCAAATTTTATCCAAACTTTCAAGGCTGTTAATGCATGAAGATTTTAGAGAAAAATTAAAAAACTGTAATCATGAAGAATTGTATCATACATTGATTGAAAATCTGGAGGTATAAAAATGAAAAATGTTGCAAAAGAATTACAGAAGCATTTGATGACAGCGACATCTTATATGATTCCTTTTGTTGTTGCCGGAGGAATTTTGTTTTCTGTCTCAATTATGTTAAATGGTGAAGCAAGTGTTCCAACAGAAGGCTGGCTTGCACAATTAAATCAAATTGGTTCCGCAGGGCTAGCATTATTTATTCCAGTACTCGGTGGTTATATTGCATTTAGTATGGCTGATAAAGCTGGACTAGGACCAGGATTTATTGGAGCTTATCTGGCAAAAGAAATTGGGGCTGGATTTTTGGGAGGAATTTTAGCTGGATTTATTGCAGGATATACCGTACATCAGCTGAAAAAGATTAAAATTCCAGTCGCTTATCGAAGCTTAGCTACGATTTTCTTATATCCATTAGGAGGTACATTGATTACAGGAGGATTAATGGTATTTGTATTAGGTGTTCCGATTGCCAACATTATGACAGCTATGACAAATGGATTAAATAGTTTATCTGGAGCTGCAAAAGTACCATTGGGAATGCTTCTTGGTTCTATGGTTGGTGTGGACATGGGAGGTCCAATCAACAAAGTTGCGTATACATTTGCACAGACACAGGTAGATACGCTTCCATATCTCATGGGAGGTGTGGGAATTGCAGGAGCAGTTCCACCATTAGGAATTGGGCTTGCAACGATCTTATTTAAGAAGAAATTTTCACCAGAAGAAAGAGACTCTGGAAAGGCAGCAATTGTAATGGGCTGCATGGGAATCACAGAAGGAGCCATTCCTTTTGCAACAGCAGATCCGATTCGAGTGATTCCATCTTATGTGATTGGGTCTGCCGTTGGATGTACATCAGGCTTTTTATTCGGATGTCTGAATCATGCACCTTGGGGCGGCTTGATTGTTCTTCCAGTCGTAGAAAATCGAATTGGATATTTTGCCGGAGCTCTAATTGGGGCTGCAGTCGTAGCAGTGCTTATGGCTATTTTAAGGAAAGACTATGTAGAAAAAAAAGTTGAAGCGGAAGAAAATCTGGAAGAAATTGAATTTACATTTGAAGATTTATAGGAGGTAAAATATGAAAGTTGTAGGAGTTACAGCATGTCCATCAGGGGTTGCACATACATATATGTCTGCGGAAGCATTGGTGATTGCAGGCCAAAAAGTTGGGATTGAAGTTAAGATTGAAACACAGGGCGGTGCCGGAATTGAAAACGAATTAACCAAAGAAGAAATTGCAGAAGCAGCATGTGTTATTTTATCCAACGATGTTGGAATCCGCAATGAAGAAAGATTCAAAGGAAAAAAAGTAGTTCGGATGTCTACCTCTGACTTAATGCAGAAAGCAGAACCATTAATGAAAAAAATAAAGACCGCATTTTAAAAAACATATGGTAGGATGAATATGTTATGAAGAGCAAAGTCGTGCGCATAGGCTTTGCTCTTGCTTTTCATATAGAGGAAAGCAGATTGTCTCATGATCAGACGAGATATATTTTTGAAACAAATATGGTTGGAGTAGAAGACGAAGTATTGCACGTAGATGATATTATTGAAACAGTAAATCATTTCCGATGTATTGACATGATTTTTGGAGTTCTTTTAAAAATCTTTCTGCAATAGGTGAAAAAACTTGATGTTTTTTCCAGATAATGTACATTTTTGTTTCTAGTGTTGGAGATAAAGGACGGAAAACAAGACCGCTTTCAGGACTTGTGCCGATTAGTTTGTCAAATGACAAGAGATAGCCGAGTCCTTCTTTGGCAAAAATTGCGCCATTGTAAGAAAGACGGAAAGAGCCTTCGAGTTTTAATTCATCCATTCGGGTTCCAGCCCATTTCGGAATGTCTGCCTTCCATGATTGTTCGGAGCAGAAAAGCGGCAATCCAATTAAATCTTCTAGTTTTATACTTTTTTTGTCTGCTAAAGGGCAGCCGGATGCCATGACAACGCCCCATTTATCCGTTTCAGGCAGTTCAATGGCATTATATTTTGTAAGGTTAGGAGTTTCTGCAATGACTGCAAAATCTAAAATGCCCTGATCTAATTTTTCTGTGACCTGTTCTGTATCGCCGCTGGTGATATGATAGTGCATGTCTGGGTAAGTTTCTTTGAATTTTCGGATTGCTTTTGCTAAAAAGCGGATTTGATAGGATTCGGCTAGTCCAAAATAAATGTCTCCGCCGGTAATGTCATCCAATGAAAGAAATTCATCGGTGATTTTGTCTGCGATAGCCAGCAGATCTTGGGCTCGTTCGCGAAGCAGCAGACCTTCGTTGGTCAGCTGGATGCTGAAACTATGCCGTATAAATAATTTTTTCCCTAATTCATTTTCAAGAGATTTTAACTGTTTGGAAAGCGTTGGCTGAGTTACATGCAGAAGCTGTGCTGCGTGAGTCATATTTTCTTCTTTGGCAACAGCAAGAAAATAACGTAATGTTTTGAGTTCCATAATTCTCATTCCTTTCCAATAAATATGTTATCAATCATTATAACATATGAAATGCCAAAAAAGAATATCATGATATGAAAAATAACCATTGGCATAAATTGATTTCAATGATTAAAATAAATGTAGAAAATGAAGAAAGGATAGAGTTCATATGGAGGAATTAAATTTAACACAGGAATGGGATAAAACATTTGAGAAAAGTTCAAAAGTAAATCATCGCAAGATTACTTTTCATAATCGATATGGTATCGTATTAGCTGCGGATCTTTATGAGCCGAAAAATGCGAAAGGCAAATTGCCTGCAATTGCAGTAAGCGGTCCTTTTGGAGCTGTGAAAGAGCAGTCTTCCGGATTATATGCACAAACTATGGCAGAAAGAGGATTTCTTACCATCGCTTTTGATCCTTCTTATACTGGAGAAAGCGGCGGTGAACCTAGGTATGTGGCTTCTCCAGACATTAATACAGAAGATTTTTGCGCAGCGGTTGATTTTCTTTCTGTACAGGATAATGTAGATCCAGAAAAAATCGGAATCCTTGGTATTTGCGGCTGGGGAGGCATGGCATTAAATGCGGCGGCTATGGATACCCGCATTAAGGCGGTTGTCACATCAACAATGTACGATATGAGTCGTGTAAATGCAAATGGTTATTTTGATACAATGGATGCAGATGCCCGTTATGAAACTCGAAAAGCATTGAACGCACAGAGAACCATTGACTATAAAAATGGAACTTATGCAAGTGCAGGCGGTGTAGTCGATCCTCTTCCAGAAGATGCTCCGTTTTTTGTGAAGGATTACTATGATTATTATAAAACAAGCAGAGGTTATCATAAACGTTCCTTAAACTCAAACAATGGATGGAATGTTACATCCTCTCTGTCTTTCATGAATATGCCGATTCTTTGTTACAGCGATGAAATTAGAAGTGCCGTTTTAATGATACATGGAGAAAAAGCACATTCTTGTTACTTCAGCAAAGATGCATTTGCAAAATTAAAAGGCAGCAACAAAGAACTTCTCATTATTCCAGATGCAGTGCATACAGATTTATATGACAAAACAGATATCATCCCATTTGATAAGATGACAGAATTCTTTAAAACCAATCTGAAATAAGGAAAAGATAAGAGGGTATCGCTCAATCTGATAATTTTGCGATACCCTCTTTATGTTTCCAAGGTGGTTCTTTTGAAGTTATTCTACAGTTACGGATTTTGCTAAGTTTCTTGGCTGGTCTACGTCATATCCTCTGAATACAGTGACATGATATGCCAGAAGCTGTAGTGCTACGGTGACACCGAAAGTTCCGAATCTGTCTTCAACTTCCGGTACTTGAATTAAATCGTCATATAAGCCTTCGTATTTGGACATATCTTTGTCAGTTACCATGATAACATGGGCACCACGTGCCTTCGTTTCTTCGACATTTGCCATCAGTTTGGAAAGAACATGATCTTGTGTTGCAATGGCAATGATTGGCACGCCGTCTGTTACAAGAGAAATTGTACCATGTTTTAATTCTCCGGCATTATATGCCTCGGAGTTTACATAAGAAATTTCTTTTAATTTTAAAGAACCTTCACTTGCAATACCGAAGTCCAGGCTTCTTCCAAGGTAAAATGCAGAGAAAGTGTCTTTGATTTTTTCTGCAATGGATTTAATATAGTCATCCATTTTTAAGACTTCTTCCACCGTAGCGATGGCTTCTTCAAAGTGTTTGCAGTATTCCTGCATTTCTTCTTCCGTCATCATGTTGTTGATTTCAGCCAGTTTTAATGCAATTAGATACATACCTGCACATTGCACAGAGAATGCTTTTGTACTTGCAACGGCAATTTCAGGTCCTGCATGGGTGTAAAGTACATAGTCGCTTTCGCGGGCAATGCTGGAACCTTTCACGTTTACAATAGAAATTGTTTTTGCTCCACGTTCATTTGCGAGACGCAGTGCTGCAAGAGAGTCGGCGGTTTCACCGGACTGTGTAACGACAATGACTAAAGTATTTTCATCCATGATTGGATTCATGTAACGGAATTCAGATGATAATTCTACAGTTACGGGAATACGAAGCATAGATTCAATCAAATGTCTTCCGATTAATCCGGAATGCATTGCAGTTCCGCAGGCTGTTACGATAACACGGTTGATTCCTTTGAAAATATCGTCAGAAATACCGTCTGCTGTGAAATCTGCATGACCATTATGCAGACGAGGCATAACGGTGTTGTGAAGTGCTTCCGGCTGGTCGTAAATTTCTTTCTGCATAAAGTAGTCGTACCCGCCTTTTTGTGCAGCTGTTGTATCCCAGTCAACATGCAGCATTTTTGGAGCCGCTTCTTCTTGATCCATTGTATATAATGTGATTCCGTCTTTTTTCATCACTACGATGTGTTCTTCCGGTACAACAAAATAGTCTTTTGTATATTTTAACAATGCAACCATATCAGAAGCAATAAATGCTCCGTCTTTTGTGTAAGAAGCTACTAGAGGGCTTGCATTACGCATACAATAAATTTCACCGGGAAGATCTTTGAACATTACACAGAAACCATATGCACCATCAAGAATCTTATCAGCTTCTTTTAATGCTTTCAATGGATCTCCGTCATATAAAGAATCAATTAACATTGCAGCAACTTCTGTGTCTGTTTCAGAAACTGCAGTATATCCTTTTTCTTTTAAAGAAGCAGTTAATTCTTTATAATTTTCAATGATTCCATTATGGATTAATGTAACATTTCCAGATACATGAGGGTGGGCATTGGTTGTAGTAACTCCACCGTGAGTTGCCCAGCGGGTATGGCCGATTCCGCAAGTACCTTCGATATCCTCAGTTGCTGATACTTTTTGGCGCAGCTGTGAAACTTTACCGGTTGTTTTTACGATTTTCGTATGATTCTGTTCGTTGACAGCAATTCCTGCGCTGTCATATCCGCGGTATTCTAACTGTTCCAGACCTCCAACTAAAATCTCTGCCGCCTGTAATCTGCCGGTAAATCCAATAATTCCACACATAATAAAAATCTCCTTATTCAATTTGCATAAGAAATAAAGGAAGAATGTAAAAAAAGTTTTCTTCCATATTTCTCCTATTTTTTGTTTTTTCCTATATCATATGCGGTTTTGCCCGGATTATACTGTTTTTGTTTCATGATTACTCATGGGTTTGTACAATATATTACATAGGCCGGGGCTATGGGAAAGCATCCGCCGAAATTCTCGATCACTTTCCACCTCGTTAACCTTCCAAGTAAATGTCCGTATCAGGAAGGTGCATGGCGCTTTTTATGAAAAAAACTCCTTTCTATAAATTTTACCGGATACTCAAAACCCAAAGTATCCAATGAAAAAATGGTAGCATGGATAGAGAAATAAGTCAAATGTGAGAGAAAAAGTTTAAAGAAATTTAATATTTAATAAAGTTTTAAGAACTTAAAACTGGATACTTTGAAATGAGAATGGTATAATACTATGATGATTATAGTCAGAAAAAGACTCAAAGGAAAAGAATTTATGTCATAAGGAGACAGTTATGAAGGCTTTTTTTAAGAATATACAAGAAACAGGGAAAAAGATAGGACTTATTATTGTGGAGAAACTTCGCAAGCATCCTATGATATGTAATATTGTTTTATCTGTTGGGATGGCATTTCTTCTGGAAGTTCTCGGCAGACAGACCTTTGATATGAGTGCAGTTGGTTTTGTGGATGAGAGAAGTAAGATGTTTTTATATAGTGTCTTGATTATTTTCTTGACATATTCTGTAGTGTTTATCGTAAAACGAAGACTTTTTACTTATATTGTTGTGACTTTGCTTTGGAGTATGGTAGGAATTGTGAATTTTATGATGCTCAGTTCTAGGAATACACCATTTACTTATGTAGATATTACACTGATGAAGTCTGTTCTTCCTGTTATGTCAAATTATTTTACTCCAATGGAAATAGGTTCCATGGGAGCCTTAATTTTGATTGGCTTGGTTTTGTTAGTGGTTGCTTATATGTACCTGCCGATGGAAGAGACATTGAATCGAAAGACAGGGTTTATCAAAGTGATTGTTATTGCTTTGGTTTTTGCAGGTGCAACAGTTTTTGGGTTCCAAAGCGGTATGTTGACAGATGAGATTCACAATATTCGTATTGCGTTTAGTGATTACGGGACACCATATTGCTTTAGCATTACAGCTTTGAAAAATGGAATTGATAAGCCTTCTGATTACTCAGAAAAGAAAATTGAAAGTATTGAGAAGCAGACAAAAGAAAAACTGGCTGAAAATAAGAAGAAAAAAGTGAAAAAGCCGAATATTATTTTTGTGCAGTTAGAGTCACATTTTGATATTACACAGGTAAAAGGAATTAAATTTAATAAAGATCCATTGGAAAACTTCCATAAATATATGAAAGGATATTCATCCGGACAGCTTTCTATGCCGTCTTATGGCGCAGGAACAGCAAACTCAGAGTTTGAGTTGATTACCGGAATGAATTTGGATCATTTTGGCGCAGCGGAATATCCTTATAAAACGGTTCTTCAGGATACAACCACAGAGAGTATGGCAACGGTATTAAAAAAGCAAGGTTATTCAGCACATGCGATTCATAATAACAGTGCAGCGTTTTATGACAGAGATTTAGTATTTTCTCAACTTGGATTTGATACATTTACCACAAAGGAAAGTATGAATATTAAGAAGTGGACAGAAAATGGCTGGGCGAAAGATTTAATTCTTACCAGCTGCATCAATGATAGTTTGGATTCTACCAAAGGACAGGATTATGTTTACTGTATTTCCGTTCAAGGACATGGGGACTATCCAACGACAGAGATTATTGAAAATCCGGAAATTACGGTCAGCGGCATTGAGGATGAAGGATTAAAAAATAAGTACACCTATTATGCAAATCAGGTATATCAGATGGATCAGTTTGTCGGACGTTTAGTAAAGTCTTTGGAGAAACGTAATGAAGAGACAATTCTTGTAATGTATGGCGATCATCTTCCAAGTCTTGAGATTGAGGATGAAGATCTTACTTATGGAAATAAATATGAGACAAGCTATTTTATCTGGGATAATATTGGATTGAAAAAGCAGGATGGGGTGATCGAAGCTTATGATTTGGGAGCTGAGATTTTGGATCGATGCAATATTCATGAAGGAGTTATGAATACATTCCATCAGACAAGAAAAGGTACGAAAAATTACCAGAGTGATATGAAAAACCTGCAATATGATATGCTTTATGGAAAACAGTATATCTGGAATCAGGAAAATCCATTTCAAGCAACAGATATTACTTTTGGCATTAAGGACTTAGAAGTTACGAAAGCATATGAAACAGAAGACAGTGTATTTATTGTAGGAAATAATTTTACGAATTATGCAGAGGTATTTGTGGGAGATGTTCAAATCAATACCACATATCACAATGAACATCTTTTGGAAGTATCAAAAAAAGATTTAAAAGACGGTGATACATTCACAGTGAGCATTGTAAGTAAGGCACCAAGAGTTCTAAGAACATCGAATGCCTATATATATAAAGAAAAAAACGAAAATTAGGCAAAGAAGTAGTTGTACAGTCCGTGGGGCTTATGCTATAATAATTGAATGTTTGTGGAATTTACAAAGTGATAATATTTTTTAGGAGGATTTATAGAGATGAGTTTGCAAGTGGAGAACTTAGAACATAATATGGTAAAGGTGACGATTGAAGTTGACGCAGCAAAATTGGATGCGGCCATTACAAAAGCCTTTAATAAGAAAAAAGGACAGTTTAATATCCCTGGTTTCCGTAAAGGAAAGGCACCTCAGAAATTTATTGAAAAAGCATATGGCGTAGAAATTTTCTATGAAGATGCAGCCAATATTCTGATTCCGGAAGCTTATGCAGAGGAAATGAAAGAATGTGATTTGGATATTGTTTCTAGACCTGAGATTGATGTTATTCAGTTAGAAAAAGGAAAACCTTTTATTTTTACAGCAGAATTAGCAGTAAAACCAGAAGTAACTTTAGGTGATTACAAAGGAATTGAAGTTCCTAAGACAAGAGTTACGGTAAAGAAAGAAGAAGTTGAAGACGAACTGAAGAAAGTTCAGGAACAGAACGCAAGAGAAATTACAATTGAAGACCGTCCGGTAAAAGATGGAGATATTCTGACAATTGATTATTCAGGTTCTGTTGATGGAGAAAAATTTGAAGGCGGAACTGCTCAAGACCAGACATTAGTGATTGGTTCCGGAGCATTTATTCCGGGATTTGAGGAACAGTTAATTGGAAAAGAATTAAATGAAGAAACAGCAATTGATGTGACATTCCCAGAAGAATATCATGCACCTGATTTAGCAGGTAAAGCAGCTGTATTTGAAGTAAAAATTAAAGCAATCAAAGAAAAGGAACTTCCAGAATTAGATGATGAATTTGCTTCTGAAGTATCTGAATTTGAAACATTAGAAGAATATAAAGCAGACATCAAAGAAAAAATCCGTGCAGATAAGAAAGCACAGGCAAAAACAGAACGAGAAAATAAAATTGTAGATACAGCTGTTGAAAATGCATCTATGGATATTCCGGAAGCTATGATTGAAGAACAGGTTCAGCAGATGACAGAAGAATTTGCACAGAGACTGAGCTATCAGGGATTAAATATGGAACAGTATCTTCAGTTTACAGGAATGGATGCACAGAAATTTGCAGATGATATGAAACCACAGGCTGTAAAGAGAATTGAAACACGCCTTGTATTAGAAGCAATTGTAAAAGCAGAAAATATTGAAGCAAGTGAAGATGATTTCAAAGCTGAACTGGAAAAGATGGCAGAAATGTATCAGATGGAGACTGAACAGTTAGAAAAAATGATTCAGGGATCTCAGAAAGATCAGATGATGGATGACATCGCAGTACAGAAAGCTGTGGACTTCCTTGTAGAAGAATCAAAATAGACATGAATTAGGAGGATGCAGTATGAGTTTAGTACCTTATGTCATTGAACAGACAAGCAGAGGAGAAAGATCTTACGATATTTTTTCCCGTTTGCTGAAGGAGAGAATTATCTTTTTAGGAGAAGAAGTGAACGATACAACTGCAAGTTTAGTAGTTTCCCAGTTGTTATTTTTGGAATCAGAAGATCCGGAGAAGGATATTAATTTATATATCAACAGCCCGGGAGGTTCTGTGACTGCCGGAATGGCAATTTATGATACGATGCAGTATGTAAAATGTGATGTATCCACAATGTGTATGGGTATGGCAGCAAGTATGGGTGCTTTTCTTCTGGCAGGAGGGGCTAAAGGAAAAAGACTGGCTTTGCCGAATGCTGAGATTATGATTCATCAGCCGTCAGGAGGAGCACAGGGACAGGCAACAGAAATTGAAATTGCTGCAGAACACATTTTAAGAACAAAGAAACGCTTAAATACGATTTTAAGTGAAAATACAGGACAGTCATACGAAACGATTGCCAGAGATACAGAACGTGATAACTGGCTTTCAGCACAGGAAGCGCTGGAATACGGTTTGATCGATAAGGTTGTTGAGAATAGACAGTAAAAGATAGAAAGATTGAGGTAACCTGGTGGCAAATTATAATGACGAGAAAAAAATATTGAGATGTTCTTTTTGTAATAAGACACAGGATCAAGTCCGGAAACTGATTGCTGGGCCGAAAGCGAAAGGAGTCTATATTTGTGATGAATGTATTGATATTTGTTCAGAGATTATTGAAGAAGAATTTGAACAGTATATCGGAGATACAGAGATTCATTTAAGCAAGCCGAAGGAAATCAAAGCATTTCTTGATGAATATGTTATTGGACAGGATGAGGCAAAGAAAGTTTTGTCTGTGGCTGTATATAATCACTACAAAAGAATTCTTATGGGGGATGATTCAGACATTGATCTCCAAAAGAGTAATATTTTGATGCTTGGGCCGACTGGTTCCGGTAAAACACTTTTGGCACAGACTCTTGCCAAGATGTTAAATGTTCCATTTGCGATTGCGGATGCAACCGCATTAACGGAAGCCGGATATGTTGGAGAGGACGTGGAAAATATTCTGTTGAAGATTATTCAGGCGGCAGATTATGATATGGAACGTGCTCAGTGCGGTATTATATATATTGATGAAATTGATAAAATAACGAGAAAGTCTGAGAATACTTCCATTACAAGGGATGTATCAGGAGAAGGTGTTCAGCAGGCATTGTTGAAAATTATCGAGGGAACGGTTGCATCTGTTCCTCCGCAGGGAGGAAGAAAGCATCCGCATCAAGAATTTATTCAAATTGATACGACGAATATTCTATTTATCTGCGGCGGTGCGTTTGATGGTCTGGAGAAGATTATCGAATCTCGTATTGGACAGAAATCGATAGGATTTGGTGCAGATGTTCTTGGAAAGAGACAGGAAGACTTGGGAGCATTGCTTCGTCAGGTACTTCCAGAGGATTTTGTAAAGTTTGGTCTGATTCCAGAGTTTATTGGAAGAGTCCCAGTGAATGTTTCTTTGAATCCATTGGATCAAAAGGCGTTAGTCCGCATTTTGAAGGAGCCAAAGAGTGCATTAGTGAAACAGTATCAGAGGCTGTTTGAAATGGATGGAGTGGAATTGGAATTTGAAGATTCAGCATTGGAAGCAATTGCAAAGAAAGCTTTGGAGAGAAAAACCGGAGCAAGAGGTCTGCGTGCGATCGTGGAACAAGAGATTATGGATTTAATGTATCAGATTCCGTCAGAGCCGGATGTTACAAAATGTAAGATTACAAAAGAAGTAGTAGAAAGCGGTGCAAAACCTTTGATTGAACGTTCTGAAAAGAAAATCAGAGCTTCTGTACCGAAGAAACGAATGAAGAAAAGCAATCATGAGATTGCATAGAACAGGTCAGACTGAGACTTGAATAAAACTGCTTTAATACAAGAAATTCTTGTGTCGGAGCAGTTTTTCTTTTAAAAAGGAGAATCAAATGAAGAAAATATTACCAATGCTTGCCCTGCGGGGAAAATATATTTTTCCAAATACTGTGATTCATTTTGACGTATCCAGAAGTAAATCGATTCGTGCAATTGAAGCGGCAATGCAGAATGATCAGATGATTTTTTTGAATAATCAGGTAGATCCTACCATTGAGGATCCGGGGATTGTTGATTTATATGGAGTTGGAACGTTAGCGAAAATCCGTCAGGTTGTAAAATTACCGCAAAATGTAATGCGGATTTTTGCAGAGGGACTGTTTCGTGCAGAACTAACGGAAGTTTATGAGGAAGAACCGTTTTTTCGCGTAGAAATTGCTTACAACCATGTAGAACAGCAGCCGTTTGAGCCATATGAAAAAGAAGCGATGATGCGCACTGTGAAAGAAAGTTTTGAAAAGTACAGTAATTCATGGAGTCAGCTGGATCAAAATATTGCCAGTTATATTTCAATGCAGCTGGATTTAGATTTTTTGCTGGATCAGCTGGCAACTCATCTGCCGTTTTCTATGGAAGATAAACAGCGTCTGCTGGAAGAGATGGACTTAAAACGCAGATGTGAAAGCATGATGATTTTGCTGGAAGAAGAAATAGAGTTAATGAAGCTGCGCAATGACATTCAGCAAAAGGTACGAAGCAATGTAGATAAAAACCAGCGGGAATATATGCTTCGTGAACAGATGAAAGTAATCCGTGAGGAATTGGGAGAAACCAACATTGAAGATGAAGCACAGGAATTTTTAGATCAATGGAAAGGACTGAATGCTTCCAAAGAAGTGAAAGAAAAAATAAGAAAAGAAATTGCACGTTTTCAAGCAATGGGCGGTAATGGTCCGGAAAGCTCCGTGCTTCGGACCTATATTGAAACCATGCTGGAAATTCCGTGGGAAGAACTTTCAAAAGATTCCATGGATATTGACCGTGCATCAGAAATATTAGATGAAGATCATTACGGTTTGGAAAAGGTAAAAGAAAGAGTGCTGGAATATCTGGCAGCACGTGCTATGAGTGGAAGAAAGGATGCAGCAATTTTATGTCTTTTTGGACCTCCGGGAACAGGGAAGACATCCATTGCAAAATCTATTGCAAGAGCAACAGATAAGAAATACGTGCGGCTGTCGCTCGGCGGTGTACGGGATGAGTCAGAAATCCGCGGGCATCGGAAAACCTATGTTGGTGCGATGCCGGGGCGTATCGTAGATGCTCTAAAAAAGGCAAAAGTGAGGAACCCATTGATGCTTTTGGATGAAATTGATAAAGCCGGAAAAGATCAGCGGGGAGACACCGCTTCAGCACTTTTGGAAGTTTTAGATCCAGAACAGAATGAACATTTCCAAGATCACTATTTGGAAGTGCCGTTGAATTTAAGTGATGTTCTATTTATTGCAACTGCCAATGATTTGTCAACGATTCCAAGACCGCTTTTGGATCGTATGGAGATTATTGAAGTATCCAGTTATTCAGAAAATGAGAAATTCCATATTGCTCAGCAGTATTTGGTGAAAAAGCAGATGGAAGCCAATGGGTTAACAGAAAAAGAAATTCAATGGAAAGAAGATGCAGTACGTCTTTTGATTACCGCATATACCAGAGAAGCGGGAGTGCGTAACTTGGAGCGGAGAATCGGGCAGGTCTGCCGAAAGGCTGCAAAAGACATTTATCAGAAAAAGCATCGGAAAGTAACAATTACAAAAAGGGCAGTGAAAAATTATCTTGGAAATGCTCCGTATGAATGGGAAAAGGATTCTTTAAAGGATCAAATAGGTGTAGTTCACGGGCTGGCTTGGACTTCTGTGGGCGGTACAACGTTAAAAATTGAAGTGAATGTAATGCCTGGAAAAGGAAGAGTTCAAGTGACAGGTTCTTTAGGCGATGTAATGAAAGAGTCTTCCCAGGCGGCAATCAGTTATATCCGGAGTCAAAGCAGAAAATATAAAATAAAATCAGATTATTTTGATAAACATGATATTCATATTCATATACCGGAAGGTGCAGTGCCAAAAGATGGTCCGTCAGCAGGAATTACCATGACAGTTGCTGTGTTATCTGCTATTTTGAGAAAAAAGATTTATGGAAATCTTGCAATGACCGGAGAGGTTACCATTCGTGGAGATGTTCTTCCAATTGGAGGATTAAAAGAGAAACTTTTAGCTGCAAAAAGACTTGGTATACAGAAAGTTTTAGTGCCAAAATCCAATGAAAGAGATGTAAAAGAATTTCATGAGGAGATTACAGAAGGATTGGAAATTATTTATGTACGCACAATGAATCAAGTGGTAAAAGAAAGTTTTGTTGAGTGAGCATTTTGCGGGAGGCAGTGATGAATTATAAAGAAGCAATGGAGTTTGTACAAAATACAAACAAATTCGGCAGTGTTTTGGGACTTGATAATATTCGGGAATTGTTAAACCGGCTGGGGAATCCTCAAAATCAATTAAAAGTTGTTCATATTGCCGGAACCAATGGAAAAGGCTCTATTCTTGCATTTCTTGCAGGAGTATTTCGGGAAAGCGGATACCGGGCAGGAAGATATGTGTCTCCTGCCTCCTTTTCCTATGAAGAACGTTTCCGAATCAATGAAGAAAATATATCCAAAGAGGATTTATGCTTTCATATGGAGAAAATAAAGAAGGTTTCGGAAGATATGGTTCGGGATGGAAAAAGTCATCCAACGATGTTTGAGATAGAAACGGCGTTAAGTTTTCTTTATTTCCTCGATAAAAAAGTAGATGTTGTGCTGCTGGAAACCGGAATGGGAGGAAGACTGGATGCCACAAATATAGTGGAGCATCCAATTTGCACAGTGATTGCTTCTATTTCTTTTGATCATATGCAGTATTTGGGGAATACGATAGAAGAGATTGCTGGTGAAAAAGCAGGAATTATCAAAGAAAAGTGTCCGGTTGTTTCTTATAAAAATTCCGAAGAGGCCAATCAGGTAATCAAGGGAAAGGCGTTGGAGAAGCATTGTCCATTAACATTTGTCAATGAAGATGGAATCCGGATTTTAAGTGAATCACTGGAGGGGCAGAGTTTTACCTATCGAAGCAGCAGCGGCAGATGGTATGAAAAAATTGAAATTCCGTTATTGGGCAGACATCAAATACGAAATGCGGCAGCAGCATTGGAAGTTTTAGAAATTGTGAAAAACTATTATTGTATTAGTGCATTTCAGACGGAAGAAGGGTTTCGCAAAACCATATGGAGAGGACGGCTGGAAATTTTGCAAAAAGATCCGTTGATTCTCTGCGATGGTGCTCATAATCCTGATGGTGCCAGTTATCTTGCGGATTTTCTGCAAAAAAATTTTACAAACCAAAGAATAGTTTATATAATGGGAGTATTGGCAGATAAAGAATATGAAAAGATGATTGCCAAGACGGCAGGACTGGCTGACTGCATCTATACAGTTGCACCGGACAACGGGCGGGCATTATCAAGCAGACAGCTTGCCAAGGCAGTAAGAAAATATCATTCCAGAGTTTATGAAAGAGACCAATTGGCGGAATGTTTGAAAGAGGTAAAAAGAACTGCAGGGAAAGAAGATGTGATTGTCATATTTGGAACATTATCTTTTCAAAATGAATTATAGAGGATAGAAAAGTGGAAAGATTCCAGAAGATTATTTGGAACAAAAAATATCAGAAAGAATATGAGAAACTTCAAGAGATGGAAAAGGGGAGAAAATTCTGCTGCCATGATATGGAACATTTTTTGGCAGTTGCCCGGCTGTGTTACATTTTCGTGCTGGAAGAACAAAGAGAAATCTCGAAAGATGTAATTTATGGTACGGCATTTCTCCATGATTTGGGCAGAGTGGCTCAATATGAAACAGGAATTTCACATGAGGAAGCCGGGGCAGAACTTGCAGAAGAGATTCTTATGGAATGCGGTTATAATGAAGAAGAACGAAAAACGATGATTGAGACTATTTTGAGCCACCGCAGTTTAAAGCAGGATGATACAACGTTTGCGGGAATTTTTTATAAAGCAGATAAGCTTTCCAGAGATTGTATTCATTGTAAAGCAAAAGAGGAATGTTACTGGCCGGAGGATAAGAAGAATCATATATATATTTGTTAGGAGACATTTATGATTATTGGAAAGAAAAATTTTGATACAGCCGAACATGGTTATATTATGGGAATTTTAAATGTAACACCAGATTCATTTTCTGATGGCGGGCGGTATCATCATTTGGATGCAGCTTTAAAACATGCAGAAGAGATGATTGCCGATGGTGCAGATATAATTGACGTGGGTGGAGAATCCACAAGACCAGGTTATACGCTGATTTCTGACGAAGAAGAAATGGAAAGAGTGCTTCCTGTGATAGAAGCATTGAAAAGAGAATTTGATATACCGGTATCTTTGGATACTTACAAATCGAAAGTAGCCAAGGCGGGGATTGATGCCGGTGTAGATTTGATCAATGATATTTGGGGACTTCGATGGGATGGAACCATGGCAGAGGTTTTGGCAGAGAGTCAGATACCGGCATGTTTGATGCATAATCGAAAAAATACAGATTATCAAGACTTTTTGACAGATGTTGTGTCGGATCTTCAAGAAACAATGGATATGGCAGCGAAGGCAGGGATGAAGAAAGAGCAGATTATACTGGATCCGGGGATAGGATTTGCGAAGGATTTGAATCAGAATTTGAAGATGATGAATCATTTGGAGATTCTTTTGCAATGGAAGGTACCAGTACTGCTTGGGACTTCCAGAAAATCTATGATTGGTTTGACACTGGATCTTCCGGCAGATCAGCGGGTAGAAGGAACTGTGGCAACGACTGTCTGCGGATATATGAAAGGATGCCGTTTTTTCAGAGTTCATGATGTAAAAGAAAATAAAAGAGCGCTTATGATGATAGAGGCAGTCAGCCGTCAGTAAAAAGGAGTGTGAGCATGATGGATCAGATCATTATTCGGGATTTGGAAATTTACAGCAACCATGGAGTGTACAAAGAAGAAAAAGTTCTGGGACAGAAATTTTTAGTTTCCGCAGTGTTATATACAGACACGAAACGAGCAGGCGTCAGTGATAAAATAGAATATTCCATTGATTATGGAGAAGTTTGCCATCGGATTGCAGAAATCATGGAAAAAAATACGTTTGATTTAATTGAGAGAGTGGCAGAAACTGTGGCAAAAACACTGCTCTTGGAGTTTCCGTTGATTCAAAAACTAGATATTGAAGTGAAGAAGCCGTGGGCGCCTATTGGGATGCCGGTAGATAGTGTTTCTGTCAAAATATCCAGAGGATGGCATAGAGCTTATATTGGCATGGGTTCTAATATGGGAGACCGGATGGAATATATCAGTACAGCCATTGACCACATTGAGGAGCAGGAAGATACCAGAGTTATGCATGTATCCAGTTTGATTGAAACAAAACCTTATGGAGGCGTGGAGCAGGATGACTTTTTGAATGGGTGCATAGCTGTGGATACCTTAAAAGAACCAATGGAGCTGCTGGACTTTTTGATGGATATTGAGAAACAGTCAGGAAGAAAAAGGACCATTCACTGGGGTCCGAGGACATTAGATTTAGACATTTTGATGTATGATGATTTGGTCATGAATGAAAGAGAACTTACGATTCCACATAAAGAAATGCACAAAAGAATGTTTGTTTTGGAACCGCTTTCTGAGATTGCACCATATCTGATGCATCCGCTGCTTCAAAAAACAGTAATGGATTTAAAAGAAATAATAGAAGAGGAATAAGTATCAATGAAAGAACTAACACAAATTCGACAAGAAATTGATGAGATTGACAAACAACTGGTAGAGTTATTTGAAAAACGCATGGATTGTGCAGGAGAAGTGGCAGAATACAAAAGAGGCACAGGAAAAGCGATTTATGATCCGATTCGGGAGAAAAATAAGATAGAGATATTGACAGAAGGACAAAAGGATACCTTTATGGCAAAAGCAATTGAAGAAATGTTCTTACAGTTAATGTCCATCAGCCGGAGATATCAATACAGCATTTTATCACAGGATGATACCTATGTAGAGGAACAGTTTGAGGAAGTAGATGCACTGGACATCCATGAGGGCACCAAAGTAGTTTATCAAGGGATTCCGGGTGCTTATCAGGAACAGGCAATGGTAAAATATTTTGGGGAAAATGTAAAGAATTTTTCTGTTCCGGAGTTTCAAGATGTTGTAAAGACTTTAGATCAGGGAAAGGCTGATTACGGAGTGCTTCCAATTGAAAATACATCTGCTGGAACTGTCAGTGGTATTTATGATATGATACTGGATTATGATATATGTGTGGTTGGGGAGGAAACGGTAGAATGTCATCATGTATTGGCCGGACTTCCAGGGGCTGAATTGGAACAGATTAAGAGGGTATATTCTCATCCACAGGGACTGATGCAATGTAAGAAGTTTTTAAATCAAAGAGGATGGGATCAGATCAAAGTTGCAAATACGGCAATTAGTGCGAAAAAAGTGGCAGATGATCAGGATATAACGAAGGCTGCCATATGCAGTGAGCGTGCAGCACAGATTTATGGCCTTGAGATTTTGAAAAGAGAAGTAAATTATGAAGGAAATAATACAACACGGTTTGTCATTATGTCCAAAAAGAAACAATATCGAAAGGATGCGGGGAAAGTCAGCATGAGCTTCAGCCTGCCGCATGAATCAGGATCTCTTTACAATATATTGACACATTTTATGTTTAATGATGTCAGTATGAGTAATATCGAATCCAGACCGCTTCCGGGGAGACAATGGGAATATGGATTTTATATTGATGTCATTGGGAATCTGAATGATCCGGCAATCCGCAACGCTTTGGCCGGCGTTCGGGAAGAGACAAAGGATTTTAAAATATTAGGAAACTTTTAAAAACAGAAGGAACAGGGGCACAAGATACTGGAAAAACAAATGAATGGAAGGTAGTAGTATGATGAATCAAGAAACAAAAGGGGAAAAGTTTGAAAAAATCCATGGATTTTTTCACAAATTTCTGAAATTCGTGATTGTGGCAGCATTGTTTGCATTTATTGTATTTGTGATAATGAATAAAAATCAATTTTCAGAAACTGTGGCAAAGGGTGTTCCGGATGATGCATACACAAAAATAGCAGTAACTGATGGGGATAAAGTGGTCCAGAAATTTAAAGCAACTTCAGATACTATGGAACGTTTGGATCTTTTAATTGACCGAAACGAACAAGTTGGGCGTGCAGGAAGTATTGATCTGCAGGTGAAAGATAATAAAGGGAAAGCTATTTTTCATATCACACCAACACTGTTAGAGGTGGATGGTTTAAAAGATATGAAAGCTACTATGCGTCGTACGGAAAGAGATGAAAAAAGATGGTACAAAGTAGTTGTAAACCAGAATCTGAAGAAAGGTGAAAATTATACCATAGAAATTGAAGGAAAAGGAATAAAAAAGGATCGTCCTTTATATATCTTTACTTCAAAAAAAATGGGAAATATTTATCAGAAAGTAAAAGTAAATGGTGTCAGCCAGAACACGCATATCCGTACCAGAGTCTGGACGACACAGATTGATAAATGGGCATTAGGACTTACGATTGCGATTACAGCTGCATTAATCATATTGATTTTAGTTCCGCTGAAACTGACTGAAAAATGGAACAAACGGCTGACATGGGCATTATTCGTGATAAATCCGTGGATTGCTTTCTACATGGTGGAAAAAGTATTCTATAATCCAATTAGTATTATGAATAAACTTGCCTATGGACTGAATATCATGTGGTATTATATTGTTTTTGGAATTTTACTTTTGATTTTTAATCGAGTGAAATATGCGGTTTTGACAGGCGATGTTTTATTATATGCAGCAGCAATTGGCAACTATTTTGTTATGGCTTTCCGTGGGACTCCGATTACCCCGGCAGATATTTATGCACTGGGGACTGCCATGGATGTAGCAGATCATTATGTACTTTCTTATGATAAGCCGGCAATTGTAGCAACTGTTGTTTTATTAGGGCTTTGTGTTATGGCGTGCAAATTGGATACATATAAAGTATTTCATTGGAAGAAGCGTCTGATTGCACTGGCAGTTACAGCTCTTGTGATTGCTGGAAATACATTTTTTATTACCAGAACGGATTTTTTAGAGACAAAAGATATTAAAGTGAATTTCTGGAATCAGAAAAAAGGTTACCGGTCAAATGGGTATGTTTTGAGCTTTTTGATGAATATCCAGTATACCATCGTATCAGAACCAGATGGATATAGTCCGGAGGCAGTGGAAAAGATTGCCAAAGAATATAAGGTAACAACTGGAAAAAATAAAAAACTGAAACAGAAGCCGAATGTGGTGGTTATTATGAATGAGACATTTTCTGATTTAAATGTCGTAAATAAAATTAAGACAAATAAAGAAGTTATGCCGTTTATCAACAATCTTAGTGAAAATACCATAAAAGGAAATATGCTGGTCTCTGTGTTTGGCGGAGGAACCAGTAATTCAGAATATGAATTCCTGACAGGAAATTCTGTTTCCACATTGCCGTTAAATGGAAATGCATATACACAGTTTGTAAAACATAATGTACCAAGTCTTGCAACCCAGTTGAAAGAGCAGGGATATGATACGCTGGCATTCCATCCTTATAAGGCTCATGGCTGGAATCGTGATACTGTTTATCCATTGCTTGGATTTGATCAGTTTTTAGATGAAACTGCGATGAATCCGAATGGAGAAAAGTTCCGCGGCTGGTACAGTGATGCAGAAGATTATAATAAGATCATTGAAACTTTCGAGAAGAAAAAAGCAGGAGATCCATTGTTCTTGTTTAATGTGACAATTCAAAACCACGGCGGTTATTTGATTGCAGATAAGAATTTTAAAGAAGAAATTAAAATTACAGATGAAAAGGCAACCGATACAGCAAATCGTTATTTATCTTTGATTCATGAATCAGACCGTGCTTTTGAAAAGATTATCAACTACTTTAAACATCAGGATGAGCCGACCATTGTTGTAATGTTTGGCGATCATCAGCCAAAACTGGAAGATTCTTTCTATGAACTGCTGTATGGAAAATCTTTGACAAATTTAAGTTTAAGTGAACTTCAGAAGAAATATACAGTACCATTTGTTATTTGGGCGAACTATGACATTGAAGAACAAGATCATATAGAAAATGTCAGTGCCAACTTCTTATCAAGTTTGATGCTGGAACAGACAAATTTGAAATTGTCTCCATACAACGAATTTTTATTAAACTTTAGAAAGACAATTCCTGCAATTAATGCCAATGGATATGTAACTGCAGATGGGAAACATCATAGTCTGGAGGAAGAAAACCAGTATACAAAATTAGTTGAACAGTATCAATATCTTCAGTATAATAGTTTAATGGATAAGAAACATGTAAGTAAAACACTGTTTTCCACAGGAGAAAGTGATAACTAACAGGCTGCTTGGCACTCTGTCTTGACAGAGTGCCAAAAACAATATAGAATAAAAATGCTGTGATTCTGTTTGACAGATTCATAATTTAACAGATAACAAAAGTCATAACAGATTGATTTTAGGAGGATACACATATGGTAAAAGCAATCGTTGGAGCCAATTGGGGAGACGAAGGAAAAGGCAAAATTACAGATATGTTAGGTGAAACATCTGACATTATTGTTCGTTTCCAGGGAGGAGCAAATGCAGGTCATACGATCATCAATGATTATGGGAAGTTCGCACTTCATACCTTGCCATCTGGAGTATTCTATAATCATACGACCAGTGTCATTGGAAATGGCGTGGCATTGAACATACCTGTACTGTTTAAGGAAATTGAAGGAATTGTATCACAGGGAGTTCCAAAGCCTAAGATTCTGGTATCAGATCGTGCTCAGATGGTAATGCCATACCACGTTTTATTTGATCAATACGAAGAAGAAAGATTAGGAAAAGATTCTTTTGGTTCTACCAAATCAGGAATTGCTCCATTTTATTCTGATAAATATGCAAAGATTGGTTTTCAGGTTAGTGAATTATTTGATGAAGACGCATTGAAAGAAAAGATTCAAAAAGTTTGTGAAACAAAAAATGTTTTATTAGAACATTTATATCATAAACCGCTTTTGAATCCGGATGATTTATTTGATACGTTGATGGAATACAAAGAAATGGTTGCTCCATATGTATGTGATGTTTCATTATTCTTACATGAAGCGCTCAAAGAAGGAAAGAATATTCTCTTGGAAGGACAGTTAGGTTCTTTGAAAGATCCGGATCATGGAATTTATCCAATGGTAACCTCATCTTCTACATTAGCAGGATATGGTGCGATTGGAGCAGGTATTCCGCCTTATGAAATCAAGAAAATCGTTACGGTTGTAAAGGCTTACTCCAGCGCTGTCGGAGCAGGAGCATTTGTCAGTGAGATTTTCGGGGAAGAGGCTGATGAATTAAGAAAACGCGGCGGCGACGGCGGTGAATTTGGTGCAACAACAGGACGTCCAAGACGTATGGGATGGTTTGATGTGGTTGCCAGTAAATATGGATGCCGTATGCAGGGAACAACAGATGTTGCCTTTACGGTACTGGATGTGCTGGGATATTTAGATGAAATTCCAGTCTGTGTGGGATATGAAATTGATGGAGAAGTAACTACAGAATTCCCAACAACAAATAGACTTGAAAAAGCAAAACCGGTATTGGAAGTATTACCGGGATGGAAGTGTGATATCCGCGGCATTACAGAATATGAAAAACTTCCAGAAAACTGTAAAAAATACATTGAATTTATTGAAGAAAAAATTGGTTATCCAATTACATTAATTTCCAATGGACCGGGAAGACATGAAATTATCCGCCGTGGTTTTGAGGATTAGACATCATGGAAGAAAGAAATGAACAGGAAAAAAAATCTTCTTGGAAAAAGGAAGCAATGAGCTGGATTTTGTGTATTGTAATTACTATTGCTGTAACACAGCTGATTACAAGATTTGTGATTATCAATGCGAATATTCCAAGTGGTTCTATGGAGAATACCATTATGACCAATGATAAGCTGATTGCGTTAAGAACCTCTTACTGGTTTCATGATCCGGAGCGTGGAGATATTATCATTTTTGAATATCCGGATAATGAAGAAGAATGGTATATTAAGAGAGTCATTGCACTTCCGGGGGAAACTGTGGAAGTAAAAGATGGCAAAGTTTATATTAATCATAGTAAGACTCCTCTTGATGAGCCTTATATTAAAGAAGAACCTGTAGATGATTTCGGACCATATACGGTACCGAAGGATGGATATTTTGTTATGGGTGATAACCGGAATGGTTCTAATGATGCCAGAGACTGGGATACACATTATGTTTCCAGAGATGAAGTTCTGGGGAAAGCATGGTTCCGCTATTATCCATCGTTGAAATGGATCAAATAAGGAGTCTTTTTATGAAAAAATATTTTTTGGTTTGCTTGATTGCTGTCTGCAGCTTGATATTTTTATCCGGATGTCAAAAGTCAAAAAAGAAGGATGAAGTGAAGGTACTATCGTCAAAAGGGACAATCAAAGAATTGATAACGGATGTTACGAAAGATCAAGAGGATCCGAACAATGGGGACTTTCCGACACTTGACTATGCATCGGACCAAAGAATTATGTTTCATAATCAAAATGCGTTTTTTGTCTTTGATGTGAAGAAAAAGAAGATTGTATCTGCCATTGATCTAAAAGATATGGGTTTGTTTTCACAAAAAGGTGATTACGAAAGTAAAATTTTAGCAGCAGCAGATGGAAGTGTGGTACGTCTGTATCAAACAGAAGGAGAAAAAACGCGGAAAGATTATTACTTTTATGTGGATGATCAAAAAATTTCTCAGAAAAAAACGGCTTTTGACGATATATATGAAGGTGATTTTTATAAAGCTTATAAGGACCGCTCATTTTTGGGAAAATCCACAGAAGAAATTCAATCAGTTTTAGGAAAAAGCGGGCAGAATGACTCGAATGTTCTAATTCAAAATGAGAAAACACTGGTATATCTCTCTTATCCGTCTGATGTATTTATACAGCCGGAAGAAGAATTTCAGAATCTTCAATTGAGTTTTTATGATGTCTCTAAAAATACTTGGAAAAATATGCCGGTATTCCAAGGGTATGTGAAATTAAATACAAAGCAGGACACAGAAAAACTGGACACCGGGGATGGCAAGGTATGGATGAAGCGAAGTCGTGACGGTGTGTTATATTTTGATGTGGATGCACTGCGTAGCACCAAAGCGTGTCGAGGGAAGTTTGGTACGCTGGTTGTGGGAAATGTATTTCGTTCTCAGACAGGAAAGCTGGTTGTAACATTTGAAAATGCAAAAGATTTTGATGTGACGTTGAAACCGGTTTTGTCATTGAATACCATTGATGATGAAGGCGAACCGCAGATTCAAGAAATAAAAAAGAATCAAAACACGTATACCTTTACAGGTCTGAAAAAAGGGAAATATTATTATATTGATTATTATCCAACGGCAGATCCGGAAAGTGAAAAACAGTTGAAAAATATTGATGATCATAATTTGAAACAGAAAGTAACCGTTGACAATCAATAGAAAGACATAGGAAGGTGGAATTTAAAAATGGAAAAGAAAATTATAAATGCACAGAATGCACCAGCAGCAGTGGGACCGTACTGCCATGCTGTACAGGCAGGAGGTTTTGTATTTACTTCAGGACAGATTGGTCTTGATCCGGAAACGCAGACATTGGTGGAAGGTGTAGAAGCACAGGCAAAACAGGTATTAAATAATTTAGATGCTGTACTGAAAGCGGCAGATTTGTCTTTCAATGATGTCATTAAAACGACGGTATTTTTAGCGGATATCAATGATTTTGGAACCATCAATGGAATCTATGAAGAGGCATTTGGAGATAATAAGCCGGCAAGATCCTGTGTGCAGGCAGGAGCACTTCCAAAAGGTGCATTAATTGAGATTGAAGTAATTGCAGTAAAATAAAAAGAATGAAGAGTATGAGCAAAAGGCGTGTTGCAGAAGCTGATGAAAAATCAGTTTTTCACACGTCTTTTTTGTGGTTGAGCATAAACTAAAAAACAGGGAAAAAGGGGAAGGAAAATATTTCATAAAATTTAAAAATTTATTCTTTTTATATGTTACAGATTTATAAACAGCAAAGTATATAAAAACAGGAGGTTTTAGCAGACATGATCAGACGATATTCCTGGAAATGTTACAGAATTGTGAAATATTAAATTGTGAAAAATCACGAAAAGGCAGAAACTAATTGAAAATGAATAATTTCTTTCGCTATAATTATAACAGAGGCTAGAAATCACAGGAAATATTTTATTGGAAAGAAATAAGGAAAGGAGTAGAGTATGAAAAAGCGTTTGAAGATGCTGGTCTGCTGCTGTTTATCTTTTGCCATGGTTTTTACATCCATCGAATGGTCCGGAACTGCCGGATTTTTAAATCAGGTATACGCAGCAGAAGAGACAAAGAAGCAGGAAAAACCGGCTGTTATAGAAAAAGAAAGCACAAAAAATTCAACGACATTTCAATTCAACAATGGAAAGAAGAAGACCGTCTTTTACGGGC
>JAETON010000039.1 GCA_021771695.1 Lachnospiraceae bacterium | reverse complement strand
TTTCATTTTTCTCTTGACAAATTGATAATTTCGTGCTTAGCAAAAACTACTGGCTTCTTATTTTAAAGTTTGATATAATCTATAGTATAATAAAAAAAGGAGATACTATATGAAATATTTTGGAATTGCATTCATCATATTAGGAGCTGCTATTTTCTTAAAACCGATCATTCAATCTTATTTAACAAAAAAGCAATGTTCTGTAAAAATAAGTGCTGTCTGCAGTGGTTATGAGCCATATATAAACTATTTAAATTTGCAAATGTCCTGTCCAACATTTTGTTATACCTATAAAAATCAGGAATATAAAACCACTCTGTATACTTATCAGTACACAGAGAAATGTGAATTTAAAAATGGTGACAGTATATGCTTGTACCTAAATCCTAAAAACCCAAGACAAATTTGGATGCCAAAATCTTTTTTTCATTTATTAGGAACAGAAATACTTCTCCCATCCGCTGTATTCATTATTGCCGGCTGCTGGATGGCATCTTTTTTTTAGAAAAAACTGCCGTACAGCTGAATTATTTCAGCTGTACGGCAGTCTATTTTATAATGGTATTTCACTTAAATCTTTATAAATCAAATCCGGTTTTACTTCACTTTCTTCAACATCCTCCAAAGTGCTTTCACCGCTTAGCACTAAAATTGATGTAACATCACTGCCATCCGCAACTGCAATATCTGTATACAGCCGGTCTCCGATGATAGCAATCTCATCTGCCTGATATCCGGTTTTTTCAATAATATAATCTAACGTATGTTTTGACGGTTTCCCAAAAAACTCTGGAAACCTTCCCGTCGACGCTTCAATTAACTTCGCCATAGAACCGCAGTCTGGTATAAATTTGCCGCCTTCCATCGGGCAGTTCCAATCCGGGTTAATTCCAAAATAGGTACATCCATTGCGGACATAATGACATGCTTTCGCCAGCTTTTCATAAGTCAATGTGGTATCAAATCCAAGAATCACAATATCCGGATTCTCCTGCGTCAGATTCATATCGTATTTTTCAAACTCCTTAACCAGGGAAGGAGTTCCAACAACATAAATTGACTGATCTTTATAAAATTTCTTTAAATACTGAATCGCTACATGACTGGATATCATCATTTGTGATGGCTCAATTTCAATCCCTAATTGTGCGAGTTTCTCTATATATGCCTGCTGGCTTTTTGAAGAGTTGTTTGTAAAAAAGTAATATTTTCGTCCGGTTTCTTTGACTTCTTTTAAAAAATCTTTTGTGAAATCAAACAATTCATTTCCTAAGTAAATAGTTCCATCCATGTCAAGAACAAAACACTTGATTTTATCTAAACCGCTCATAGAGCAAAAACCTCCCTTTCATCACAGCATATTAGAATAGCTGTCTTCTCTGCTGATATTTGTTTTATTCTGCATATTCAATTCAATCTGCATATTGTACACATCACTTCGACTTATAGAATATTCCAAAGGATTCCCTGCCCCATCGCAGGAAACTGTTTTAGAAATACAAACAGGAGCATTTTTCTCCAGCCCAAGATTGAATGCTTCATATTCATTTGCCTTCCGCACAGTAATATATCTTTTTGCTCTTTCCGGCACATGACCGTAACTGGACAACGTGTTATGAAGAGATTTTTCTGTAAAATCATATTCAATGAGTTCCGGACATAAATCATACGGAATATAGGCATCTGCCAGCGACCATAATTCTCCATTAATGTAACGAAGTCTTTCCAAATGAAAAATTCTAACCCCTTCTTTAATCCCTAAAAATTTCGCAATTTCTTTGCTGGCCGGTTCTACTCTTTGTGCCAAAATCTTACTGCTGGTATAGTCTCCACGCAGTTTCACTTGATTGTAAAATGCAATACTAGAAGAAATTTTTTCATTTTCTTCTCCAATATGTTTTCGATTTCCAATAAAAAATGCACCTTTCCCTGCAAATCTTGCAATACACCCTTCATTCTCCAGCACCTCAAGAGCTTTTCTTACCGTTGGTCTGCTTACCTTATAGATGTCACATAATTCCCGCTCTCCGGGCAATGGAGAATAATATGGTTTATCACCATAGCTTTCCAGTATATGCGCTTTTAACTGCATATACAGCAATTGTTTCTTTTTTGTCTCCGCCATATTTTCTCCTGTCTCCTAATTTTTTTCAAGAATCTCTCTGCTGACCAGAGGTTATATCTATAAGAATAAGATAACATTTCCAATATTTTCTTTCAAGGTTTCTTATAAATAAAAGCGTTTTGTCAACCCTTCTGCAATTTTTTCCATTCGGCCTTCCTTCACTGCAAAGTCAAGAATACTGTAACGCTCTCTTACTGTATTTCCTTCCAGAAGTCCATGATAAAACAAATTTTTATCAATACCAGCTTCTGTCGGATGCAGCGGTGCTCCTGCTTCCGTCATTATTTTTTGAATATATTTTGCTGACGGTGCCATTGCTTTTACCGAATCTGGAAGAAGATCCTGCATTTCATCAAAAACTTCTGCAATCAGCGGTGTTGCAATTCCTACTTTTATTCCATGCAGCTCTGGATTTTCTCCTCTTGCAATTACTGCCATTTCCCAATAATGGCTTAGCATATGTTCTGCTCCAGATGCTGGACGGGATACTCCAATCAGCCCCATTGCCACTCCGGTTAAGGTTAATGCTTCAATTAAATATAAAACCGCTTCCTCTTCCCGCCGTGCTAATTTTTGTCTATTTTCTACAACCTTATCAATTGCTTTTTGTACTAATTTCACAATCGTCTCACAATAATATTCCCCTGTCAGCTCGTGAGACAGTTTCCAATCAGCCAAAGCTGTTAATTTTCCAATAACATCTCCATATCCTGCATGTATCATCCGCATTGGAGCTTTTTTCATTACATCCGTATCACCCACAATCGCATATGGCAAAACTGCATTATAAGATATTTTCCGCCCGCCATTCATTAATGGTGCTCCGGAAGAAGCGTAACCATCCATGGAAGGTGCTGTACATACAATCGTATATGGAATTTTCGTTCTAGCTGACATATATTTTGCCATATCATTTAATGTTCCTGATCCAACAGCTGTAATCATTCCTGTATTTTCTTCCAATTCCATAAACATTTTTCCCACTGCTTTTTCATCTGGAATCAGTACATTACCGCCAGAATCTAATACGACACTTTTTACCTGAAATCCGGAATTACAAAGGACTTCATATACTTTTTCTCCTGCTGCCTGATATGTATGATTATCACTCAGCATATAAA
This sequence comes from Lachnospiraceae bacterium, assembly GCA_021771695.1. Classification (GTDB taxonomy): domain Bacteria; phylum Bacillota; class Clostridia; order Lachnospirales; family Lachnospiraceae; genus Anaerostipes. The sequence continues at coordinate 15,585 of JAETON010000039.1, read as the reverse complement.
TTTTCTTTTCTTTAAAATCTTCTAAAATTTCCGGCAGACGTTTAATTACACCCTGTCCCATAATAAGTTTATCGATATCCAGTGTATGTGTTCTGCCGCAGCTGCATTCAAAGCTGATTTTTGCCATTTCATCCATTCTTTTACTTAAAATTTCATCCATTCTTTTCCCTCCGAAAAAAGAGCCGGAATTATGTCCGGCTCTTTTCATAATCATCTCATTTTCAGACTAAAATTTAATAACAACTCGGAATTTATCACCTTGAATTGCTGATTCAAAGGCTTTCTGATAATCTTCCAATTCATAAACTTCACTGACAAATGGTTTTACATCTACAATTCCCTGTGACAGCAATCTTGTTGCTTTTGTGAAATCCACAATATTAGAATTTGCAGTACCCAAAAGTTTTGCTGCGCTTTTATGCAGCCAGTCCGGACTAATTGAAATTGGGGTGTCTGGATAGAAAGAGCTGTAAAGCACTAATCTTCCATTATTAGCTACTGCTTTCACTGCATCCTCAGCTACTTTTGAAATTGGTGTTGTATCAAAAACAACCTGCGCTTTAATTCCGCCAGTAATCTCTTTTACTCTTTGCTCTAAATCTTCTTTTGCAGGATTCACTGCATAACTGGCACCTAATTCTAAAGCTAACGCTGTTCGTTCTTCGTTGGTATCCGAAACAATTACACAAGCACCTTTCTTTGCTGCAAGAATGGTATGCAGCAGTCCCATAATTCCACATCCAATAACAACGACTGTATCTCCTAATTCAATTTCTGCTGTTTCAACACTGTGAAGCACACATGATAATGGCTCTGTAATTGTCGCTTCTTCCGGAGTGACATTATCAATATGGAACAGAGTATCTGTGCTGACCAGAAGATGAGAACTCATACCGCCCATTCCTTTTTCAGGAAGACCTTCCTGCTGTTTGCTATGATCAAAGTTCTCACAATTTTGTTCATTTCCACTTTTACACTGATAACAGTTTTTACATGGAAGTGTGACTCCTACAGCTACAAAATCTCCAATTTTCCATTGTCTTTGATCTACATTTTTCCCCATGTCAACGATTCTTCCAACCATTTCATGACCGCCGATGAATGGAAAATCAACTTTCTTTACTCCTGTATACACTCTCTGTTCCCATGTACAGATTGCACAGGCATCTACTTTCACTAATACTTTATCGTCACTTACTTCCGGAATCGGATACTCCCGAAGCTCTATCTGTTTCTCTCCGGTAAATACCAGTGTTTTTGCCATTTCACTCATTTTAGATATACCTCCAAGTCTCTTCTTTATCCTAAGAATCCTAAAACTCCGCCAACTAATCCAATGATAATTAAAATCAGCATAACGGTTGTTGCCTTCATCTTTCTGTTCTTTAACAGATAAAGTGTCAGCAAGGTAACTGCCAGCGGCAGGATTCCTTTAAACAATGCATCAAATACTGTTTCCTGCACATTCATTTTCAAAGCGCCGAATTTAATTACCGCAGCACATTTGACCGTTACAAACTGACTGGACAAAGCCCCCAGTACAATTGCACCCATTGCGGAAGCCCCGGTAATCAGCATCTGCATCTGATTTCCGCCAAGAATTTTTTCGATACCGTCTTTTCCTAACTCGTATCCTTTCATCCAGCAGATATATGCTACCGGGAACATAATTCCAAACATTAACAGTGTATAAACTAAAGGTCCAACAAGATTTCCCTGAGAACCTAAACTAATACCAAATGCTAATAAAATTGGTGTTAAAGTTCCCTGCCATAATGTATCTCCAATACCTGCAAACGGCCCCATCAGACCAGTTTTCACTCCATTGATTGCTTCGTCTGTAATTGGAGCACCATTGGCTCTTTCTTCTTCCATTGCCAGTACGATCCCCGGAATTACACCTCCAATATGCGGCTCTGTATTAAAGAACTGCATATGACGTTTGATACATGCTTTATATTCTTCCGGATTATCTCCATAAAGCTTTTTAATAACATGTTTATAAGAATGAACCAGACCTGTTGCTTCCAAACGTTCATAGTTATAATTCGCATGTGAGAAGAATGTCCATCTCCAAAATGCTTTTACCACATCTTTTTTACTTAATGATTTTCTCTCTGCCATATTAAAAATCCTCCTCATCATCGTCATCAATCATTGCGGCCGCTCCGTCTGCCGGTGCAGGTGCTGCATTATTGTTTAACAGAACTGTATAGAAGTATCCAATGACTCCGCCTAATACTGCGACTGCAATTACCGGAAGACCCATGTACTGAACCATGATAAATCCAACCATGTAAAACAGTAATGTTCCCGGTCTGGAAATCGCACGAAGGTTCATTGCAATACCTAAAGCAGGCAGCAATCCACCGATTACAGATAATACAGTTAATGGTTTACCTGTTAACTGCTGAATCAATCCTTGTACAGCAGTAGAGCCGTAGTAAGTTGCAATCGTTGCCGGAATTACACATAAACAGAACATTAATATTTGCGGCGGAACTACATGATAAAAGCAGATTTTATCAAGATTTCCTTCATCTGCTGCTTTATCTGCCATATGTACAAAAGTTACATCTAATGTCATATGAGCTACCCAAATCATGGTACCAAGAAGTCCAAGCGGCAATGCGATAGTTACAGCTGCTGCCGGATTAACCCCTGCAGCCAGTGCCCATGCAGTACCTACTGTACCTGCAAGTCCCGGATCCTGAGGTGCCGTACCACCAGCAGAAATGAATGCTACATATGGCAGGTTAATTGCTGCACCAATGATACATCCCTGTACAGGATCTCCCAAAATAAATCCTACCAATGTGCCTGCCACTAATGGTTTGTAAACAACGGAAATACTTCCTAATAATGACAGCCAAGGGGTACCGATATTACCAAGATAATATACAATACCGATTAAAATTGCTTGAAATAATGATATATGCATTTGTTTCCTCCTTCATCTTTCAAAGCTTGATTTACCAGTTTCTCATATATTCAGCAAAGAATAAAAGTTCTAGACTTTTTACAGTTACAGCATCTTTGAAATATCTGTCGCACTATCTTCCGCAATAATTCTGACACTGATTTTAGAACCTGCGTCTACCATTTCTTTCAACATCTGTTTTTCTTCCTCAGATGCAGAAATGTTTCGGAAAAATTTCGTTCTCGTACCGCTCACACCCATTCCTCCGATATTGATTTCGTCAAAAATGACTCCTTCTTTCATCAAGCGGTATAGGGTTTCTGGATATTTTACAAGAATAATACATTTATCTCCTGCAAATCCTTTTTTCAGCCGAACTGCCGCTTTTTCAACCGTAAACGTCGCAAGTTTGACATTTGCCGGTACACAGGTTTTTAATACGCTTTTCATAAATTTGTCTCCTGCAACTCCATCATCAATAATCATGATTTTGTTGGCACCTGTGTAATTGAGCCATGAGGTCATTACCTGTCCATGAATTAGTCGGTCATCAATCCTAACAAGTACAATTCCTTCGATGTTCATAACATTTCTCCTTTCACTTTTTTCTCACATTTCTTTTACCCTTGGTATTATTACCACTGGTTATATTTATGATAACACTATCAACATTTTTGTCAATATTTTTTACTAATTTTGTTCTTTTTTGTGAATTTTGACGTATTTTATAAATATTTTTATTTATTTTTCACAAAGTTTATAACCATCGGTAATATTTTGTTGAAATTTTACATTTTCTTTTTTATACTGAAAGAACTTTATATATTTTTAATTGAAAAAGGAGATTCTCTATTTATGAAAACAATAAATTTTTCCCGCCCTGCTGTCTCAGCTTCTGTTTCCTGTATGGATCTGCTCAACATGGAAACTCAAATCAAAGAAGTTGAAAATGCCGGCGTTGATTTTTTTCATTATGATGTTGTTGATGGACAATTTAATCAATGCTTTATTCTCGGTGATACTCTTTTAGAACAAATGGCTGATAAAACTTGTCTACCTATTGAAGCTCATCTTGCAGTTTATCATCCGGAATCCATGATTGAACGGTTTGCTAAATCTGGTGCAGATTATATTGGTGTACATTATGAGGCATTGGAACATCCGCTCCACACATTTGAACTCATTCGAAAATATAGTGCCGAGCCGGTTTTATGTTATAAAGCTGATACTCCCCCAAGTGCTGATTTTCTAGATTTAGCCAATGAAGCTGCCTGGATTTTAAAACTAACTGTTCATCCCGGTTTTTCAGGGCAGACATTACAGCCAAATGCTGTCAGCCACATCCGCCAGATGTCTCTTTTGTTGAAAACATCGAACATTTCAACTCCTATTCAAGCAGACGGAAATGTAAATTCCAGGACAATTTCTTCTCTGGCAGATGCAGGTGCTTCCATGTTCACTGGCGGAACCTCAGGGCTGTTTTTCAAAGGACGCTCCATTGCAGATAACCTAAAGACACTTCGTTCCTGTATGTTTTTAGATAACCGATGGTAATATTTTATTGACTTTTATATTACCATTGGTTATAATCAAATCAAAGAAAACTGTCTTTTTTATCACGGAGGTATTTAATATGTTAGTAACAATGAAAGAAATTTTAAAAGATGCCAAAGAAAAGAAATATGCTGTTGGGGCTTTTAATGTTCCGAATCTGGAATCTATCCAAGCAGTTATTTCTGCTGCTGAGGAACTTCAGATTCCTGTCATTATCCAACACGCAGAAGTTCATGAAAATCTGATTTCTCTCCAAGAAATCGGACCAATCATGCTGGATTATGCCAAACGTGCTTCTGTTCCGGTTTGTGTTCATTTAGATCATGGTGCTTCTTTTGATATGTGTATTCAGGCAATCCGTCTCGGTTTCACTTCTATCATGTATGATGCTTCTGCAAAGAGCTATGAAGAAAACTTTGAAGAAACCAAAGAGGTTGTAAAAATTGCTCATGCTGCCGGTGTTTCTGTAGAGGCTGAGCTTGGACATATTTTTACATCTTCTGTAGGAGGCGGAGAAGGAAGAGGTGCTGTTGGTGCCGAAGACTTCGCATCTTTAGATGACTGCTACACAGATCCTGTCACTGCGAAAAACTTTGTAGAAGGAACCGGCGTAGATGCGTTAGCAATTTCCTTTGGAACAACACACGGTGTTTATCTTACAGAACCTAAACTTGACTTAAATCGTATTACAGAAATCAAAAACGAAATTGATATTCCATTTGTTATGCATGGCGGTTCTGGTGTTTCAGATGAAGATTTCAAAACAGCCATCCATAACGGAATTACAAAAATCAACTATTATACATATGGTGCCATGGCAGGTGGAAACAAAATCAAAGAAATGATTGAAAACAACGAAAACGAAAAAGTATTTTTCCATGATTTAATCGCCGCAGGTAAGGAAGGCATCAAAGAAGATGTGAAAAAAGCAATGACTGTATTTGCAGACTCTATTTTGTAATGGTGTCAAGGAATCAAATTCCTGCACATAAACGTCTATTTCTTTTCGGCAGTTCTGTTTCTAACAGAGCTGCCTTTCCTCTATACTTTTTCACAAAAAGGAAGAGATACCTTTTCTTTTCGGGTATCTCTTCCTTTTCTTAATATAGCAAAATGGGTATTCTTAAATTTCGTCTTCTTCGTCTTCTTCCTCATTTGCCATTTCCTCATACATCTCATGAAGAAGAATCGGCGGCTGATTTCCAACTTCCATAACCGTTTCATACAGTTCATCTTCTGTCATTCCATCCCGCATCATAACTGCTTGTACAACCATCGCCATATTGACTCCGGCAATTGCTTTAAATTTCTTTCTGGCAAGGCTTCTAAAGATGACATTAGAAGGTGTTCCTCCTAAAATATCTACAAATGCGATGACGCCGTCACCTTCATCTAAAGTGTCCAATGCTTGATTTACCTTTTCTTCAAACTCTTCAATTCCATCTTCATGATGCAGCCCTATGGTCTCCACCTTTTCCTGTTTTCCGGCAATTAACTCCACAGCACTTAAAAGACCAGCAGCAAAATCTCCATGTGTTGCAATTAATATTCCAACCATTTTCTTCCTCCTTCAATTTTTCTGGTTTTATTATACTATATCTTTCCTTATATTACAAGCGGTAATATTACCATTTGTAATATATTTTGCAGCTACTTATTTTAAATACGTTAAGCAAATCTTTCCATTGAAATAAAAAAGAAATCTTCTCATTCAAAAAGATTTCTTTTTCATTTTGCCTATTTATTTTACTGGTCTGGCAATCGCTGCTGCCTTTCGATACCAAGGATAAGAATAGGAAACACTGCGTCCATCTGCATGCACAATTGTATCGTTTCCTACATACATTGCCACATGATCGATATTTTTATATCTACCGTTCTTACCACTGCGTTTTTTATAAAAAATCAAATCTCCCGGTTTCAATTTATTTGATTTCTTATTATAAGATGAAAACTTCAATAACTTCTTCTTTTTACTGCACCATTTTGCAATATCGGCAGCTGTTGGTGCATACTTCTTACTTCCAAAATAAACTTTCGATTTCTTATATGATTTCCAAACAAAGGAACTGCAGTCTACATACCCCTTCTTCATTCGTTTTGCCTGACTGTATTTTGGACTGCTCTTACAAATAGAGTGTGCTTTATTTACCGCTGTATAAACCTTTGATTTTACAATATACAGGTCAATCTTACTGCTGACGCCGTCAACATACACAGACAACGTTGTTTTCCCGTATTTCTTTCCTTTCACTTTTCCTGTCTTTGATACCGCCGCATACTTTTTATTTCCAATCTTGTATGTAACCGGTGTATATCCACTGGCACCTTTCACAGCAAAAGACTTCGTCTGTCCTTTCTTTACCATATAATATCCAATATTCCACGTTGGATTGGTAATCTTTATCATAACTGTACCAAGATACTTACCATCTGCATAAACCCCGGCTTTTCTCGTCTGCTTCGTCCATCCATAAAAGGAACCATCACTGTAGAGATTAAAATTGCTGCTGTCATCCACATCATACCAAATTCTATATGCCCCTGCAGAGGATACTCCGGTTGTCTGGATTCTTCCCTCATAATACATCACTGTGCCGATTTTTGTTGTTTTCAGTTTTGGATTCGTGACTTGAATGGCTATCTCTTTCGTTTCTATTTCCGAGTCTCCATACCAATCCGTTCCTTTTACCTTGACGATAACTTTTGTTGTTCCAGTATATTTCCCGGATACAACTGCCTGACTTCCATTTCCTGTTACTTTAACATTTCCTTTCTCTGCACTCCACGTATACTCAGCGTTGTCCAAATAAGATTCATAATTTAAATAGATTTCTCCTCCAACAGCAACACCTGCAGATGTATCATAATCCATATCCCACGTAGATGCTTCTTTCCGCGAAGCATAGGAATTATAGGTATCCCTTGCTGTTTTCTTGGTTTTAACTTTTTCTTTTCCTTGCAGCTCTACAATTCCCGTCTGCCAAGACTCCTTCCGATCTGCTGCCTGCACATTTTTTAATCCGATCATCGAAACTGCAGGAAACGCCAAAATAGCAGCAACAGCACAAATTATACATTTTTTCAAAAACTGCTTCATTCTTTCCTCCTTTTTCATTCCTTTTCATCTATTATAATATCATATTGGCAGACATTTCGATACTATTTTTCAATATTCATCATTCATAAATACGGCTGGATATTTTCTCTGCAATGTTCTGAATTTTTCCATGCTCTACTGCAAGCTGTAACACACTGTACCGGCTGCGTACTTTATATCCTTCCAAAATACTTTGATAAAACAATTCTCCGTCAATCCCAATTTCTATAGGGAAAACCGGAGCCCCAACGCGCCTAAGCATATCTTCACAGTATTCTCTGTCAGGGACTTCTTTCATAACATTTTCCGGTATATCATCCTGCATCATTTGAAATACTTCCGCAATAATCGGTGTTGCGATTCCTACTTTAATTCCATGCAGTTCCGGAAATCTTTTTTTTGCAATAAAATCCATTTCCCAATAGTGGCTCAACATATGCTCAGCCCCGGAAGCGGGTCTGGAAATACCAAGCAGCCCCATAGCAACTCCTGTTAAATTTAACGCTTCAATTAAATACAAAATTGCTTTATCTTCTCGTTTTGCCAATCCATCTACATGATTCAACACCTTTTTCAATGCACGCTGTACCAAGGTAACACAGGTCTGACAATATTCGTCTCCATTTAATTCTCTCGCCAGTTTCCAATCTGCCAATGCTGTTAATTTTCCTAAAACATCACCAAACCCTGCCTGAATCAATCTTTGCGGAGCATGTTTCATAATCTCTGTATCACCAAGAACTCCATATGGAAGCGTGGCAGGAAAAGAGATTTTACGCCCATCCAAAATCAATGGTGCACCATCTGCCACATACCCATCCATGGAAGGTGCCGTACAAACAATAACATATGGGATATTGGTTCTTGAGGAAATATATTTGACCGTATCATTGATACTTCCAGAACCTACACCAATTAATAATCCTGTTTTTGGTTCAATATTTAACAGAACCTTTCCTACTACCCTTTCATCTGGAATCAAAATATCATTTCCAGAATCTAAAATCAGATTTTTTACCATATATTGATCTTTTTCAAGATATTCAAGCACCCGCTCTCCTGCTGCTGTAAATGTATGATGATCGCTAACCATTAAAATCTTTCTATCTTGAAACGGTTCGGCTATTTCTGTAATTCTTGGCAAAACCCCTTTTCCCATAATTAACTTCTTTATGTTCATTTTATGATGTTTCCCACAACTGCAGTCAAAATCTGCCATTCCCATTTCTTCCAATGATGCATTTAAAATTTCATCCATACGTATATCCTCCCTCTATTTCACAAACTGCTGTTCATAGTACATAATCCGCTCCACTTTCGGAGTTGATGAACCATCTTGAAATGTCAGTTTCATCCAAACATCTAAAAGATATAATGCCAGCTGCGGAGCAATAATTCTTGCTCCCATGCATAAAACATTGGCATTATTACTTAATATAGACCGTTCCACAGAAAAAGGATCATGCCCCACTGCTGCCCGAATCCCCGGTATTTTATTGGCAGTCATTGCCATCCCAATTCCTGTTCCGCACACAAGAATTCCTCTGTCACTTTCCCCACTTGTCACTTTCCGGCATGTCCTTGCAGCCACATCCGGATATAAAACAGTCTCTCCTGCCTCTGCACCATTATCAATGACTATATGTCCTTGTTTTTCCAAATGCTCTTTTATCATTATCTTTAAATCATATGCTGCCTCATCGCACCCTAAAGAAATTTTCATAATATTTACCTCCTATCATTGGTATTTTTCTTTGGATGCTCCTATTTTAACCATTCATTTATGCATATTCAATTTTATTTATAGAACATTTGTTTAAATGTTCTTTTTTATAAAATAATAAAAGCATTTGTATTTATATTATTCATTCAGCATTGCTTTTGCACACGCAATATCAGTAATCAAGATATTAATATCGCCGGAACAAATGGCTCCTTTTACCGCCTCCGATTTATACGCTCCGCCTGCAATTCCAATCCGCATTTCAATTTTTAAAAGCTGCTCATGTTCAATCCCAACGACTCTTTCATTAAATTTGTAAAACGGCTCCATATTTCCATGAATATCATAAAACCTTAATGCTGCCTCTCCAACTGCTCCATTTTCTAAATATTCTTTTAACTCTTTTTCATCTAAATACCCTTCATAAAACAGTCCGGTTTTTCCTGCTTCCGGAACTCCAATTCCCAGCATTGCAACTCGCAGCTTATTAAAATAGCGATAAATATACCGCATTGTTTCTTCATTTAAAAAAATATCTTTTACCTTTTTCGATGAAAAAACAGCGGGTGCCGGAAATTGAATGTAATCTCCGCCAAATTTTTCTGCGAATTCTACGGCAATCCGGTTTGACTGGACATCCATACGGCTGGTCCTTTTTTGGGATATTCCTCCATACATTGGCACAAAAAGAAGATCCTGCTTCTCAAAATCATACTCTTTCACCACTTCTGTTACATAATGCAGCGTTCTCCCCATGCTGACTCCCACACAGTCACCATCTTTTAAAATTTTCGTTAAAAATGTAAATGCAGCCTCACTCAGTTTTTCTCTCTGCTTTTCTTTGGAATCCAATGGATCACTATCCACCACGATTACCTCTTTTAGACGGTATTTTTCTTGAAGTTTTTGTTCCAATTCACCATAATTAAATTCATCCGGATTGATCACATCAATCTGCACGATACCTTTTTGCCTCCCCAGCTCCAGCATTCTGGACACACTGGTTCGAGACAATCCCAAAATGCGGCAAATATCTATTTGATTTTTTCTCTCCATATAATAGAGATAACAGCATTTATAAATCAATCGGACATCGTCAATAATTTTCCGCATAAAAACCTCCTTATGTAATGAAAAAACTGCCGTACCGACATAAGTCAGCACGGCAGCATTACTTCTTAAATCAATCGGAAGTATCTCTCTGAATTATTTAAGAGTTACTTTTGCACCCTGTTCTTCTAATTTAGCTTTGATGTCTTCAGCTTCTGCTTTAGATACAGCTTCTTTCACTACTTTAGGAGCTCCGTCAACTAATTCTTTTGCTTCTTTTAATCCTAATCCTGTAATTTCACGAACAGCTTTGATAACCTTAACTTTGGCAGATCCGATTTCTGTTAATTCAACATCGAATTCATCTTTTTCTTCTGCTGCTTCTCCGCCAGCTGCTCCAGCTGCTACTACTACACCTGCTGCTGCAGATACACCAAATTCCTCTTCACAAGCTTTTACTAATTCATTTAATTCTAATACTGATAAACCTTTGATAACTTCAATAATTTCCTGAGTTGTCATTATAATTTCCTCCTAATATTTATTTTAATCTTATTAATCATTATTCAGCTGCCGCTTCTGCAGCTTCACCGTCTTTTTCAGCGATCTGCTTAATAACACGAGCAAAGTTTGTAATTGGTGACTGGATGCTTCCAAGGAATTTTGCAAGTAATTCGTCTCTTGATGGAACGCTTGCAATCACCTGAATACCATCCTTGTCATAGAATGTTCCTTCTACTACTCCAGACTTCATCTCTAAAGCTTCAACATTCTTTGCATATTTAGCTAAGATTCTTGCAGGAGCTGTTGCATCTGTCTTAGATACAGCGATTGCAGTAGGTCCTGTCAAATCTCCAGATAATGAATCAAATTCTGTATCTTTTACTGCAAAACGAAGCATAGTATTTTTATATACTTTGTATTCAACGTCTGCTTCTCTTAATTCCTTACGCATAGCTGTATCTTCTTCTACAGTAATTCCACGATAAGAAACTAATACTGCGGACTGAGCATCTGTAAGTAAGTCTTTGATTTCGTCTACAATTGGTTGTTTTAATTCAACTTTTGCCATTTTGTTGGTGCACCTCCTTGATTTATTTTCGTGTACCGCCGCACAATATAAAGAAACCCTTCGTCTCCAAAGACAAAGGGCATAATTAGCATATAACTAATATTCTCCTCGGCAGGTAGTCATACGTTACGCCTTACGGCACCTGCTGTCTTCGGCAGTAATACTTTGATATACTATCATAGAATTCTATCATTGTCAAATTTTTTTATAATTTTTTCAGTTGATTTTTACAATAATAACCGGAAACACTAGTACCAATCAACCATCCTACCGGCCATGCCCACCAGATTCCGATATATCCAAACGGAACAGAAAACAAAAAGGATAATACAACTCTCGAAATCAAGTCCGCAAAAGTTGATGCCATAAAAGCCTTCATGGCCTCCATTCCTCTCAATGCTCCATCACAGACAAATTTAATACAAATCACCAAATAGAACGGTGTTACGATATGTAAAAATCCGATACCGACTTTTATTCCATTCAAAGATGCCTGCGTTTTTCCATCCATAAACAAACGCATCAAAGGTTCTGCAAAGAAATATCCCGCAATGAAGAATAACATTGACATGCATAAAATCATTTTCAAGCCAATTTTAACCCCCTCTTTCATTCGGTCTTTTTTCCCCGCTCCAAGATTCTGTGCCGTAAAACTGGAAATCGCATTAGAAACTGTTCCTAAAGCTGCCAGAATAAAGATCTGTATTTTAAATGCTGCAGAATATCCCGCAACAACTACAGAACCAAAGCTATTAATTCTTCCCTGCACAAACAACTGTCCAATGGAAACAAATGACTGCTGCATAATACTTGGTACTGCAATGGTCATAATTTTACGCAATAAAACCATATTAAATTTCTTATAATTTGCAGTCTTAATTTTTTGAACTTTTAAAAATACGGTAACAACAGCCAGTACAGAAGCCAATCCCTGTGCAATAAAAGTTGCCCATGCTACGCCGGCTACACCCATATGAAAGCTGGCAACAAACACAACATCCAGAATAATATTTAACACAGAAGAAAAAATCAAAAATAACAATGGCGTCATAGAATCTCCCAATGCTGTAAAAATTGAAGTTGCTGCATTATACAACATCAAAAATGCAACACCCCAAATATAAATCCGCAAATACAACGCCGCATCTGAGAAAATATCAGATGGTGTTGATAGTAATTTTAACATTGGGCTGCAAGTCAAAATACCAAAAGCAGTCAAAATAATGCTCATTACAATCACTGTAATTACAGATGTTGAAATTGTACTTTTTACTCTTTTGTATTTTTTAGCTCCAAAAAAATTGGATATAACAACATTAATCCCCATTCCGGTTCCCACTGCAATTGCTATAAAAATTGCAGTAATCGGTTGTGAGGCTCCTACCGCTCCTAAAGCATCTACACCTATGTACTGACCGGCTACTACACTGTCTACAACACTGTATACCTGCTGAAATATCATACTAAACAACATAGGAAGCGTAAATTTTAAAATAACCTGAAACGGATTTCCTGTGGTTAAATCTTTCATTTCTTTTTCCTCTCTGACTTTCGATTTATTTGACATATCCCTGACAAATAATTCTATTTTTTGGCACAAAAATCCCCTCTACGAATAATAGAGGGGAAATTGTTAAAAATTAAGCAAATTTTGTTGGATCAATCTTGACTCCAGGTCCCATTGTTGAAGAAATTGTTACATTTCTAAAATACTGACCTTTTGCTGCTGCAGGTTTTGCTTTGATAATTGCATCGATTAACGTTTGGAAGTTGTCCGCTAATTGTTCTTCACTAAATGAAGCTTTTCCAACTGGTACATGGATGATATTTGCTTTATCTAATCTATATTCGATTTTACCTGCTTTAATTTCTTTAATTGCATTTGCAACGTCCATTGTTACAGTTCCGGCTTTAGGGTTTGGCATTAATCCTTTTGGTCCAAGGTCACGTCCTAAACGGCCAACAATACCCATCATATCGGGAGTAGCTACAACTACATCGAAATCATACCAGTTTTCTTTCTGGATTTTTGGTACTAATTCTTCTGCTCCGACAAATTCAGCTCCTGCTGCTTTTGCTTCTTCTGCTTTTGCATCTTTCGCAAATACAAGAACTTTCACTTCTTTACCAGTTCCATGAGGCAGTACAACTGCTCCACGAATCTGCTGGTCAGCCTGACGTCCGTCTACTCCAAGGCGAATGTGTGCTTCGATTGTTTCATCAAATTTTGCATTCGCTAATTTTTTAACTAAAGAAACTGCTTCCTGTGGATCATAAGCTGCTGTCTTATCCACTAATTTCTTAAGTTCTACATATCTCTTACCTTTTTTCATTCTAAAATACCTCCTGTGGTAATATCGGGAGCTAGCCCTCCCACTTCTTTAACTTATACTAAGGTAGTTACGCTCTATGAGCGTTTCGTCTCTACTCTTCTACGGTGATTCCCATACTTCTTGCAGTACCAGCAATCATGCTCATAGCTGCTTCGATTGTTGCTGCATTTAAATCTTTCATTTTTGTTTCAGCAATCTTCTGAAGATCTTCTTTAGAAATAGTAGCTACTTTCTTTCTATTTGGTTCACCAGACCCAGACTGAATATTACAAGCTTTCTTTAATAATACTGCTGCCGGCGGAGTCTTTGTTACGAAGCTGAAGCTTCTATCCTGATATACAGTAATAACTACAGGAATAACTAAGTCTCCCTGATCTGCTGTTCTTGCGTTAAATTCTTTTGTAAACTGTACAATGTTTACACCATGCTGTCCAAGTGCCGGTCCAACTGGTGGTGCTGGTGTTGCCTTTCCTGCTGGGATTTGAAGTTTGATATAACCTTCTACTTTCTTTGCCATAATCGTTAACCTCCTGATTATTGTGGTAATTACGGGATAGCCCTCCCACTTTGTCTCAAATAAGAAATCTCCTTGTATTTCTTATTTTTCGTTACATTTTCTTAATATCTAAGAAATCAATTTCCACAGAAGTAGCTCTTCCAAACATCTCTACTTCAATGGTTACTGTCTGCTTGTGTTCATTGATTGCAGTGATTGCACTTGTTGTTCCTTCCCAAGCACCAGAAGTTACGACAATCATATCACCAATTTCTGCATCGATTTCAATTTTCTCTCGTTTTGGTGCTTCTTTCCGTGCTCCTCCACCGATCTGGATTCCTAATGGTTTCATTTCAGCAGGAGTAAGCGGCACCGGTTTTGATCCAGGCCCTACAAATCCTGTGACACCTCTAGTATTTCTCACAACATACCATGTATCATCATTCATCACCATGTGAATCAACACATATCCCGGAAACATTTTTTTAGATACTTGCTTTTTCACGCCATTTCTCAGCTCCACCACATCTTCCAGTGGTACACGAACCTCTAAAATCACATCCTGAAGCTTACGGTTCTCAATGGTTTTTTCGATATTCGCTTTTACTTTGTTTTCATATCCTGAGTAAGTGTGAACAACATACCAATTTGCTTCTGCCATAAATTCTCCTTACCTTTATCCTACCAATGCTTGGATTCCATACTGGAGTCCCATGTCAAGAACTGCAACAATGATTCCGATAATAATAGCACAGATAACTACAACTGCTGTTTCTTTTGCAGTTTTTTCTTTTGTCGGCCAGATAATCCTGTTAAATTCAGCTTTTAATTCTTTGAACCAACTTGTTTTTTTTGCTTTGTTAGTTTTTTCCATACTCCACTTCCTTAATTATTACCGGAAAACTACTTAGTTTCTTTGTGTAATGTGTGTTTTTTACAGAATTTACAGTATTTTTTTGTTTCCATGCGTTCAGGATGTGTTTTCTTATCCTTAGTCATGTCGTAATTACGCTGTTTACATTCTGTACATTCTAATGTGATCTTTGTGCGCACAACTTCCACCTCCATTATGTTTATTAATTAAAATAAGGCATAAAAAAAAGACCTTCTTCCAACGCTAAAGTCTAGCGTATTGAGTATAGCACGGACTTCTCATTCCGTCAATATTTTTTTACAGATTTACAAGCCATTTTTGTGAGTCATTTATGATAATGTCACAATAATCGAGTAGGAGGGAAAATTAAATAAAATTTCCCGACCTCTCACACCACCCAGCATGCCGTTCGGCACTGGGCGGTTCAATCAACTTAACAAGTAACACACCTTTCGGTGTAGTA
>JAETON010000094.1 GCA_021771695.1 Lachnospiraceae bacterium | reverse complement strand
CAGACGGTAGTTTTGTAATACAGAACGACAACACTGAGTTGTGGTATTTCTTTGAACAACTACAAAAGCAGCTTAATGCTACAGCAAATGAGCTATCTGTAGAAAATTCTATTAAAAAATTTGGTGCTGCACTAAAGAATCATGACGAATATGGTACAACATTTGAAGTGAATGGTGAAACACTTCAAATATATGGTAAACCATTACCCTGTTCCGAGTGGTATTTAGTATCGGTAATGCCTTATAGTATATTGAGCAAAAATGTGGACGCTCTGGGAAAACTGCGCATGTTTATGGTAGGATTGTCCTGTGCTTCTATCTTGATTTTTCTATCATTGATTTTTATTCGGTATTTCTTTATAATTCGTTCTCAGATGCATGAATTGGAGAAGGCACGGCAGGGAGCTCTTGAAGCGAACAAAGCCAAAAGTGAATTTTTAGCAAATATGAGCCATGATATCCGTACACCCATGAATGCAATTGTAGGCATGGCTGCGATTGCCACAGCCCACATAGATGACCGAGAACAACTACAGAATTGTCTTAGAAAAATTACATTATCTAGTAAACACCTATTAGGGTTGATTAATGATGTTTTAGATATGTCCAAAATTGAAAGTGGAAAATTGACTTTAACAACAGAGCAGATTTCTTTAAAAGAGGTTATAGAAGGGATTGTTAGCATTGTACAGCCACAAATAAAATCAAAAAAGCAATCCTTTGACATACATGTAGAAAATATCTTAACTGAGAATGTTTGGTGCGATGGTGTTCGTTTGAATCAGGTTTTATTAAACCTTTTATCTAACGCAACTAAATATACACTGGAGGGCGGTTCCATACGATTGTTCCTCTCAGAAGAAAATTCTCCAAAGGGAGAAAACTATGTTCGAATTCATATCACTGTTAAAGATAATGGAATTGGCATGTCGCCAGAATATCTGGAAAAAATATATGAATCCTATAGTCGGGCGGATGGAGCCAGAATACATAAAACAGAGGGTGCCGGTTTGGGAATGGCGATAACTAAGCATATTGTGGATGCAATGGAAGGAACCATAGATATACAAAGTGAGCTTGGTGTAGGTACCGAATTTCTTCTCACGTTTGATTTTGAGAAAGCGGTTGTAATGGATATGGATATGGTTCTTCCATCCTGGAATATGCTCGTGGTTGATGATGACGAATTATTATGTGAGACAGCCACGGACGCGCTAAAATCTATCGGAATAAAAGCCGAATGGACATTAAGCGGAGAAAAGGCGATAGAACTGGTAAACCAACACCATAAAAAGAGAGATGATTATCAAATCATTCTATTGGATTGGAAATTGCCTGGCATGAATGGGATTCAGGTTGCAAAAGAAATCAGGCGTAATTTAGGGGATGGAGTACCGATTCTGCTGATTTCTGCATATGACTGGAGTGAATTTGAAGCGGAGGCCCGTGAAGCAGGTATTGATGGTTTTATTTCCAAGCCGCTTTTTAAATCTACGCTGTATCATGCTTTGTGTAAGTATATGGACATTGAAACAGAAAATGACCAGACATTGGATCAAAATATTGATCTATCCGGACGACGTATTCTACTCGCTGAAGATAATGAGCTTAACTGGGAGGTTGCAAGAGAATTGTTATCTGATTTGGGAGTAGAACTGGAGTGGGCAGAAGATGGACAGATATGTCTGGATAAATTTGGAAAATCATCAGAAGGTTATTATGATGCCATACTTATGGACATACGAATGCCGCATATGACAGGATATGAAGCCACAAAAGCGATTCGGGGACTGAATCACCCTGATGCCCTGTCGATTCCAATTATAGCTATGAGCGCAGATGCTTTTTCTGATGACATACAACGTTGCTTGGAGTTCGGTATGAATGCTCATATAGCAAAACCTATTGATATCGTGGAAGTGTCCCGTTTACTGAAAAGGTTTCTGACTTA
>JAETON010000093.1 GCA_021771695.1 Lachnospiraceae bacterium | reverse complement strand
CTTACCAATATACAGACTTTGGGGAAACCACAGTCAATGGGGATAATAAAGCTGATAACGAAGTGTGCTATACCGGGGGAATCTATGACAGCACGACAGGACTTTATTACTTGAATACCAGATACTATTTCCTTTCGGACGAAGTCCGTTAAGTGTGGAGCACTATGAAATCAGGGATGCTCTTGAGCGCAACCCGGAAGATGGAAGATACCTACCGTGGAGAAACAAACGAACCGGATACCTGGCATCTGTATGTGTACTGTGCTAATAATCCGGTGAACTATGTGGATCCAAGTGGGCATAAGTCTAAGTATTACATGGAAACTAATCATAGTGAGTTAAGGACATGTACAGATGGAAAAATTACAAATAAATATGAGAAAACTAAATCTGAGCCGTATGGAGATGAAAGTCATGATCCTGAAACGGCGGCTTTTGGGAAAGTGGTGGCTTCTGATGAAATTCCATATATTGTAGTTCCATTGAAAAAGAAAGGATACAAATTTTTTTCAGGAGTAATTATAAATAGAAACAATGGAAATTATTTATACTGTGTAGTTGCTGATCTTGGACCAAATAAGAACGGAATGGGAGAGGTTTCCATTTATGCAGCATGGAGAATGAGAGGATGGAAAGCTCCTAATAAAAATAAGAAAGTACCAAAAAGAATGAAAATTGGAGAAAAAAACACACAAGGATCATGGAAAATAATTGTCTATAAAAAGTCTTCACCAAAATCAAAGGGAACTTATAAGGGCTGGAAGTGCGAGAAAGCATCTAGCTTTAAGAGACAGATAAAGAAAATTGGTAAAAAATATTATAAAGGAGGAAGAAGAGGAAAATGTTTAAATTAAAATCTGAAAATAAAAGAAATATAAATACTATACTCCTAATAATATTTCTTTGCTTCATAATATCATACTTAACAGGGTGCAAAAAGAATGCGGCAGAAAGGGCAACTGCTTCAAAAGCTTCAACACAAACACAAAAGTTAACAAAAACATCAGAAAAGGTACCGCTTTCAAAGCTGGTAAATTGGGAAAAGGAAAAAGTTATCGATGGAACAGATATAGATAAACCAGCTCTTGTATTAAATGATTCATATGTTTTTTATGCAACAGCGGATTTAAAGATTGTCCGGGTGGACAGAAGAACGAAAGAAAAGATAACCATTGCCAAGCTGAAACAATTTAATGGTCGAAGCATTAAGGAATCTGATGATTATGGGTTGGTTGAAGCAGGGCTGGCATTGAGCCGGGACAAACTGTATTATATATTCGATAACTGCCTGTATCGGTGTGACTTTGATGGAAAAAATGCGGAAAAGATATTGACCGCAGATGAGATTGATGATCAAAAATTTGAACCAGGGATATTTGGAATTCATATTTATAAAAATCAGATATATTTACAGTTAGGACTGCTTCAGGTTGTAAGGTTTGATCCAGATACTAAGGAGATGGAGTTTGTTGCTGATGACGTACGTTCAGATTGGTGTTTTTATAAAAATTATTTTTATTATCGTGAGAGAAATTATTATGGATTTAAACAGGTGGATCTAAAAACTTTGAAATCTAACTATGTAAGAGGAACAGAATGGACGGAAAAAGTGGAAAAATCCAATGATTCGATCATGTATAGAAATCTAATAAGTGCAAATGGAAAATTCTATTATATATGTGATAAAAAAATGGATGAAGAACAAAAGTTATATCAGTATCAGGAAAATGGGAAAGATATTGAAAAATCATATTTGAATAGAAATGGTTCTGGATTTGTCTATAATTCATCAGAGTTTGTATGGAGAAATTATGATGAAGAGAAGAATCAGTCAACATTGTATTTGTATGATTTCCAAACAGGAAAGAAGCAAAAAATATCAAAACTATATGACTGCAGCGTGGTTGGATTTATAGAAGATGATATAATCCTTTATAAAAAAAATGAAAATGAGGAGAAGAAAGGAAAAGGA